>JAURMM010000025.1 GCA_030830685.1 Gammaproteobacteria bacterium | reverse complement strand
CGCGTACCGCTGAGGGCGCGCAGATCGTTGCGCACCCCGATGAGTTCCAAGGCAATGTCGCTCACCTGCGCGAGCTTGCCCGAGTCCGCCACATCAACCTGCGCCGGCACGGCGAGCAGTTGGGTCGCCTCCTCCGCGTCTGCCGGGCCTCCGGGCGCAGTGCCTTTGCCTTGCAGCGCGTCCAGCCACTGTTCAAATTCTTCTTCCGTGATCTGGTCTGCGGAAGGGGGGCTCACTTCAGTGCGGGCTGGGACAGCGGCAGGCAGGGTTGAAGGAATCCCGGGATCAAAGAATTCTGCCGTCTCGATGGCAAGTGTCTTGAGGGGCATCCCGGAAATATCGGTCGTTTCAAACTGCCAGTCGGCCCATGCCCCAGCGAGGATCTGGGTGGCTTCATCTCCGTGGGTGACTGCTGTCTGTGGCAGCGCGTGCATCATCATCTCCCCAGTCAGGCGGCCGTTGCGAGGCGCGTCTGGATGCGCCCGATTCGAGCCTTGAGATCCTCCACACCAAAGGGCTTGAGGATGTAACCATTCAATCCGGCCTTGGCGGCTTCGATCATCTGCTCGCGGCCAGCCTGCGCCGTCACCAGGAGCACCGGCAGCATCTGTGTCCTTGCGTCGCCGCGAATCACCTTGAGCAAATCGATACCGGATATTCCGGGCAATTCCGCATCAATCAGCACCAGATCGTAGGGCTTGGTTTCAAGCAGTTTCAGCGCCCCTTGTGCCTCTGCCGCTTCATCGATCTGCTGGTAACCAGCCTCTTGCAGCAAGGAACAGATCATCCTGCGCACACCCGGGTGATCATCGACCAGCAGGATTCTGGAGGACTGACGCATACCTTTTCTCACGCTTCAGGCGCGCCAGCCCGCCATGCGGGACTTCAGCCTCACCACGGCCTGTGAATGAATCTGGCAGACGCGGGATTCGCTCACACCCATGACCGCCCCCGCCTCGCGCAGGTTGAGCTCGTCCTTGTAGTACAAGGACATCACCAGGCGCTCGCGTTCCGGCAGGCTGGCGATGGCATCCGCCAAGGCCTTCTGGAACAGTTCCTGTTCCAGGCTTTCGAGCGGCTCGGGGATCCGATCGGTCAAGCCTTGGGACAAGGTGTCTTCGCTGGCTGGCAGAGCCTCAAAGCTGAACACTTTGTAGCTGCTGGCGTCGCGCACGGTCTCGTAGTAGTGGTCGAGATCCATGCCCAGTCGCGCGGCAATTTCGGTGTCCCGTGCATCACGCCCCTTCTCGTGTTCGATCTCGGAAACCACCTTGGCGATTTCGCGGATTCGGCGGTGCAGGGAACGCGGCGCCCAGTCACCCTTGCGGATCTCGTCAAGCATCGCGCCGCGAATGCGGATGCCTGCGTAGGTTTCGAAACTCGCGCCCTGTGAGGGGTCGTAGTTTCTGGAGGCATCGAGCAGACCGATCATGCCGGCCTGAATGAGATCATCCACTTGCACTGCGGGCGGCAGGCGAGTCATGAGGTGGTAGGCAATGCGCTTGACGAGGGGCGCATAGGTACGCACCAGTTCGTTCTGGTCCACCGCCACGGGCTTGGTCTTGGTGGTGCCGGCTTTTTTGGCTGTCTTGTTCATATGCGTACGCGCCTTTCCATCACTTCGTTGTGAATCTTGTTTTCAAGGAAGAATTCGGACTGACCACTTGCGGTAGAGGGCAAAGGCCAGCGCCCGGTGTCACGGGCGAGCTTGGTGAATGCAGAGGTCACTGGCGCATCGGGGTGCGCGGTGACTACGGGTTGACCTTCGCGTGCAGCAGTGGCGACGGTGCGGTCATAGGGCACGCTGCCGGCGTATTCCAGGCTGACTTCAGCCATCGAATCGGTGAGATCCACCAGGCGCAGGAATGTGGCGCGAGGGTCCTCACCCGCAGCGACCATGTTCACCAGAATGCGAAACCGGGAGCGGCGACCGGTTTCCTTCAGCGCCCGGACCATCGCGCAGGCATCGGAGAGCGAAGCCGGTTCATCGCAAATCACGATCAGGACGTCCTGCGCGGCAACGCAGAACTGAAGGGTGGCCGGGGTCATGCCCGCGGCGGTATCGATGACGAGCCAATCGATCTCGGGGCCGAGTTCACTGAAGGCCTGGATAAGCCCGGCACGCTCAAGGTGTGAGAGCGCGGACATCTTCGGATTGCCCTGGGTTGCGGGGACCACCCGCAGTCCGGCCGGCCCGCAGCGAACCGCCTCGGTCAAGCCACAACGGCCTTCCAGAACGTCCGCCAGATTCATGCCTGGAGCGAGTTCGAGCAGCACATCCAGATTCGCCAGGGAGAGGTCCGCATCGAGTAGAACCACACGCTCGCCGCGGGCGACTAGCGCGGCAGCAAGGTTGACGGCGACCGTGGACTTGCCCACGCCGCCCTTGCCGCTGGTGACGGCGAGCGCCCGCGTGCGGGTCATTTCTCGTCGTCCGGTCGGTGTCATCATTCGGTGTTCTCCACATTCAGCCTGGCATCTAGCCTTGGCCTTTGATCCGCCCCGTGTGGGGTTCGGACTGGAGAGAGCAAGCGGTGTACCAACTGTGCCGGAGTCCCGCCGGCGGTCAACTATTCCCAAATAAAACAGAAGGTTGTGATTCTCACGTCTCGATTGCCGGGCGTCGTGCGGGCCCGATCAGGCGTCAGGTTTTTGACTTCTGTCGCTGGCCGGCGACAGAAATCCGTGACGGAATCCGACGCTCAGTGCCAGGAGGTTGACGATGTGTCACTGCGGGAGGCTGGTCCGGTTGCCAGCAAGGAATCAGGTGCAGAAACGGATCGAAGCGAAGTGGCCATACCCCATCGGGCAACGGCCAGGAGTGCGTGGACTCAGCAAGAGAGGTTCAGGAGGAAAAGTGCGGCGGTAAGCGGCAGACACAGATGCTCCCGCTCACCGTTGGGATGCTCGATGTAGAAGAAGATAAGCACGAGGGCAGCTCCAAGATCATTTTCTGGTGCCAGGAGCGGCAGCAAGCGGAGTGCCAGACTTCGCCGAATTGGACCGAAGGAGGTGGCTGAAAGTTATTTCTTAATCAGAAACAATGGGTTGAGAATGAAGGCATGTGCCCAGACGGCCCCCACATGCCGGTCCATGCGCGGGCGGGCGCACCGGGAATCCGGTCGCGCGTCAAGAATCCGTGACTTCTTCCTGACGGTTGAGGCCCAGCTTGCGCATTTTTTCCACCAGCGTGGTCCGGCCCAACTGCAATCTGCGCGCAGCATGCGCCACTACCCAGTTCTCGGCCTCCAAGGCCTGCGTGATGAGGGATGTCTCGATTTTGGAGAGATGCTCCTTGAGGTCGATGGCACTCGAAGGCAACTCGGCCAATGCAGCGGCTGCTCCCGGCAGCCTCGGCAAGGGCTGCGCGTTTGACACGTCGCCGGCAAGCCTGGCGGGCGCACTGCCCGCGCGATATTTGGCAGGCAGATCACCAACACCCACCTCTCCCTCCGGATGGAGGATGCACAAGCGTTCCACGAGGTTCGCAAGCTCACGCACATTGCCGGGCCAAGGATAGGCGCTCAATGCTTCGATACTGTCCTCGCTCAGCCGGATCGAGCCCCGGCCTTCATGTTTCATGCGCTCCGTGAGGTCGCGGATGAGCAGCGGGAGATCTTCAACCCGTTCACGCAGCGGTGGGGTTTCGATCGGAAAAACATTCAGGCGGTAGAAAAGATCTTCGCGGAAGCGCCCCTCGGCAATCGCCTGTTCAAGATTGACGTGCGTGGCCGCAACGATGCGAACGTCCACGGTCACACTGCGGCTGCTGCCCACACGCTCGAAAGTTCGCTCCTGCAGCACGCGCAGCAACTTCACCTGCATGGATAGGCTCATGTCTCCGATTTCATCGAGGAACAAGGTGCCGCCATCGGCCAGCTCGAAGCGACCCTGGCGACTGCTCACGGCGCCTGTGAAGGCGCCTTTTTCATGACCGAAGAGTTCGCTCTCAAGCAGATCCGGCGGAATCGCGCCGCAATTGAGCGGAACGAAAGGCTTGCCGCGGCGTGTGGATTGGTAGTGGATATGCCGCGCGACCACTTCCTTGCCGGAGCCGGACTCGCCTATCACCAGCACGTTGGCATCACTGCCCGCCACGCGTTCGATCATGCTGCGAACACGGAGCACCCCCGGGCTGTTGCCAACTAGGTTCCGGAAAAGCTCCGGGTTGCGCTCGGAGCCCGGCATCTGCCGGGCCTCGCGAAAGCGTTGCACCTTCTGCAGGGCATTTTCGAAGTGGGAATGCTTGAGTGGCAGGAACACGCGCGCCAGGACACCACGGTCAAAGCCTTCCCCGGGCTCATGAGAGGCCTGGGGACCCTCCAGCAACAATAGTGGCGTGTAGGGATCGAAGCTCTTGATTTCGCGCAGCAGCGACAGTCGGTCCGCGCCACCACCGCACGCCCCCAGCAACACCATGTAGGGTGCACGTTCGCCCTCGAACTGGTAGGCCCATGGCCCATCCGAGCCGGAAGCAATCACCTGGAATTCGAGATAACGCAGCAGCTCGCAGACCTGTCGGGTGGTCTCGGGGTCATCCTCTATCAAGAGCACGGGAATGTTTGCCACCGATTGTCTGCCTCTGTTGCGTCAAGGATTTGACGTTCGAACCCGCGGCAAGTGTACTGCGCGATCGGATGGACACAAGCTGTCTTGCGCGGTGGTGGGTCCCGCCCTAAGGTCAGGCGTAATCAGACAAATCTCAGGGGTGCTTGGAGATGTCACTCTCCGGACGTGCTGCCCTCACCGGGGTTGGCGAGACCGCGTATTCGAAGTCCTCGGACAAATCGGTACTGAGGCTGAGCCTGGAGGCCTCGCTTACGGCCATTGGTGATGCGGGTCTGCGGCCGCAGGAGATCGATGGACTGATCCCTTACCCCGGCATGGGCGTGGTGGCTGAGGATTTGATTGTCAACCTCGGCCTCGACGAGGTGAAGTTTTCAGCCATGACCCCTCTGGGTGGTGCAAGCCCGGTGGCGGCCGTGCAGTGCGCGAGCGCAGCCGTCAGTAGCGGGCTCTGCCGACATGTGCTGATTCCGGTCGCGCGCAATCTCGCGGCGGGAGGACGCATCAGCGATCGGCTGCGCCAGATGCCTCAATTCAATACGGTGGCGGAATTCGAGCTGCCGATGGGCGCATTTGCTCCCGCCCAGTTGTATGCCCCCATGGCGAGACTGCACATGGAACGCTACGGCACGCGGCCTGAACATTTTGCAGAGATCGCCATTTCCACCCGCCGCAACGCCAGCCTGCGCGGTGACGGCATGATGACCGCACCACTCACACTGGAAGAATATCTGGCGTCGAGGATGATTGCGGATCCTTTCCGGCTGCACGATTGCAGTCTGGAAAGCAGTGGTGCTGCGGCGGTCGTGGTCTCACGTAAGGAATGTGCAAGAGACCTGCCCCACCCTGTGATTTCCGTGCTCGGTGTGGCCGAGGGCCATCCTGATTCACCCACTTCCATCACACAGCGCAAAGACCTTCTGGAGATTGGTCTCGTGAAAGCGGCTCCGCGCGCCTTCGGCATGGCCGGGCTCACGACCGCGGACATCCATGTGGCTGAGATCTATGACTGTTTCACGTACGTGGTGCTACGTCAGCTGGAGGCGCTGGGATTCTGCAGGCCGGGCGAAGGCGGTGATTTCGTCGCCTCGGGGGCCATACGCCTTGAGGGCAGGCTTCCAATCAACACTCACGGGGGCCTGCTGTCCCAGGCACACATGGTCGGCATGAACCACATCGTGGAGCTGGTGCGGCAACTCCGGGGTAGCGCGGGGCCGACGCAGGTGGCCGGCGCAACGGTCGGTCTGGTGACGGGCTACGGTGATCTGGGTGACGGCACGCTGGCGATATTGGCGCGGGAGTAGGAGAGATGTCCGAAGCACTGCGGCCACAGCCCCGGACATCAAACGATACCCTGCCCCACTGGCAGGGCCTGCGCGATCATCGCCTGCGCCTGCAGCGCTGTGCAGGCTGTGGCACCTTCCGCCACTACCCTCGCCCCCTGTGTCCGCAGTGCCACTGCTTCGATGTGGAGTGGATCGACGCCGCAGGAGACGCTCAAGTCCACAGCTGGACCGTGCTGCATCACGCCTTCCATCCAGCCTTTCGGTCGCTCGTCCCCTGCGTGATGGTCACCGCAACGCTGCGCGAAGGGGTGCGCTTGCTGGCACCTTTCAAGGGGGATGTCCGGCACCTGGTGCCGGGACTGGCTTTGCGAGTGGGCTTCGAGGACATCTCCGCCGAGCTCACACTGCCCGTTCTGGTCCCCGCCTGAGCCTCCTGCGCTTTCACCTAGCGCTCAAGCGTCGGCTCGTGGCGCCGCTAAGATTCACGACATTCGTGGAGTGAGGTAGATGGCGCAAGACGAGACCAGTTCCGGCTTGAAGGTAGTGGTGCTGCGCAGGGCTTCCAAGGATGGGAGAGAGGAGGCAGAGACCCCGATGCCCGAAGACACAACATCCACCAACACGGTGGTGTCTTTGCACAATCCCGAATCACCACTGCAGGTGCTGGCAAATGCAGTGGCTGATGCCGACCCGGTGGACGCTGAGCGCGTGCGAACCGTCCGCGAGGCCTTGGGTCGCGGGCAGTACGAAATCGACGCAGCGGCGATCGCCGAGAAGCTCAACGCTCTGGAGCAGGATCTCCCTGAGGCTCCACCCACCAAGCAGGATCCTTGAGGGACTCCAGTCCAGACTGATGCAGGAGAAGGTCGGCCGGCACGTCTATGTCGTGACGGCATGAAACTGCCTGCCAACGTAGTTCGAGCATTTCGCAGCGGCGGCAGGTCTCACGGAAGATCCCGGTATCGCCCCAGCAGAGGCCCTTGAAGAGCGCGTCGGGCAACGGCTTGCCGGTACCGACCAGCCAGTAACCGCCGTCCGCGGCCGGACCGAGGACGACCTCCCTGCCATTTTCCAAAGCCTTCAGGGCCTGCCCCAGGTCATCTGCCGAAAAATCGACGATGTCCGACCCGATCAGCAGCACACGGCCCGCCGCCGATACCCCGCTGACCAGCGCATGATGCATGCGCGAGCCGAGATCCTCGCCCCTTTGCACCGTCAGTTCCCATCCACTGGGCAGGGCGTATCGCACCAACCATTCAGCCGATTCCGGACTGTCTGCGCAGAGTACGGCGCGTGCATCCGGCACCTTGGAGACCTCGTCAAGCGTACGCGCCAGTAGTCTGGCGTGGAGCCGTGCCGCACCCAAGGCACCCAGTGCCGGGATGAGTCGCGTCTTGCTGGCACCCGGGATAGGCGCCCGCGCGAACACCAGAATCATCGGTGGTGAGCTCATTTGCCGCGCACGTTGCGATAACGTGCTGCCACCGCCTCTGCATCGCCGGTCCACCAATAGATGAGACGCAGACGCCACATCAGAAGAATGGTCGCCAGGAGCCCGCCGGCTTCCCAACGACGGGAGGAGGTCTCCACTTTCATGCGCAGGCAGTGCGGCCGGCAATGACGCTTCAGGCGCGCGGAGAGCTCGATGTCTTCCATCAGGGGCTGCGCCGGGAATCCACCCACGGCATGAAAGAGTGTGCGGTCCATGAACAAGGCCTGATCCCCGGTGGCGATTCCAGTCAGGCGCGAACGCAGGTTCATCATCCTTTCCACCACCCGCAGCGCAAGACGGGAGCCGGACAAGCGAACGTCGAAACGCCCCCACCTGGCGCACCCATCGGACTTTGCTATGCCCTCCAGCATTTGCCGCGCGTCGCGGGGCAGCAGCGTGTCGGCATGCAGGAAAAGAAGTACCTCGCCGCGGCTTGCCGCAGCCCCGGCGTTCATCTGGTTTGCGCGGCCACTGGCCGACAGGAGTTGCAGATCGGTCAGTGGCTGGGCCAAAGCCAGCGTGTCATCCGTGCTGCCACCATCGACCAGGATGATTTCGTCCCCCTCAGCGCGCCAAGCTTGCAGGCCTTCCAAGGTGTGCCGAATGCAGGCCGCTTCGTTCAGGACGGGAATGATGATGGAGAAGCGCGGAGTCGCCGGCATGGTGCGCACCGTGCCGGTTAATCCTTCAGCGCACCACCGCAGCTGCTGCCCTGCCCCGCAGTGCAGCCGTAGCAGTGGGAATCCACGGCCACCCGGGCGCCTCTCAGATCTCTTGTCATCAGTTGCTCAAGATGTACGCGCTTACCTGCGTTGTCCGCAGCGCCCAGGGGAATTCCGAGCATCTGGTTGAAATCACAGTCATGCACATATCCCTGCCAATCGATGCTGATGAGGCTGCGGCACATGAGGTGCTCAAGATTTTCCCTGGCGAAGTTTTCGACGAGCAGCTGCATGTAGCTGGCGAGCTTGCCTTCGCGTTCCAGCTGGTGTCGAAAGCGCGCGATGGGCATGTTGGTAAGGGTAAGAAGATGGTTGAAGCGGATGCCGTGTGCACCCTCGAGCTCGCGACGATACGTCACCTCAAGACCGGCCTGATCCGGCGGTAGGTGGGCACCCACCGGGTTGTAAACAAGATCGAGCTCGAGCCCGGAACCCGGCGTGCCATAGCCCGCGGCGTTGAGTTGCCGCAGGCCACGGATGCTGGCATCGAATACACCGCGTCCCCGTTGCGCATCCACATTGCTGGCGCTGTAGCAAGGAAGCGAGGCAACAATCTTCACGCCGTTCTGGGCGAGAAAGCCCGCGAGGTCTTCCTGCCCAGGCTCTTCGAGGATTGTCAGATTGCAGCGATCGATCACCCTTAGGTCCGCCTCCCGCGCTGACGCCACCAGGTCACGGAAATGCGGGTTGAGCTCCGGCGCACCACCCGTCAGGTCCAGGGTGGCAGGCCTGTGGCGCAAGGCATACGCGAGCACCAGGTCAATCGTGGTCCGGCTCATCTGCTCCGTGCGCGCGGGACCAGCCTCCACATGGCAATGCGTGCAGGCCTGGTTACAGCGATAACCAAGATTGACCTGCACGGTGGACAACGCCTCCCTCATCACCGAAGGAAAGTCCGGCCAATAGGTCTCAGTGGGGGCTGGAACGGAGGCCACAGCAATCACCCGCAAACAAGCGCCCAACAGCGCGGGGGCCCAGTTTAACCAGCCTTGTGGATGCTGGCACGCTGGGCGGCTGCGGGCAGGCTGGTAGAGCCCGACCGAGATCGCTAGAATCGCGCCCAGCGTGGGGGCTGTAGCTCAGCTGGGAGAGCGCTGCGTTCGCAATGCAGAGGTCAGGGGTTCGATCCCCCTCAGCTCCACCACTTCGTAAAAGGCTGGGCTCGCGCCCGGAGCAGCGGGCCCTAGGTTTTTGGTCCGTAGGCAAGTGTTTGCCAATGACCAGTCCTCCCAGTGGATCTCCACCTACAGCGCACCGGTAGTCCAAGGCACTACCGTGTCACCCACCGGAAGCCAGAGCTATCGGTTCAGCTTCGACCTGCGTGGTTATGACCCCTCCACCGCACGAGTGGCTGGCAGGTGGGCTGTGGGCAATTACGGCACGGATATCCTGACCAACGCGGTCAGTACCGGCCAGCAGACGGACGACACAATCTACACCGGCCCCGAGGACGAAATTTCCCAAGGCTTCCGTGATTTCACGGACTTCGAAATCACTACCGGCTTCGAGCAGGGCGTGAATACCGTGGACTTCGAGACCTTCAATCAGGGAGACGTCGTTGGTGAGGGATCCATCGCCGGTTCCCGGGTGTAGGGCACGGTCACGGCGCGCCTTTACGAATCGATCCTGGCCCGCCGCAGGAACCTCGTCATGGCGCGCGCGTGGACCACGCTGGTTTCCAACCAGTACGACCTGCTGCATTTCGCGCCCCGGGTGATTCCTGAACCCTGCGGCTTCGAGACCTTCGTGGATGTCCGCCACACGGACCACGAACGCGGCATCACCCCGGTCGAGGGTGCAAGTGATTACTGGGCAAACACCACAACCGTTGGTGCCTCCTACGGCTTCTGCAAGGGTCCGGTCGTGACCGCCCAGTTTGGTTGGACGGATGCTGAAGTTGATGCAGAGGACGCGGGTCGCTGGGATGCGGACTCCTACAACTTTGCGCTGCGTGGCGACCAAGCCGTGGGCATCCAGGGTCGCGAATACCTCTTCAGCCTGGCCATCTCGGGCGGCTCAGGAGACAGCGACACCAACCGCCAGTCCCTGCTGCCCACCCTGGGATTCGATCTCACCCGCGACTTCATGGCGGGCTCCGTGAAGGTTGCGCCCCGCTTCAGTGCCGCGTGGCGGCATGAATTCGCGGACAGGATCGGTAGTGTGCAAGGGCGTCTGGGTGGCGAAACGGTGATGCTGACTGCTCTGCCGCTGGACGACGATCGTGACACTGGCCTCGTGGAGCTCGGCGTGGATGTGCAGCCAGCCAAGCGCCTGACCATGAACTTCGGTTACAACCGTGAGCTGGGCGGTGCCTACCGCAGCTACGAGTGGTACGGCGGACGGCTGAGCATCGAATTCTGATTGTGCCTGCTCGCGGGCTGGTCTCCCCGACCCGCGAGCCCCTACCGTCGCGCGCAGCTTGCGACGCGCCTATACTCCCGCCACCATCCGAGCCCCACGGCAGTCTGTTCCAGCAGCAGGAGTTTCCATGCGCGTCATCAATTCGCCCCAGGACATGAAAAACCACATCGGTGAGGACTTCGGTACCTCCGAGTGGGTGAGCATCGACCAAGCGACCATCAATCTCTTTGCCGAGGCCACCGGCGATCACCAGTGGATCCACGTGGATGTCGAACGCGCAAGAAACGAAATGCCGGGCGGCAAGACGATTGCCCACGGATTCCTCACGCTCTCCCTCGTGCCGCGCCTGAGCGCGACACTCTGGAGAATCGAACACCGCAGCCGGGGCATCAACTACGGTCTCAACAAGGTGCGTTTCACGGCCCCCGTGCCAGAGGGCTCGCGCGTCCGTCTGCGCCAGAAATTGCTTGCCGCCGATGAGGTGAAGGGTGATGGTGTACGGTTGACCTTCGAGAACACGATCGAGATCGATGGATACGCCCAACCCGCACTGGTAGCGGAAGGCCTGAGTATCGTCTATCCCTGACCGCGGTCGCGCAACCGGGCAGCAAGCCAGGACGTGCTGCGCCACCAACCGGAGAATCCCCGGTAATAGGCGGTCTCCAGCCACGCCTCGGGCAGTTCAATTGCCCGGCGCGTGGCGCCGGCCAGGGCGTGGTCTATCTGACCAACCGTGCGCTGCTCACTCTTGATATGTTTGCCCACGTCCTCAAGCGATCGCCATCTCAAGCTAACGGGCAGATCCCCGTTATGCACGGTCTTGCGTCCCATCAGCCCCAGCTCAACCACTGAATTGGGAAGCCCGTATGGGGCACCAGCCGGAGTCCCATGAAGCAGGCGCGGTAGATCTCGACCAATGCCTCGCGGGGGTGGGAGTCCTGTGCACAGCAGATGAATTCGATGTCCGGAAAGCGCGCCTCCAGCTCACGCACCTTGTCCAGACCGTAGAAGTTGGCGCGGGCAGGCGAAAGAAGGCGATCCGCTCAGAGGCCAGCTCCCTGGCGATGAAACTGGAGATGGCCACATGGTGGCAGGGCTTGAGACGCGCCGCTTTGCGGACGAGCCCCGCATTCAAGGTATCTGATCCCATCCAGACCAAAAGTCTGGGTCCGCGGTGCGCTGCAATGAGTTCCAGATCCTGCGCCGAGTAGCACCTGAAGAATACTGCGGGGGCAGTGACATCCCGGTACTCCGCCAGTTCGAACTTGGCACGAAGGTCGGACGGGAAAAATTTGACCGCCGGTGCCATGTGGGCCTGCGCAACTTTCACCACCTCCTCCCTTCGGCGATTGCTGCGACTGCTGCCTGACCAATATAGTGAGGTGACTGTTCACCCGCGAGGAGCATCCCATGCCCATCGTCGTTCGACCGGAATGGCTGGCCCAGGTAGAAGAGGAGACTCTCGATCCCTCTCGCCGCATCGTCGACCCCCACCACCACTTCTTCGCGCAGAATCCTGACTTCCCGCGTTATGACCTCAAGGAGCTGCATGCAGACACGGCGACCCATCGCGTGGAGCAGACCGTTTACCTGCAGTGCTGGGAAGGTTACCGCACTGATGGACCGGAGCACCTCAAGGTCGTCGGCGAAACGGAATGGGTGGACGCCTTCGCTGCACAGGCACTTCAAATTCCAGGTGCTGCCCGAATTGGCGCCATCATGGCCACTGCAGATCTTTGCATGGGCGCTGCAGTTCGCGAAGTGCTGGAGGCGCATCGGGCGGCGAGCCCATTGTTTCGTGGCATCCGCCAGATAGCGGCCTGGGACGCTTGCCCGGATCTTCTTTCCATGCCTGGCCTCGAGGATGGAAACCTGTATGGTCAGGCAAGCTTCCGGGAGGGCTTTGGAGTGCTCTCCTCCATGGGGCTGGTGTTCGATGCTTATCACTATTACCACCAGACCCCTTACCTGACGGCGCTGGCCGAAGCGTACCCGGAAACCCCTATCGTTCTTGATCATCTGGGGACTCCCTTGGGCGTTGGACCTTACGCCAATCGCGAAGAAGAGATTCGCGAAGTCTGGGCGCGCGATCTGAAGGCACTTGCGCGTTGCCGGAATGTCCATGTGAAGCTTGGTGGACTCGCCATGCCATGGAACGGATTCGGCTTTGAGCTTGGGGCTCGCCCGCCAACGTCAGACGAGCTCGTTGCACGACAGTCACGCTATTACCACTTTGCGATCGAGACCTTCGGTCCCTCACGCTGCATGTTCGAAAGCAACTTCCCGGTGGACAAATGTGCCCTCTCCTACCAGGTGCTTTGGAACGCCTTCAAGAAGATGGCTGCGCGCTACTCGGAGCCCGAGCAGGATGCCATGTTCCGCGGGACCGCGACCCGGGTGTATGGGCTTGAGAGTTGAGGTCTCGGCAACCGGCGGGAATCAGCGCGCGCGGCGACAGCGTTCCGAGCAGAACTTGACGGCATCCCAGTTGAGCGCCCACTTCTTGCGCCAGGCGAAGGGGCGTCCACAGTGCGCGCAGGATTTGTTCGGCAGGTTGGGTTTGGCCACGCTGTAGCCGTTGGCGGTCTTGCGGGTTTTGCCATTCACAGCAGGATTTGAGCACCTGACGCAGGAAATTGCATCTCAATGACCGGACGCTTCCCACGGATTGCCATCATCGGCGCCGGCATCGCCGGCATCGCCTGCGCACGGCGGCTTGCCTCGGTCGGCCTCCAACCAAAACTTTTTGACAAAGGTCGCAGGCCCGGGGGGCGTCTGGCTTCCCGCGAGATCGGCACCGCAGATGGCCAACGGTTTGTCGATCATGGCGCGCAATACTTCACCGCACGTAGCGCAGCCTTCGCCGAGGAGGTTGCCGCGCTGGTCCAACAGAACGTGCTCAGGCCTTGGTCAGCACAGGCGTTGGTGCGCAGTAACGATTCGCGCCAGGTGATGCCGGATGATGCAAGATTTGCAGGCAAACCCTGCATGAATGCTTGGCCGGCACAGCTCGCCCGAGCCCTTGACATACAGAGCGAGACCGCCATCAAAGCGCTGGTCCCCCGTGGCAAAAGGTACAGCCTGAGGCTTGAAGATGGATCCCTCACTCAGGAGTTCGATGCCGTAGTGCTGGCAGTACCCGCACTGCAGGCGGCGAATCTGCTGGAAATTCCGGCACCCGACCTTGCGATGTCATCCGGCGCCGCCCGACTCGCACCGTGCTGGGCAGTCTGGTGCGCGCTCTCCTCACACCCCTCCCCCTCGTTTGACGCGTTGCGCGTGGAGAGTGATGGCCCGATAGCCTGGGTTGCACGTCAAGCCGGTCATCCCTCTGACTCCGAAGCCCTCTGGTTGGTGCATGCGAGCGCTGCCTGGTCCCGTGCACATCTGGAGGACGATGAGGTGGAGGTCACAAGCTCACTCGTGACAGCCCTGCGAACTGAACTGGAGGTGTATGCGCGGCCCCGATGGGTTCGGGCGCATCGCTGGCGCCATGCGTTGGTAGAGCGTGCGCTCGGAACACCCTGCCAGTGGGATGCCGAGCGTCGCCTCGGAACCTGCGGGGATTGGCATCTCGGTCCCCGCGTCGAACTGGCATGGCAATCCGGTCACGCGCTGGCGGAGGAGATGCTGGCCACGCTCGTTGCAGCCCGCTGAGCGCGGACCGACTTGCCGCACCGATGCAGCTGCAGCCTTTCAGCGGGGTTGGCAGTGCTCGCAGACGTACACCTTGCGAGTGGCCAGCGTGAACCGCCGGATCGCAGAACCGCAGTCGGGGCATTCGGTCTTGCCGAAGATGTTCACCCGCTCGCGATAACGTGAGCGCGCAGGTGGCACGTTTTCCACGGTAATGATGGCGTTGCGCCTCGCCCCCAGGGCGAGCAGGTTGCAGGCGTCCCGCCAGAGCGCCTCAAAGCTCGCTTCACTGAGTTCCCGACCGGGGCGTTCAGGATGCACGCGCTGACGCCACAGCAGCTCGGTGCGATAAATGTTGCCAATCCCCGCAATCACCGACTGATCCATCAGCAGTTGCCCCACCGGCATGCGACTGCGACTGATCCGCTGGTAAGCGAGTGACGGCTCTGCATCATCCCGCAATGGATCAGGCCCCAGACGCGCGAGCAAGGCCGCTACCTCCGAGTCATTCAGCGTTTCACAGATGGTCGGACCGTTGATGTCAACGTGATGACTCTCTCCGACCAGCCGGACCCGGACCTCACCGCGGGGCTCTCCTGCGGGCATCTTGCCTTTTCGAATACGCCCAAAGAGCCCCAAGTGAATGTGCAAGGAAGGCGCACCCTTGAAGTGGTAGAGCAGATGCTTGCCGCATGCCTCGATGTCCACACACACCCGCCCATGGACCTGGGAAGCACCTGCGGCAAAGCGCCCCTGCGGCGAACTCACAGCCAAGCGCTGACCAGTAAACATACGGTGCTGGTCGCGCGCGGCGCGGTGGATCGTGTGTCCTTCAGGCATGGGTCCCTCTTCATTCCAATGCTGTCAGCGCGGACAGCCTGCAATCCGCCTGTCTAGGGTTTTGTGATGGTCATTGCAGAATTAATGTTGCACCACTCACGCTTTCAGGAACTTTCTGAAAAAGATAGCGTGCTCTGAAGTCGTTTGAGAATTTCGTCACGATTTTATCTCCGAAGAGAGGTGATGCGGTCATTATTCCGAAGCATCAGGGCTTTGACCGCCGAAGGATGCACGAAAACACGCGTAACCCGTTGCTCGGCGCCACCTTGCTCGCCTGTTCCCTGTTCTTCCCCTGCTATGCGGTTCCTGCTCATGTGACCACCTCAGAGCACCAGACTCGGCCCACCGTCGCGGGTCCAGAGTTCATTGTCGTAGTACTCCCGCCATTCGTAGATCTTGCCATCCTCCGTGAGCTCGAACATGCCGCACACCGGCAGTTTGAGCTGCCAGGTGCCGCTGCCGTTCCAGTCCCATTGGTCTAGCCGCTCTGTGATGACCTTGTTCTCATGTCCGAAGACATTGATGAGCTTGAATGAGCATTTCTTCGCTGGCGCAAAGATGGAGGCCAGCATCTTGCGCACCTGCTCGCGCCCCCGGATCGCCTCCAGCGGCTGGTTCAGATAGCACATGTCATCCGTGATCTGCGCCATGCAAGCCTCTACGTCCAGATCATCCCAACCCTTGAGAAAGGCCCTTACGGCCGCTTCATTACGGGCGATTTTTTCTGCGTTGCTCATAGTCATGTGATTTCTCCTCGTACCGCCTGTGCGCCCTTGTCGGTCATGAGGCATTGCGACACGAATTCATCATTCCCGGAAAACATGCGTGGCCTGGGTTGCAGGCTGAACTGACAGGACAATTCAGTCGAGATGCAGCGTGGGACCCCCGTTCTCGAACCACATGCGATTGTCGAAATAGTCACGCCAGCCACAGATCTTGCCCGCCGCATTCAGATCGAACATGCCGATGCAAGGCAGCTTCAGCCCCCAGCCCTGTCCGTTGAAGTCCCAGCAATCGAGGCGTTCCGTCACCACCGTATTCCCTCGCCCGAAGACGTTGCGCAGCTCCCAGTGCACCTTGTGTGACAATTTCATGATGCCTTCCACGATCTTGCGAACATCTTTCTGGCCGACCACAGGTGCCAGGGGTTGATTGATGTAGACGATGTCGTCGGACAGGCAAGCCATTGCCACGTCGGGATCGATCGCACCCCAGGCATCGATGAACAACCTCACCTTTGCGACATTGCGGTCCACGATTTCCTGTTCGTTCATGATTTCTCACTCTTTTTGGTTGTCCCGGTCAGCATCCCGTTTATCCCCCCGACAGCAATCGTCATCCAATCGCAGGTGAGGCTGTATGCCGCTCGATGCTTGCGGCGGGTACGTGTCCGTAAGCTAGCTGTGCGCATGCGCAGCAAAAAAGGGAAGGTCCTGACAATTTCTGTTATTTTGATGCCACTCTGAATCGAGTGATTGCCGTGGACAGACATTCGATCGAAAACCTTCTCATGCCGGTCATCTACGGACGTCACCTGGCGCGGCTCTTTCCCGTCGACAAACTGTTTGCGGGTACCGGTGTGGTACTGAGTGATCTGGATGCACCCGATTGCCGGATCAGCGTGCGGCAAGCCCTTCAGTACATCGAGAACACCCGAGCCTTGGCCAAGGATCCCGACTGGTATCTCGACTGGGCGCGAACGCTCTCCGATCATTTTCATGGCCCGATCAGCGTGGCACTCATGAGTGCCCCTACGTTGGGCGACGGCGTCGACGTCTTCCTGCGCTACTTTCCGAGCCGTATCCCATACATGCACCTGCAGGGCCGCGTAGAGAATGACGGGCTGCGCGCAGAGCTCTGGCCACTCATCGATCTGGGCGCTTCGTTACCCATGCTGGTGGAGACGCCCCTGATTGTCTTGATGCAGTACCTGCAAACCGTGTACGACGTCGAGGTCAGCGACATGGCCCTGGAGTTTGCCTACCCGGCGCCCACCTGGGCCGACCGCTACAGACGATACTTCCATGGCCCGCTCAAATTCGATGCGCCCTGCAATGCCTTGAGCATTCCCTTGAACTGGCGAGCGAAGCCCAACATGGGTTATCTGGAATCGACATGGGCTCACGCACTCCAACAATGCGAAGCACTGCTTTCCTCACCACGAGAGCGTTCTACATTGGGCGAGTTGCGCAATTATCTTTCCACAGTTTTTGAGCAGGCCGATCGCTCGCGCTCACTCCCGACCCTGGTGGAAGTAGCCACGCATCTGCACCTGGCACCCCGAACGCTCATTCGCCGGCTGCGGCACCTGGGCCTCACCTATCAGCAGATCGTTGATGACTTTCTGCGTACTCGCTCGGCAGAGCTGCTCGCCAACGACGCACTCAAGGTGAAGGAAGTTGCCGCCGCGCTCGGCTTCAACAATCCGGCGAACTTCGGCAAGGCATTCAAGCGCTGGCATGGGCTCTCACCTGGCGAGTTCCGGAATCGCCACTTCGCCCCAGGAAGCATGGACAGGCGGAGCACCCCTCGCGACAAAGGCCCCTCTACACGCGACGGTGACATGCCCCGCGGAGCATCGATGACATGACACCTTCCGATTCCTGCTGCGGCAAGCCTCCGGCTGATGGCGCAGTCGCAGAGCTGCCCATGGACAAGGATCCGGTCTGCGGCATGACGGTCAAACCCGAGTCCCCGCACGTCCTCGTCATGGACGGAAAGACCTGGCGTTTCTGTTGCACCGGTTGCCTGCAGAAATTTCGCAGCGACCCGGAGCGTTTTCTGGCGCGGCTTGCCGGATTGTCTGATCAAGAGGCACAGACTCCACCCCCCGCGCCGGGCGCCCAGTACACCTGTCCCATGCATCCGGAGATTGTCACGGATCAATTTGGAGACTGTCCCCTGTGCGGGATGAGTCTCGAACCCATGTTCCCGTCGCTGACAGATGCTGGCGCAGACGCAGAGCTGCGCGATATGCGACAGCGTTTTTTCGTTGCGCTGCCTTTCACCCTTGTGATCACTGGCCTGGCGATGAGCGGACACGGCGCTCCCCTACCCTTGCCGCTCCCTCAAGCCTGGGTGGAACTGCTGCTGATACTCCCCGTCATGGGGTGGTCGGCACGTCCTGTACTGCAGCGTGGCCTGCAGTCCGTGCGTATGCGCAGCCCGAACATGTGGACCTTGATTGGCCTGGGCACGCTGAGTGCTTTTTTGTGGAGTTGCCTCGTGACTTTTTTACCGTGGCCGTCCTCGACAGGAGGCCTTGGCACGCAGGGCGTCTATTTCGAGGCCGCGGCGGTCATCGTCACGCTCACCCTCCTCGGACAGATGCTGGAACTGCGGGCGCGCGCAAGGACGGGCGAGGCTTTGCGTGCGCTGCTGGAACTCGCACCATCGAACGCACATCTGATTGCGCCCGACGGCAGCGAAAAAGAGATCCCGGTGTCCGAAGTTCTGGTGGGCGATCGACTCAGGGTGAGGCCGGGCGAAAAGATCCCGGTTGACGGCCTGTTGGTGGAGGGCCGTAGCGAAGTGGACGAGTCGATGCTCACGGGAGAACCACTCCCGGTATTGCGCGAGCCTGGCCACAGGATCAATGCGGGGACACTCAATCTGACCGGCAGTTTCCTGATGCAGGCCCGGCGCGTAGGCAATGAGACGCGGCTTGCGCAGATTGTGCTGCTGGTCGCGCAGGCACAGCGGACCAAGGCGCCTATGCAAAGTCTGGCCGACAAAGTGGCCGGGATCTTTGTCTGGGTCGTCGTTGCCGTGGCTCTGGTGAGTTTCATCCTGTGGGGCGTGCTGGGGCCCGGTTGGTCTGCGGGCCTGGTCAACGGCGTCGCGGTCCTCATCATTGCCTGCCCCTGCGCGCTGGGCCTTGCCACACCAATGTCGATCACCGTGGCGACCGGCCTTGGCGCGCTGCACGGCTTGCTATTCCGTGACGCGGCCGCGATTGAGCGCCTGGATGCTGTAGACACACTCGTCATCGACAAGACGGGAACGCTGACCGCCGGCAAGCCGGCCGTGGAAAACATTTTCCCGTGCCGTGACGCAAGCGCAGGGGACCTCTTGCAAAAGGCAGCCAGCCTCGCTCAGGGCAGCGAACATCCTCTCGCGCGGGCATTGGTTGATGAAGCCCGCACCCGGAACCTGACGCTCGAACCGGTGACCGAGTTTTCCGCTGTCATAGGGAGCGGCATGAAAGGCGTGATTGGCGGCGTGCCCTGTGCCGCTGGCAACAGGGCCCTGCTGGAAGCGATGCGCGTTGCACAGCCCTTGGGAACACCCGCGGTAGGCACTGCAATCGCGCAGGGCGCCACGGTCGTGCATGTCGCGCTCGGAGAGCACCTGCTGGGCAGCATCACGCTACGCGATCGACTCAAACCCGAGGCGGAACCTACCCTGCGTCTGCTGCGCGAGGGCGGCATGAGAGTTGTGGTCGCCTCTGGGGATAATCCCGAGGCTACGCGGGCCATGACGGCCAATCTGCCTCTGGACGAAGTACTCGGCGGACTGTCACCAGAAGACAAGCGAGCGCTGGTCGCACGTTATCAGTCGCAGGGGCGGGTGGTCGCGATGGCGGGTGATGGCAGCAACGATGCCCCTGCGCTTGCGCAGGCCGATGTCGGAATAGCCATGGGCCAGGGCACAGACGTGGCAGTTGCCAGCGCGGCCCTGACGCTTCTGAAGGGAGACCTGCAGGGGATACAGACTGCACGCAAGCTCGCCCGTGCAAGCTGCCGCAACATGCGGCAGAACCTGGGTTTTGCATTCTTCTACAACGCGCTCGGCATTCCCTTGGCGGCGGGGGTTCTGTACCCCTTTACTGGCTGGCTTCTGTCGCCAATGTTCGCCGCAGTGGCCATGAGCTTGAGTTCCGTATCGGTCATCTCCAACGCCCTGCGCCTGAGACGCCTCCGGTTGCACGCACCTGAAAGGTGAGTTTCGGTCAGGGCCTTGAGCGCGGGCGGATGATGACCAGCATCTCCCGGTCCGCCCCACGGGAAAAACCTTCCACGGTTTTCACCTCAAAGAGCCCCTGCAGGCTCTTCACACGGGATCCCGGTATCACAAGCCCCAGAGTTCTGCCCGGTATTGATTCGAGTGTTGCCTGCAGTTGCGCGATTGTCTCCAGCTGCGGGACATCTCGGTCGGCGTAATAGGCATAGAGCGAGGGACTGATGTAAAGGGTCGCCAAGGGTGTTTGACTGTCAATGAGATGAGCCGCCTTGCGCGCGAGAGCATGTGATGCATAGCGCTCTTCGTTCCACAACCTTCCCGTGAGCGCCGCTGCCAACCAGACAGCAGTCATCAGGACGGCAAGAAAGAGAATAAGCCGTGTTGCCCTGTGTCCTTGCACCAGGCGCGCGGCCACAAGCGCGAGTAGCACGCCGATGCCGAGCACCAGCACGATCCAGAGCCCGTGCTCTCCACGCGCCGAGACAACCCAGCCCGCGCACGCCAGCAAGAGCAGGCATTGCACACCCAGTGCAAGGCGGGTGGAAAGCGGCCACTGCCCTCGTGCTGGCAGGGTGGACACGAGCGGCCTGACGACCATCAGGGCCATTGGCCCCAGCAATGGCAGCAGATAGAAATAGCGATACTGTCGACCGAAGCTGAGCGCGATGGCGGAAGCAAGCAGCGGGCTGCAGAGAAAGCCGAGCCCCTCGCGCGCCACCCGACTGCGACAGGCCGATACCACGGCCAAAGCTGCAAGGGGCAGCCACGGCAGCAGCAATTGCAGCGGCCGCCACGCGTAGTAGAGCTCGCCCAGGTGGGTCAGCGAGGGCACCAGCAAGGTCCCGCCGAGTTGGCTCCGTTCCACGGCAAGGGCACTCAGGCGCTCGCCCAAGGCCCACCACCACGGTGCGCAAAGGAGTACAACCAGGAAAAGCCCAAGGCCCGGGCGAAGGCTCGCCAGTGTTCCCCATCGGGGGTCCTCGTTGCGCCAGAGGAAAAACGCGAGGCCACAGAGCATGAACAGAGGAAGCTGGGGGCCCTTGGTGAGGATGGCCACAGCACACGCCACCCAGGCCAGCAAGCACCACAGGAATCTGTGTCCGGTGGTGATTGCTCCGGCGCATGCGCATTTTGCAAACCCGAGCAGCATCAGGTTGCAGAGGGCGGCGTAGAGCATGTCCGGGCGGCCGTCATGCATGAAGCTGAACAGACCCGCGCTGCCCAGCAAAACCCCTCCCGCAGCCAATGCAGTCATCCGGTCAAACAGCAGGGCACCCAATGCGAGGGTGGTCAGCATCATCAGGATGCCGCCCATGACGGACACCATGCGCACGTGCCACGCTTCTACTCGTGGCAGGTCTCCGGCCATGGCCGCAATGCCCCCCGCGGCCCAGTAGCTCATGGGCGGCTTGTTCAGACGCGCTTCACCATTGAACCAGGGGAGTATCCAGTCACCGCGAACACTCATGCTCCTTGCGGTACCCGCCACGAAAATCTCATGCGGGTCGAGCGGCACGCTGCTGATGCGCGCCAGCCCAAGCATCAGAGTCAGCACCACCAACATGGCGCCAGCCGCCCACCAGGCGCGATTGCTCAGCATGCGTGCAAAGTCCTCGCGCTGGCTGGAAGTCAGCGCGCAACGCGCTTGAGTTCGGTGTTCCAGCGCGGATCCTCGTAATTGACCGACTTGACCACGGCACCCAGTTCCGGCGCGTACCAGGTCGTACTGGTCACACTGCTCTCGGCGTCTGCCACCTTCCAGCGATCCTTGCATTCAATGCGGAAAGCATCGAAATCGCCCGCAGCCACATTCACTTTCGCAAAATCGGCCACCTCACAACTCACGTCCCCCTGCCAGGCGATGTCTTCGAGCAGCGAGTGGCCTGTGTAGGCCTTGCGCCAGCGCTTGCCCACCGCCAGCGGAAACTGAAGCGCAGGGTAGGCGGGATCAAAGCGCACCAGCTCCTTGCTGTCTGCGGTCGTGACCCGATGGAGATTCATCTGTTCACTCCGCTTGAAATACATGCGGTAGTCTCCGCAGGCACTCTCAACCAGATCCGCATCAGGAGACTCGAGCACTTCCCAGCTGTTGCATGGGATTGTCGCCACGGAGCCCACGAATTCGTGCAGATCGCCCGGCGATGGCTCCGGCATGGCAGCCTCGGTCGCTGCCGCCACAAGAGAGATATCGGGCAGATCCAGGTCGTTGGCACCCGTGACAGTCGTGCAGGAGATCAGGACCAGCGCCAGTACAAGCTTGGGCGGAATCAGGGCACAGGAAACAGATATGAGCTTCGGCATGGTGATTTCTCGCAATTCCCCGGGAAGGACATCGGGCGTTCAAACTGGTGATGCGTTTGACACGCCGTGTGCCCACTCCCTATGTTACCGGACCTCATCCCGCTGTCGCAGCAGCCCGGAGCATTCAGCATGTTTTTTGCCGTCGCCGACGGGCTACGCAAGGCGCCACTCAAGTACAACCCGATGAATGCGCTGGTCATGCCGCGGCCCATCGGCTGGATCAGCTCGATGAGCAATGACGGGGTAGTCAACCTAGCCCCCTATTCCTACTTCAATCTGGTGTGTGCGGATCCACCTTATGTGATGTTTGCACCGAATGCGGCGCAGCCAGGCACTTGCAAGGATACTTACCGCAACATCTGCGAAGTGCCCGAATTCGTGGCCAACCTGGTGGGGGAGCATGATTTGGTTGCCATGAATGCCAGTTCCGGCCCATTCCCTCCCGAAGTGGATGAATTCGCAGCCTGCGGCATTACCAGTCTCCCTTCCCGCCTTGTCCGCCCACCACGGGTTGCGAGCGCACTGGGAGCACTTGAATGCACGGTCCATCAGATAGTCCACCTGCCACCTACCCTTGACGGTCGTGAGAACCACGTGGTCATCGGCGCGGTCGTCGGGGTCCATATCGACGATGCGCTGATCGTCGATGGGAAAGTGGACGAGCGCGCGCTGCGCCCACTGGCCCGACTCGGATACATGAACTACGGCACGCTGGGCGAGGTTTTCGAGCATCTGCGCCCGGATTGAACCCGCCCGGAGGAGAAAGCCATGCCAGACAACCCGCCTTGCGCACTCTACATACTGCTGCGCTCAGGAGAAGTCGAAGAATTCAATCGGCGCCGCAGCGCAGGTGAAACCTGTGCGCTGCGCGGCACCGATTTGAGCCGCCTCGACCTGCGCAAGCTGGATGCCCGGGGCCTCGACCTGCGGGACTGTTACTTCCGGATGTCTG
>JAURMM010000174.1 GCA_030830685.1 Gammaproteobacteria bacterium | reverse complement strand
TGCGGCCTGTGATGCCTCGCGGCGTTTGCGCACGGTAAGCGCACTGATGGCGAGCAGACCTCCTAGCGCCATCATCAGGGCGCCCAGCCACAACCAGCGCACGAATGCCTTGACGTGCAGCCGCACGCTCCAGGCGCCGTCATCCCCCAGGGGTTCACCCAGGGAAACGTACAGATCCCGGGTAAAGCCGGGTTCGATGCCCGCTTCGGTCATGGCCATGTTACGCACCTGGTAGAACCGTTTCTCCGGCATAAGCGTGTGGCGTTCGCCACCTTCAGTCGAGATATGAAAGACACCCCGGGTGGCGCGAAAATTGGGTCCTTCATACTCACTCAGGCTTTCGAACTCGACGGTGTATTTACCCAGCTCAACTGTGCTGCCGGGCGCCAGGCGCGTATGGAGGTCCATACTCTGGCTGCTGGTCAACACCACTCCCGCCAGCGTCACGGCGAAGCCGAGATGGGCCAGCGCCTGGCCCACGAATCCGCGTGGCAGGGCGAGGAGTGCGCGCAGGCGCTGCCTGCGGTCACGAATCCGGGCCCACACCCCTGCAGTGGTACTGGCCACCAGCCACAGCGCGAGCAGCATGCCGCCGAGCGTGGAGCCGAGTTCGGTTGGTGACAGCACCGCGAGGGCAAGAGCACCGATGAGCCCAGCCCCGAGCGCGAAACGGAACAGGCCTTGTGTCAGGCGACCCAGGCTGTCCTCCTTCCATCGTGCAAACTGGCCAAGGCCCATCATGAGCACCAGCGGCACCATCACCAGTCCGAACGCCAGGTTGAAGTAGGGAGGGCCGACGGAAATCTTGCCGAGGGCAAGGGCGTCTAGGACCAAAGGGTACAGGGTGCCGATGAGCACCGTGAGCGTGGCGACCGTCAACAACAGGCTGTTCGCGAGCAGGAAGCTCTCACGCGAGATGAGACCGTAACTGCCGCCGGCGAGTGCGGAGGGTCCACGCCAGGCATAGAGGAGAAGGGCACCACCCACCAGGCTGCCAAGGATCGCCAGAATGAAGATCCCACGCGCCGGGTCGGTTGCGAAGGCGTGCACGGAGGTGAGCACCCCTGAGCGGACGAGAAAGGTGCCAAGCAGGCTCAGTGCAAAAGTCCCGATGGCGAGCAGCACAGTCCAGTTCTTGAAGGATCCGCGCTTTTCGCTCACCACCAATGAGTGGATGAGAGCAGTTCCCAGCAGCCACGGCATGAAGGACGCATTTTCGACCGGATCCCAGAACCACCAGCCTCCCCAGCCGAGTTCGTAATAGGCCCAGAAGCTGCCGAGCGCGATGCCGAGCGTGAGGAAAATCCACGCAGCCAGTGTCCATGGCCGTGCCCAACGCGCCCAGGCTGGCGTCATCCTGCCCCTGACCAGCGCGGCGATTGCGAAGGCGAAAGGCACCGAGAAGCCGACATAACCCATGTAGAGCAGCGGTGGGTGGACGATGAGACCGACATCCTGCAGCAAGGGGTTGAGGTCAGCGCCATCCTGGGCTGCGGGCCAACGTCGCAGGAAGGGATTGGATGTGATGATGAGGAACAGGAGGAAAGCGGTGCTCACGAGTCCCATTACACCCATGACGACCGCGGAGATGTCCTGCGGCAAGCCGCGGCTGCGCAGGCTGACTGCCGAGGCCCAGCCAGCAAGCACCAGCACCCACAGCAGGAGTGAGCCTTCATGGGCGCCCCACACGGCGGACAACCGGTAGTACCAGGGCAGAGCGGAGTTGGAGTTCTGCGCCACGTAGATCAGCCCGTAGTCATGCGCGAGAAAGGCCTGCGCCAGGCCAACAAATGCAAAGCACAGCAGGAAAAACTGCCAGCGCGCAGCATGTCCGCCGAAATCCATCCATGCACCGCGCGCAAGCGCCACGCCGCTCAGGGGCACCACGGCTTGCAGCACGGCGCACGCCAATGCCAGAGCCAGGGCAAAGTGACCATACTCCCCGATCACGGAGTGGCTCCGGGTGGGGCTTTCTTCAGGCTGTCGGCGACTTCGGGTGGCATGTAGTTCTCATCGTGCTTGGCGAGCACTTCGCGTGCGGTGAAGCGGCCACTGGTGTCGAGTCGGCCGTGGGCCACGATGCCCTGACCTTCCCGAAACAGATCGGGGAGGATGCCTGTGTATTGGACTGTAGTCTCGTGCTGGTAATCGGTCAGCACGAAGGTAACGGCCAGACTTTCGGGATCCCGCTTGACGCTGCCGTCCACCACCATGCCGCCTATGCGGAAATCGCGATCCGGTGGCGCCTTGCCCGCAGCGATGTCCGCCGGGCTGTAGAAATACATCACGTTCTGTTCGAATGCCTGCAGAATCAGGCCCGTGGCAAGTGCCATGCCGGCAATCAGCAGACCGATGGTCACCATGCGTCTTCTACGCGGCGTCATGCTCTGCTCCGACTGACGCGCGCATGGAAAGTTCTCGCAGCACCCGGCGCTCACGCCGCAGGGCGAGCACCAGATTGCCGACCAGCAAAAGTGCGGTCAGCCCATACGACGACCACACGAAGGCCCCGTAGCCACCCATGGCGAAGAACTCGCGTAGCGCACTGCTCATCGCGAACGGGCCTGACGCAGAATCTCACGTACCCAGGACGCGCGCTGTTCGAATTCGAGCAGCTCGCTGCGTACCCGGATGAACAACAGCGCGAAAAAGAGCAGCTGAAAGGCCAGCGCCATCAACAGCAGGGGGATGAGCATCGAGGTCGCCATGGCTGGTGCACCAAGGCGGGTAATCGTGGCTGGCTGATGCAGGGTGCTCCACCATTCCACGGAGTAATGAATGATGGGAATGTTGACCACACCCACCACCGCGAGCACGGCGCCCGCGCGGGCGGCGGCCCGACGGTCGTCGATCGCAGACTGCAATGCCATGTAGCCCAGGTAAAGGAGCAGTAGTAGCAGTTCCGAGGTCAACCGGGCATCCCACACCCACCAGGTCCCCCACATGGGCTTGCCCCAGAGGGAGCCCGTTGCGAGTGCAAGTGCGGTGAAGCTTGCGCCCAGCGGCGCCGCAGCACGCGCGATAGCATCCATGAGTTTCACTCGCCAGATGAGACTGGTGGCGCCAGCCCCTGCCATCACGAGGTAGGCGAACATGGACAGCCAGGCGCTTGGCACATGGACATAGATGATGCGGAAGCTTTCACCCTGCTGATAGTCCGCCGGCGCGAGGACAAGTCCACCGACGAGGCCTGCCAGGAACAAGGCCGCCGCCAGCCACAACAGCGGCGCGGACCACGCGCGCGCCACGGCATGGAAATGCATCGGGGAGGCGTACTTGTGCAGGGTCTTGATCATCAGCTCAGTCTTGCACGCAGGCCGGCAGCCGTGGCGAAAGGGGCCAGTGTTGCTGCCAGGACGGACAGCCCGGCAAGGAAGAAGTATTCGCTGCCGGTGGCCGTGGATAGGGTTGCGTTGCGCACGGCGCCAGCACCGAAAATCAGCACCGGAATATACAGGGGCAGGATCAGCAAGGCCAGCAGCAAGGCCCCGCCCCGCACGCCCACGGTCAGTGCGCTGCCAATGGTGCCGACCAGGCTGAATACGGGAGTGCCTAGCACCAGTGAAATGAGCAGAGCCGAGCGGGTGTCCGCCTCGAGGTCATGCACGCTGCTCATTAGCGCGGCCATGGCAATCAGAGGCGCCGGCGTGGAGAGCCAATGTGCCAGCGCCTTCAGCGCACAGGCACCAGGCAGTGACTTCGCCATCAGCACCAGTTGTTCGAGGCTGCCATCCTCCTGATCACTTCGGAAGATATCCTCCAGGCTCAGCGTGGTGGCCAGCAACACGGAGATCCATACCGTAGCCGGTGCGAGTGCACGCAGCAGGTGCTCGTCGCCGCCAATTGCAAAAGGAAACAGCACAGCAACCAGGACAAAAAACAGAGGGGGCTGGATGAGCTGCCCACGACGACGGTAGAGACGCAGCATCTCCCGGCGCAGGATGGCGAAACTCGCAGGGCGTGGGGCCACAAGTGCAGGGTTCAGCATGCGGTGCGACGGTCCATGTCCAGGGTCTGCAGGTAACCCGGCGGGATTCCCAGCGGCTGGTGCGTGGCTACCAGCGCGATCCCGCTACTCTCCACGTGTCCAAGCAGCATCTCTTCGAGGAGTTCCTTGCCGGCTCGATCGAGAGCTGTCAGGGGTTCATCCAGTAACCAGATCTGCGCAGGTACCAGCAGCAAGCGTGCAAGCGCAACGCGCTGGCGCTGTCCGGAGGAGAGGCGTCCGAACAGGGTCCCGTGGTACCGGGTCAATCCCACCCGCGCCAGTGCGCGCGCCGTTGATGCCTGGGCCCCACGCGCAGCGATCGCCAACGCATATTCGAGGTTTTCCCGCACCGTGAGGCTCACGCTGAAGCCGACGGAGATGCCTTGATAAATCAGCTGTTCGTGAAACCGGGCGGACTCTCTGATCGGCTCCCCATGCCAGAGGATATCCCCCGCAGTGGGCGTGGCGAGACCGCTCAGCATACGCAAGAGCGACGTTTTGCCGCTGCCATTGGCCCCGAGAATCTGCACCACCCTGCCCGCGGAAACGCTGAATGAGAGGTGCTCGAAAATCAGCGCATCCCCGCGCAGGCATTCGATGTCGACGACATCCAGTGCAATGGGGTTGGCCGCGTGCACCGTCGGGGCCGTTGAAAAGCTCGATCGGGATGGGTGCAACGCGGGTGTATTCGCTCAGCGTGTGCCCGGAATGCCGGCCAGCCCGCCGCCGGGAAGTCCGCCGCCGGGAAGTCCGCCGGCACCGGGCATCTTGGACGGCACCACGATACGTGAGGCCTCCTCACGGGCCATCTCCTTGGCGCGCTCGTTGAGCCGCTCGATGGCGCCTCGCACACCCTCCGGGAACTGCGCGAAGGCCTCGCCGATGGATTCCGCTTCCAATTCGAATTGAACCGGGATGGGACCCATCTGGGTCATCAATTGGGTGTCGCCTACGAAAAGGCGGGGTCGGCTGTCATCCGGGCTGCCGTCAGCCTTCACGGGCGTGAGCACTCGCACGGAGGCTGACCGCATGTCCGAGAAGACCTCCTCCCGGTAGAGATTGTCGATATCCACCGTCATGCTATCTGCGGTCTGACCGGGGCGACTGGTCATCGTCTGTATCTCCTGCTGTTGACGCGCTGAGCAACGAGTCTAGCAAATTGAGCTGCATTCTTGGCCGTCCGGGCCGCTATGCAGGGCAGGAGGCCTGAATCTGCTCGGGTCAGGGTCCCGCTTGCGGTTAGAATCCGCGGGCATCTGCTCAACAAGGGGTCACATGAAAATTCTGGTGACAGGGGCTGCGGGTTTCATTGGCGCGAGGCTCAGCGAGCGACTGCTGGAGCGCGGCGATCAGGTCATCGGCCTCGACAATCTCAATGACTACTACGACGTCGCCCTCAAGCAGGCCCGGCTGGACCGCCTGCGGTCGCACCCTGGTTTCGAATTCCACAAGGTGGACATCACTGAGCGGCCAGCGGTCGATGCCCTGTTCGAAAGCGCCCGGCCAGCGCGCGTCATGCACCTCGCGGCCCAGGCCGGGGTGCGCTACTCGCTCACTCACCCGCATGCCTACATCGACGCGAATATCACCGGCTTCCTGAACATCATCGAGGCGTGTCGGCGACTGCCTGTCGAGCATCTGGTGTATGCCTCGACAAGCTCCGTCTACGGTGCGAACACGCGCATGCCTTTTTCCGTGCACGACAACGTCGATCATCCCGTTTCGTTGTACGCGGCCACCAAGAAGGCCAACGAACTGA
>JAURMM010000024.1 GCA_030830685.1 Gammaproteobacteria bacterium | reverse complement strand
TGGCGAAGACATCATCGACCTCAGCATGGGCAACCCCGATCAGCCCACGCCGCAGCACATCGTGGACAAGCTCATCGAAGTCGCCCAGCGTGGGGATTCTCACCGCTACTCGGTGTCGCGCGGCATTCCGCGGCTGCGCAAGGCCATCTGCGATTGGTACCGCACACGCTACGACGTCTCGCTCGATCCTGACAGCGAGGCCATCGTGACGATCGGCTCGAAAGAAGGCCTGGCGCATCTCGCGTTGGCCACTGTGGATCATGGTGACGTGGTAATGGTACCCAACCCGTCCTACCCGATTCATCCCTACGGCTTCGTGATCGCGGGCGCGGACATCCGGCACGTGCCCATCGGTCCGGGTGTCGACTTCTTCTCCGAGCTGGAGCAGGCCATCCGCAATACCTGGCCTCGGCCCAAGATGCTGCTGCTCAATTTCCCCAGCAATCCCACCACCCAATGTGTGGATCTCGATTTCTTCCAGCACGTGATCGAGATTGCGCGCGAGCACAACATCTACGTGGTCCATGATCTGGCGTATGCCGATCTGGTGTTTGATGGGTACAAGGCGCCTTCGATCATGCAGGTGCCTGGGGCCAAGGACATTGCCGTCGAGTTCTTCACCCTCTCCAAGAGCTACAATATGCCAGGCTGGCGCATCGGGTTCATGGTCGGCAACCCTGACCTCGTCTACGCACTCGGGCGCATGAAATCCTACCTCGATTACGGCATGTTCACGCCGGTGCAGGTTGCGGCGATTACCGCGCTGGAGGGGTCACAGGCCTGTGTCGCCGAGATTCGCGATATGTACCAGCAGCGGCGCGATGTGCTCTGCGATGGACTGAATGGTGCCGGTTGGCCTGTGGAGCGTCCGCGCGGCACGATGTTCGTATGGGCCGAAATCCCTGAACCCTTCCGAGCCATGGGCTCGCTGGAATTCTCGAAGCGCTTGCTGCTGGATGCCAAGGTGGCGGTTTCACCCGGTATCGGCTTTGGCGAATACGGCGATTCCTTCGTGCGGCTCGCGCTGATTGAAAACCCTCATCGCACACGCCAGGCCATCCGCAGCGTCAAGGAAATGTTGCGCGATCCCCAGCGCGTACTGGACGCCGCAGCGCGCGACAAAGCGACGGGCTGACCGTGGCTGAACTGGCGCCGGTGAAGGTCGGGCTGCTCGGGCTCGGCACGGTGGGGAGCGGCACGCTCACGGTGCTAGCGCGCAATGCACAACTCATTGCTTCGCGGGCAGGCCGCCGCATCCAGGTGACCTTGGCCAGCGCGCGTGACATCACGCGCGCGCGCAGTTGTCCCCTGACAGGCGTCGTTCTGGTCGCCGACCCCTTCGAGGTCGTGGACGATCCCGACATCGAAATCGTGGCCGAACTCATGGGAGGGATAGAGCCTGCCCGCGCGCTGGTCCTCAAGGCCATTCACAACGGCAAGCACGTGGTCACCGCCAACAAGGCCCTGATCGCGCTGCACGGCAACGAGATTTTTGCGGCCGCCCGTGAACGCGGCGTGATGGTCGCCTTCGAGGCCGCGGTCGCCGGGGGTGTCCCCGTGATCAAGGTCATGCGCGAGGCCCTTGCCGGCAATGATGTGCAATGGCTGGCCGGCATCATCAACGGCACCTGCAACTTCATCCTCTCAGCGATGAGCGAGGCAGGCAGTGACTTCGCTGAAGTCCTCGCCGAGGCCCAGCGCCTGGGTTACGCAGAAGCCGATCCGTCGTTTGACATCGACGGCATCGATGCTGCGCACAAGCTCACCATTCTCGCGTCACTGGCTTTCGGGATCCCGCTGCAGTTCAACCAGGTGTACGTGGAGGGTATACGCCATGTGACCGGGGTAGATGTGAAGTATGCGGAGCGCCTCGGCTATCGAATCAAGCACCTCGGCATTGCGCGCCAGAATGCCCAGGGCGTGGAGATCCGTGTGCATCCCACGCTCATTCCCGCACGTCAGCCCATCGCCCAGGTCAATGGCGTGATGAACGCGGTGCTCGTGCAGGGTGATGCAGCCGGCCCGGTGTTACTGTCCGGTGCGGGTGCGGGTGCCGAACCCACTGCATCTTCCGTGGTAGCGGATCTCGTGGACGTGGTGCGCGCCCTTACCACCGATCCGGGAAATCGGGTCCCCCATCTGGCATTCCAGCCGGAGACGCTGGGGGAGACGCGTGTGCTGGACATCGCCGAGACCGAAACTGCCTGCTATCTGCGTCTGCAGGCCGCGGATGAGCCAGGTGTGCTGGCAGATGTGACGCGCATCCTGGCCGACCGCGGAATCAGCATCGAAGCGATTATCCAGCTCGAGCCCGAGCAGGCGGCGCAGGGAGTGCAGGTCGTGATCCTCACCCATGCCGTGCGCGAGGAAGCGATGAACGAAGCCATCGCGCGCATGGAACAACTGCCGGCGCTGAAGGCGCCGGTCGTCAGAATCCGGATGGAACCTTTCTCATGAGCGGATCCCTTTATCCAGGCCTTTACCACGGCCTGATCGAACGCTACCGCAACCGTCTCCCGGTTGGGCCAGACACCCGCATCATCAGCCTCACCGAGGGCGATACACCTCTCATCCCGCTCGACAACATCGCCCGCGCGATGGGTCACGGAGTGCAGATTTTTGCGAAGTTCGAGGGCCTCAATCCAACCGGGTCATTCAAGGACCGCGGCATGACCATGGCAGTCACCCAGGCGGTTGCTGAGGGCACGCGGGCCATCATCTGTGCATCCACCGGCAACACATCAGCCTCCGCAGCGGCTTATGCGGCACGCGCCGGCATCCGAAGCTTCGTGTTGATCCCGGAAGGCAAGATCGCTCTCGGCAAACTTGCGCAGGCGATGATCCAGGGCTCGGTGGTCATCCAGATCAAGGGCAACTTCGACGACGGCATGCGCATCGTGAAAGACATGGCCGACGCCGCGCCGGTAGCCATCGTCAATTCCATCAATCCCTACCGCTTGCAGGGGCAGAAGACTGCCGCCTTTGAAATCGTGGATGCGCTCGGCAGAGCGCCTGATTACCACTGCATTCCGGTGGGCAACGC
>JAURMM010000173.1 GCA_030830685.1 Gammaproteobacteria bacterium | reverse complement strand
TCGACTCGATCACCTCGTGGAACAAGGTCATGGCCGCATCGACCGCCGCACAGCGTTCAGGAGTGCCCCAGATGCCGGGACCATGCCCGGTGTTCATGTTGTTGGTGAGACAGACTACCCGGTAGTGCTCACGACAGCGCGTGAGGACTTCGACCATGCGGGGGCGGACGTCACCCCCCAGGAGGGCCAGTATCACCCGCCCGGCAAGCGCATGACCGGCTGCGCGGGATTCCTCCTCAAACGCAGCATCAAACTCTTCCAGCGAGATCCGGCTCGACTCAAAACGCGCCCAGGCATTGTCGTCCGGGTTTCGCGCATTGATCGTGCGAATAAAATCGCGAGGCAGCCCCCGCTCAGCCTCGAAGCGATTGAAAGCCTCGAAGGGTGAGGTGGTCATCACACCCCCGAAATCCCACAGTATGGCCTTGATGCCCATCATTTCTTGTCCGGAAACCACTCGCTGATCCTCTCCTCGTCAAACAGGGTCTCCTGAGAATCGATTTTCCAGGAACCTCCCTCCAGCAGAACCGAGTACACCTCGTATTCCGTGCTGCCCTCGGTGTTGAGGACATCGCCCGCACGCAGCACGTTGGGCACCCAGGCCTTGTTGCTGCAGGATCCGTCTGCCAGCACCTCACGTCGTGCCGCGCGCACATCGATGGCGCCGATGCTGACACCACCCAGATCGAACATCTTTTTCTGCAGCGCGGCCCACTCCTCTCGTGGCTTGGCATCCGTCATGGTGGCGGTAACGAAATCGTAGGCCTCCGTGAACTTCCGGGCCTTCATCGCCTGCATGAAACTTTCGACAGCAGTCCGGGGCGCCTGGTCACCGGCGCATTCCGGCAGGGCCGGATCGGCCGCGCGCACCCCCAGACTCAACAAGCCCATCAGCATCACCATCAACCACTGCATGGCTACGGCCTCCTACTGCCAATTGAGCGGGGGAAACTACCATACCCGGCCCGCCGTTTCCCGCGCCGAGATGCTGGCTTGGAGTCGTTCGGGGGCTGGTCGCGTGACGTCTGGCTTGGCACACTCGGGTCTGCACGCGCTGCTTGCGCGCCATTCCATTAACTCCGGAGCACGAACATGGCAATGATCCCCGCAAAAAATGCCTTGGATATCGGTATCCTGGTCAAGGATATCGAGGCCAGTCTTGCTTTCTACCAGGGCCTGCTTGGTCTTGAAAAATTGGGCGAACTGCCGATTCCCTTCGGTCACATGCATCGACTTGCCTTTGGCGACAGCTTCGTGAAACTCGTCGACCCGAAGAAAACGCCCGCGGCTGGCGAGAGCGGTCTCACCAAGGTGCTTGGTTACCGTTATCTCACCTTCCAGGTGACCAATCTCGATGAGATCTGCGCCGACTGTGAACGCGCGGGTGTGGCTTTCGACATCCCGAAACAGGAACTGATGCCCGGCGTGTCCATTGCGATGGTGCGGGACCCGGATGGCAACGTGGTGGAGTTCGTGCAGCGCGCCTAGGCAGGCTAGCGCGGAGGATCCTGAACCACATCACATCACGCCGACAGCGTTGGGGGTATGCTGCGGACATGGCTGACATCCTACAGTTTCGCAAGCGCCCTCCCGGGGAGAAGGCGCGCCACAAGACCCTCTGCCGAGAGGGTTTTCACAAATGGGTCATCTGGCAGAAGAAGCAGTTCGATGTGAAAGCCGGCAAGCTGGTCACGGTGCATCGCTGCGCGCGCTGTGAAGCCACCCGCGTCGAAACCCATTGAAACCGGGCAGGCTGACCTTCGACATCAACCGCCGCTGTTCTGTGCCATAAAGGCTGCCAGAGCGGTCTGCTGATCAGCATCCACTTTGCGAGAAGCAGGACGTGCCGCCACTTCCGCCAAGACCTCTTTCAGGCCGGGCACTGCCGCGATGATGTCCCATCCATAAAGTTTGCTGGTGACCAGGTTGGCATACGGGAAGCTGTGGTAGGCGTAAAAATCGGCGTAAGTCAGCTCGTTGCCGCAAAGATAAGGTCCCGGCTTGACCACGTGTTTAAGCGCAGATACGCCGTTCTCCAGCACCAACCTTGCCTCTTCGACCGCCGCCTGGTTGAGGGGATCGCCAAAGAAAACATGCCGGAAATGGCGACGCGCAGCGAGCTCGATATAAAGCTCGATGATGCGCATGATTTCGCGCGTCTTGGCGCGCGAGAAAGGATCTGCGGGGAGCAACGCCGGAGTCGGCTTCAACTCTTCCAGATACTCGAGAATAGCTCCGGTTTCGGACAGGAATCCGTTCGAGGTTTCGATAAACGGCACTTTGCCCATGGGACTACGGGTCTTGAAGGTCGGGTCATTGCTGAACAGACTGATTTCGTTCTCGGTGTAGGCCAGTCCCTTCTCCTCCAGAGTCAGCTTGACCATGTTGTAGTAGTTACTGACCGCGAGGCCATAAAGCTTGATCATGCCGTCTTACTCCTGATGAATCGTTATTTCAGCGCAAGCCAGGCCAGCAACAAGGCCATGGCCGCGGCGATGCCCCACCATAGCGGGCCGATGCCTGCGCGTGCAGCCCTTGCGGGTCCGTCGCTGGAAGTCTCGTCGGTTGCAGCAGCGTCTGCCTCACTGCCGGGGGGAAGCGTAATCAGCGCATCGAATTGCTGGAAAAATTCGCCCGCGAGCTTCTGTGCGGTGCGATCGACGATGGACCCTCCCAGCTGCCCAAGTTTGCCGCCGATGTCGGCCTTCACGGAATAGTTGAGCAGGGTCGCCTGGCCGTCGTCCTCCAGTTCGACCGCAGCTTTGACTTTGGCAAAGCCTGCGGGGCCACCTTTGCCCTCTCCGCTCAGGGTGTAGCGCACGGGAGGCTCGATATCCGCCAGACTGACGCTGCCGGTGAAGCGCGCAGCCAGTGGGCCGATACGCGCTGCGACCACTGCTGTGAAATCCGTAGGTGACGTCGCCTCGAGACTCTCACACCCCGGGATGGCCTGCTTCAGAATGGCGGGATTATTCAGTGCCTCGAAGACACGCTGGCGTGGCGCATTGATGCGAATCTGGTCCTTGAGCTCCATGGATCAGACTGCCCCTGCCGCTTTCAGCTTCTGCCACAGTACGGAAGGCCGGATCGGCAGCTCCGTGATCTCGATGCCGAAGGGCACCAGGGCGTCGACCAGTGCATTGCACAAGGCGCCCGGCACTGCGCTCGGCCGCCCCTCGCCGATCCCACGCGTACCCAGGGGAGTGTGCGGGCATGGGGTGGACGCATAGGTGACCTTGATGTCTGGCATGTCGGCAGCGGTGGCGAGCTTGTAGTGCTCGAAATCAGCCGTCATCTGCTGGCCCTGATCGTTGTAGATAAACTCCTCGAAAATCGCATTGGACAATCCCTGGACGATCGCGCCATGCATCTGGCCATCCACAATCATCGGATTGATCACATTGCCGACATCTTCAGACGTGAGCCAGCGCAGCACCTTGAACTGGCCGGTGGCGAGTTCCACTTCCACCACGCAGGCATCCGCGTTGAAGCAGATCATCGGCTTGGCAGCTTCGAAGAAGGCCGTGGTTTCGAGCCCCCCCACTTCACCTTCCGGCAGATTGATGGGGAACATCACGATGCGCTCAGCGATCTCGCGGAAGCCCTTGCGCTTGGATGGGTCGCGCTGATAGACGATTTCGCCGTCGGTAAAAGCAAACTCCTCCATGGTCGCGCGGATCCCCAGATCGTGGGCCAGCACATGTGTCATCTTCTCCCGCAGCTCATCGCAAGCCTTGCGCACGGCACTTGCAAAGTACGACCCCATGCGCGCACCGATGGTGCCGGAGCCAAAGGGTGTGGTTCCGGTATCGCCCGTGGTGATGATTGTGTCCTCCGGGCTGATGCCGAAAGTCGCCGCTACGATCTGTGAAATGGTTGTCTCGTGACCCTGGCCACCCGGTGCATCGCCGCCCATGATGAAAACCTTGCCGCGCGGATCGATGCGCACGGTTGCAGCGCCATAGCCGGGCTGATTTTCCATCGGCACCATCAGCTCCGACGCGACACCGGACAATTCCACGCCACAACCAAAGCCGATTCCGAGATACTTGCCTTGGGCACGTGCCTCGGCCTGTTCCCGCCGGAAGCCGGGCAGGTCCACCTGGCTCATCAGGTTGTCCCAGACCTTCAGGAAGTCGCCGCTGTCGTAGTACTCCCCGGTGACCGAGGTGTAAGGCAGCCTTGGCACCAGATTGCGTCGTCGCAGATCAGACGGTTCCATGCCGATTTTGCGCGCCACAATGTCCACTGCGCGCTCGACCGCGAAGCGGGTCGGGAAATGGCCGAAGGCCCGTGACGGTGTAAGACAGGCCTTGTTGGTGAAGATCACCCGCAGGTCCGTGTCGCCGGCTTCCCACGTGTAGGCGTTAGGCATTTCCACCGCGCCGAGGAAAGGCATCACGAAACCCCAGTACACCCCGATCTGGCCAGTGCCCACATCAGCGATGCCTCGGTTGCGCAAGGCAAGCAGCTTACCCTCCTTGCTGGCGGCGACCTCAAGGGTGTTGATCTGACCGCGCTCTTGGCCGATGTTCATCAGGCTTTCATAGCGCGACTCAATCCAACGGACCGGGCGTCCCAGCTTGCGGCAGGCGTAGGCAACCACCACGCTTTCACGATAGAAGGGTGCCTTCAGACCGAAACCACCCCCCATGTCGCGCGGGGCGATTACGCGCACTTTTTCTGCCGGGATATCGAGAATGTCCGCGAAAGCCAGGCGGTCGATGTGCGGGCGTTGAGTGGTGTTGTAGACGGTCAACCCGTCGGATGCCGACCAATCGGCCAGCACGCCACGGGTTTCCATCGGCGTAGTGCCGGTGCGATGCACACGGAAGCGCTCTTTCACCACTACATCCGCCGACTGGAAGATTCGCTCCACCTCGGCCGCGTTCTTTGCGCGGTCCTCGTCGGTGGCGCCGCCGGTGAACGTCATCTCGAACATGAGGTTGTCCGCTTCCTCCTCGTGCACGCGCGGCGAGTCTGGGGCGAGCGCAGCCTCAGGGTCGAGGACGACCGGTAGCTCCTCGTAATCCACCACCACGAGCTCGGCAGCATCCACTGCCTGGTACTTGTCGCGCGCGATCACCATCGCCACGGGATCCCCGTGGAACTTGACCTTGTCCACCGCAAGCCCGTAGTAGGTCGGATACTTGGCCGGGAGATTGGGCAACAGCACTGGCTGACGGAGTGAGCGGCACTGGGTTTTCATTTCCTCGCCGGTGATCACGGCGACCACGCCCGGGGCCTCCAGGGCAGCAGACACATCGACGCTTACCAGTCGCGCATGCGCGTAGTCACTACGCACGAACACCGCATGCAACATGCCGGGCAGGACAATGTCCGCCACGTATTTGCCCTGGCCGGTAATCAGTCGCAGATCTTCCTTGCGAGGCAGGCGTGTGCCCATCCACGACTTCTGGTTGTCAGGATTCGCAGACATCAGCCACCCCTCCGCATCTGTGCTGCCGCCGCACGTACCGCGTCCACAATGTGCACATAGCCTGTGCAGCGGCACAGATTTCCGACCAGCCCATGCCGGATTTCCTCATCCGTCGGGTCCGGATTCTTCTCCAGGAACTCACTCATGTTCATCAGGATACCCGGCGTACAAAAGCCGCATTGCAGACCATGATGCGCCTTGAATGCCTGTTGCAGCGGGGTGAGTTCCGTGCCACTGGCCAAGCCCTCTACGGTGGTAACGGCATGCCCATCTGCCTGGACCGCGAGCATCATGCAGCTCTTGATGGCCTCGCCGTCGAGCTGCACCGTGCAGGCGCCACACACGCCTTCATAAGTGCACGCCACATGGGTGCCGGTCAGGCCGCATTTCTCGCGAATGAAATCGACGAGCAGCATGCGTTCCGGAACCGTCTCCTCATAACGCTCGCGATTGATGGTGACTCGTATCGTCTTCATGCCTCTCCCCTCGCCCGCGCAAACGCTGTAGCCGCCACCTCTTGGCCGAGGGTGCGGATGAGTTGTTGACGGTAGTTCGCGTCTGCCCATTTGTCGGTGTGACATTCGACGGCGTCCACCACGGCCTCCATGGCTCGTGCCACAGACTCGCGGGAGCCGTCACTGCCGAGAAGTGCCTTCTCACCGGCCTGGACCCGCTGTGCACCTGCCGGAAGCCCGGACAGGGACATTCTGGCAGCGCTGCAGCGGCCGGCCGCGTCCAGACTTACCTTCATGCACACACCGACCACTGGTAGCGCATCCGTGACCAGTCCCCATTTCCTGTAGGCGCTGCCGGTCCGTGGGGCAGCGTCGAAAACGAGGTGCGTCAACACCTCGTGATCAGTTCTTGCAGTTTCGAGCGGCCCGAGGAAGAAGTCGCCAGCGTTCACTACGCGGGTCTTGCCCTGCGCATCCAGCAGATGGAAAGCGGCGCCCAGCCCCAAGGTAACCGCCGGCATGCAGGACGCGACATAGTTCCAGCAGCAACTGCCGCCGATCGTGCCGCGGTTGCGGACCTGTCGATCGCCCACATGCCGCGCCGCATCACGAAGAGCGGCATTTGCGCTACTGATCTCACCTGCACCCGCAATTTCGACATAGCGAGTCATTGCACCGATGCGCAGACCCTCGTCGACGGTGATGCCTTTCAGTTCGGCGATGGCCTGCAGATCCACGACGCAGCGCGGGCGGACCATGCGCGACTTCATCGCCTGCATCACACTCTGTCCCCCGGCCATGAAGATGGCGTCTCCGGGTTCATACCCGCGCAGAATGGCAACAGCCTCCTGCAGGCTCGCGGGCCGTTGATAGTCCTCGATGTTCGCTGGATACATATCTCCCCCTGAACCGCCGACGCTCCTCCGGCTCTCCCGTTGGAATGCCCTGCCATTCGCTTGTTTTCATTTCCGCGGTGAGAACGCCGGTCACACCGCCCAACCAAGGATGCACCACCGCGCTGTAGGGTGGTTCCCAGGCGAAGCTATCACTACTGATGCCGCCTCTGCCATCAGGCACTCCACGCAACGTCGTGACGAGTCCTTGGACTGTCACGGCATCAAGCCTTCGAATCCCTTAATCATCATTCGATAATTAGAAAATCAATCTGAGCTCCAGGCTGTGTAAGCTTGAGACCGTATACATCGGTCTTGACGGCAGAGTCTTGTATTTAATTTATCACATGCTCATTATTGAACAAGAAATCTGCCGATGCCGCCATGCTGCATCGCGTCTGAAGTCCACGCCACACACCGCCTCAGATACAGAGGGAGGAGCCGTACTGATGATCACTTCATTGAAGCTCGGCCGGGCCGCGGCAGAACAGCGGCAAACCGATGCCAATGTCAGGACCAAGGTGGAACAGATGCTGGCGGACATCGAAGTCCGAGGGGAACTTGCCGTGCGCCAGTATTCAGCTGAACTGGATGGTTGGTCGCCTGCCTCCTTCCGTTTGAGTGAACAGGAGATAGAGGCTTGCCTGTCAGCCCTGCCCGGACAGACCCTGGACGATATCCGCTATGCCCAGGCGCAGATCCGGCGTTTTGCGCAAGTGCAGCGCCTCTCCCTGCGTGATGTGGAAGTTGAGACCATCCCGGGCGTGGTGCTGGGCCACAAAAACATTCCGGTCAACTCCGTGGGCTGCTACGTCCCTGGCGGAAAATATCCAATGGTGGCCTCAGCGCACATGAGCGTGCTCACGGCGAAGGTCGCCGGCGTAAAGCGCGTGATAGGTGCAACCCCGCCCTTTCAGGGAAAGCCTGAGCCGGCCACGATTGCTGCCATGGCCCTTGCAGGAGCTGATGAGATTTACGTCATCGGAGGGGTCCAGGCCATTGCCCTCATGGCGCTGGGCACGGAGAACGTCGCCCCTGTCGACATGTTGGTTGGGCCGGGGAATGCCTACGTGGCGGAGGCCAAGCGTCAATTGTTCGGCCGGGTGGGGATAGACCTGCTGGCCGGTCCCACGGAAACGCTCGTGATCTGCGATGACTCCGTGGATGCCGAACTGGTAGCGGTGGATTTGCTGGGGCAGGCTGAGCACGGACCCAACTCCCCGGCCATCTGCCTCACGACGTCCAGCACCCTCGCGACCGCCCTGCCCTCCGCCATCGAGACCGTACTGGCGCGACTCGACACTGCCCCCACCGCACGACGGGCCTGGGAGGACTACGGCGAAATCATCCTGTGCGAGACGGATGACGAAATGCTCGCCGAGGCTGAACGAATCTGCTCGGAGCATGTGCAAGTCATGACACGGGACCCAGACTGGTTCCTCGCGAGAATGACCCGATACGGCGCCTTATTTCTCGGACACAGAACAAACGTGGCCTATGGCGACAAGGTGATCGGAACGAATCACACCCTGCCAACACGAGGCGCAGGACGTTACACAGGAGGCCTGTGGGTGGGCAAATTCATCAAGACCCACACCTACCAGCGCATACTCACCGATGTTGCGTCCGTGGAGATCGGCGAATACTGCTCGCGTTTGTGCGAAATAGAACATTTTTCAGGGCACAAGGAACAGGCAGATATCCGTGTCCGACGTCTCAAGGCATCCTGACAGGAGGAGCAGTCCGATGAGCTACAGCTTCATTCCCGGCGCGCGCTATCGCATGCCCAGTCATTTCGGCCCCATGTTCGGTCCACGCAACATCCCGTCCGGGGTCGTGCTCGATCACACGCGATTCCCGCGTTCGACAGTCGTGACCTACCGTTTTCTGTCTACCCATGATGCGCTTGCCGCGCATCTCCCCCCGGGCTTCGAACTGGCGGGAGAGCCGGTCGTGTCCATCGATATCGCCTACCTGAGCGAGATACCCTGGCTGGCAGGGCGTGGCTACAACCTCGCGCTCATCTCCTGGCCCGCCACCTTCAAGGGTGTGGAAGATACGGAAACAGGCCGCTTTGCCGCCGTGCTCTTTGAAAACTTCGCCGACCCGATCATCACGGGGCGCGACGAACTGGGGCATCCCAAGATCTTCTGTGAGATCCCGCCGCTCATCGTGCGCGACAACGAGGTGGTGGCTCGCCTTGCATGGGACGGACACGAATTTCTCAGGGTCTCGATCAGCGGTCTGACGAGTGAGCGTCCTGCCAAATCCGGAGACGACTTCCCAACCAGTGGCTGGCTGCAGTGGAAATACATTCCCGGCACTCCCCCGTCTGCCGGGCCGGATGCCAGCTACCCCACCCACTCCCCTGATCCGCTTGCAGCCGAAATTCACCCGAACGTGACCATCGATTCCCGCCACTTCGGCCAGGCGAAGCTCACGCGCAATGAGGTCCGCTGGGAAGACATGCCAACCCTGTGGAACGTGGTCAACGGCATCGCAGGCCTCCCGCATGTAGAACCTCGACTCGCGGCGGTGACCCGAACCCACGGATGGGTGGGTGACGTGGGTGAGACCCGTCGTCTGCGATGAACGCACCACAGCCGCTCGCCGGCAAGGTTGCGCTAGTCACCGGCGGCGCGGGGGGTATCGGGTCAGCAATCAGCGGCGCGCTGGCGGCCGCGGGCGCCCGCATCGTGGCTACCTGTCATCAGAATCGGGCGCGTGCCGAGGCGCTGATTCGCAGTCTGCCAGGCACAGGCCATCAGCTGGCACAGGTGTCGGTGCTCGACAGCGCGGGGCTGCGCAATCTTGCTCTGGAGCTTGGCACGCGGCAGGGTCGGCTGGACATTCTGGTGAACAATGCCGGCATCACCCGTGTCATTCCGCATGGGGACCTGGATGATCTGGACGACCAGACCTTCGATGCCATCTTCAACACGAATGTTCGCGGTGCATTTGCCTGTGCGCGCGCGTTTCGCGGCTTGCTGGAATCAAGTGGCGGGGTCATCATCAACATCTCATCGATTGCGGGCACCACCGCCGTGGGTAGCAACATTGCCTATTGCGCAAGCAAGGCCGCCTTGGACAACATGACCCGCGCGCTCGCCCGCGCACTGGCCCCTTCCGTCCGCGTGCTGGCTGTGGCGCCAGGCTGGGTGGAGGGCGACTATGCCGCGCGTGCAGACCCGGCCTACCTGCAGGCACAGATCGCACGAACACCCCTGGGGCGCATCGCCCGCCCGGATGACGTAGCCCAGGCAGTCCTCGCCGCGTGTACCCTTCTTCACTTCACCACAGGGGCGATCATTCCTGTTGATGGAGGGCGTCCGCTTGCCTGACACCAGCGCGAAGGATGAGCTGAAGAAAAGCAGTTCGAGACGCCTGGCGCCCGACGCCCGCGCCCAACAGATTCTGGAAGGCGCCATTTCATACTTCGCGGAGTACGGTTTCGATGGCGGCACCCGGGCGCTTGCGGCGCATCTCGGCATCAGCCAGGCCTTGCTGTTCCGCTATTTTCCCAACAAGGCTGCGCTGGTCGACCGCGTCTACGAAGTGGTTTTCCTGAATCGCTGGAATCCGGAATGGAAAGTGCTCCTGATGCAGCGTGATCTCCCTCTTGCTGCCCGGCTTGCCAGTTTTTACAAGGATTACAACCGCAGCATCGACCGCTTCGAGGTGATCCGGATCTCCCTGTTCTCGGCGCTTCGGCACGAGAGCATCAGCCAACGCTATGTCGCGCGGCTACGCGAACAGCTCATCGCGCCCATCGTGGCCGAGTGCCGGGCTTTCGTGGGCCTGCCTCCACCAGAAATCCTGCCCTTACATGCGCTCGAGGAGCAGCTGGTGCTGGGGCTGCATGCCACGGTGATCTACGGGATCATGCGCAAGCATGTTTTTCATGCAGCGCCGCCCACGGAACCGGATTTCATGATCGAACTGCAGGTGGACGGATTCATCCAGCATGCAAAGGAAGCTTTCCGGCGGGTCCATGCACATGCGGCCAGCGGCAGCGAGCGAATCGTGAACCGCAAGGCCGAGTCAATTTCCTGATGTTTCTGTCGTGAGGGTAACGTGAACTATTCCATCGAGTGCGTCGCATCCTGCAACAACGAACTGGGCGAAGGCCCCGTCTGGGATGAGCGCGAGGGATTGCTCTACTGGGTGGACGGTACCGGACGCAGGGTCGGCAAACCCGCGTTGTGGAGATTGAACCCGCGCACCGGTGAGAAACGCCACTGGGTGCTCGATCACGATGTCGGCGCCATGGCGCTGCGCAAGGAGGGCGGCGCCGTACTCGCCCTCGCCGATGGCTTCCATTTCTTTGACTTCGACACCGGTCGCCTCGAACTCATCCAGCGGATAGACGAGGACCAGCCGCGCTCGCGCCTGAACGACGGCAAATGCGATCGCCGCGGTCGCTTCTTCGCAGGCGGCATGGACGACCAGGAAGAGCTGCCTATCTGCGGGCTGTGGCGGCTCGATCCGGATCTGTCTGTGACGCGCGTGGAGTCCGGCATCATCTGTTCCAACGGGCCCTGCTGGAGCCCTGATGACCGCACTTTCTATTTCGCGGATACCTTCCAGCAGGTGATGTGGGCCTACGATTACGATCTGGCTACGGGCACCCTTGCCAACCGTCGTGATTTCGCCAGCACCCGCGAGGATCCCGGTTTCTTCGATGGCTCGACCGTGGATGCCGAGGGCTGCATCTGGAACGCACTGGTCATCGGCGGTGATCTGATTCGCTACACCCCCGACGGTGAAGTGGAGCGGCGCATCGGCATGCCGGTGCGCAACATCACCAGCCTCACGTTCGGGGGTACGGATCTCGACGAGATCTACGTCACTTCCATGGCCCGGGTACGACACCCCGCGGTTCATGATCACTTTGCGAAGCAGATCCGTCCGCAATTCGGCGCGGGCAGCCTGTTCCGCATCCGCGGGCTTGGTATCAAAGGTCTTCCAGAACCGCGATTCGCGGGCTGAGCGAGGTTCCCCATGCAATGGTTCGCACGCCAAGTCACCCGGCTACCCGCATTTTTCGTTGTCGCGCTGCTGCTGATCAGCGTGGCGGCCCTGCAGGGCATGGTCGACCTACGTAGCGGCCACATCCGCCTGTCGATAGATCCCGCGCTTGAACGGCTGTTACCCGAGGGCGATGCCGAGCGCCTGTTCTATGACGAAGCCCGCCGCAAGTTCGGCAGCGACGAGTTCATTCTGCTGGTACTGGATGGTGCGGAGGTGTTCACGCCTGCCATGCTGGAGCGTATCCAGCGTGTCACGGAGCGTCTGGAAGCCGATCCGTCCGTACTGCGCGTCATCTCGCTCGCCAACGCCACGCAGGTGCGCGGTATCGACGGCGATATCGAGGTCGGGCCTTTTTTCGAGACCGCACCCACAGATCCCGAAGCACTTTCCGCCCTGCGCGAGGCAGTGCTGTCACACCCGCTCTATGGGGACGCGCTGGTAGCTGCAGATGGTCGTGCCACGGCAATGGTGGTCTTTCTGGAACAGATGGATGAGCGTGAGTTTGTCAACCGAGACATCAGCGGCCATCTCGCAGAAATCGCCCGCGATGAAGCCGGTGTCGAGGTGCTGGTCACCGGCAACCCACATATAAAGGCCGCGCTGGGCCGGACCATCGTCTCCGAATTGGGGCTCATTCTCCCTCTGGTGGCTGGAATCACGGCCCTGCTCTGTTTTCTTGCCTTTCGTTCGCTGCGCGGGGTGCTGCTGCCGGTCGGTGCCATCGGCATGTCGCTGGTCTGGACTCTGGGCGCGATGGGCTGGACCGGTACACCGCTCAATCTCGTTTCCAACATCATTCCGCCGCTGCTGATCACCCTGTGCTTTGCGGCGGCCATGCACGTGATGTCCGAGTATTACGAGGTGCTGGAACGTGCCCCCGCCCCGGATCGCGCAGCCAACACCGCAGCGGTCGTGACCGTCATCAGGGAAATGGGGCTCGCGATTTTCGTCAATGGCGTGACCACCCTGCTCGGTTTCCTGTCACTGTGTACCAGCAGCGTGCTCGCGATTCGCCAGTTTGGCCTCTGGTCGGTGGTGGGCGTGCTCACCGCCACGGTGATCTCGCTGGCGTTCATCCCCGCCATGCTCGTGTTGCTCGGCCCCCCGAAAAAGGCCCACGGCAGCCATGGCGAAGGGCGCCTGGAACGCATGGCCGAGCGCATGGGACGCTTCGACGTACGCAATCGGCGACTCATTTTCAGCCTCGTGTTCGGTGTACTCGCCGTGGCCACTTTCGGCATCACCAAGGTTCAAGTCTCGAGCAGCTTCGTTGGCAGCTTCATCGCCAGCTCCCCCATCCGCACCACCTTCGAGTCACTCAACGAACGCCTCGGTGGACTCAGCTCCTTTTTCATCGTGGTGGAGGCCGACGAGAACCAGGCTTTCTCGCGCCCGGAAAATCTGCGCGAATTGCGCAAGCTGCAGGACTGGCTCGAAGCCCAACCGGAAATCGGCAGCACGGCCTCGTTGGCTGATGGGGTGATGCTGCTCAATCAGGCGTTCAATGACAACGATCCTGCTGCTTTCGAGATCCCAGCCCGCCAGGGACTGGTGCGCGAGCTGCTGTTCTTCGGGGGAGAGGATCTCAGCAACGGTTTCGTAGATGGCCGCCTGCGCACGGCCAACATCACCATCCGAGCCAAGATCAGCGACTCAGGCGCGGTAGCGGCGCTCATGGAGCGCGTGCAAGCGCGCCTCGACCAGTTGCCCAAACGCTTGAACGCGCGCCCTACCGGGGATCTCGTCCTGCTCAGCCACACCATGGATGACATCACCCAGGGCATGTTGAGCAGCAGCGCCACGGCCTTCCTGACCATCTACCTCACGCTGTGTCTGCTCCTGACCTCGTTCCGGGTCGGGTTTTATGCCCTCATTCCGAATCTCGTTCCGGTCGCCGTTTACTACGGCGCCCTCGGACTCACCGGAATCCCTCTTAATCTGTCCACCAGTCTCATCGGGGTGATCACGCTCGGCATCGCCGTGGACGACACCGTGCACTATTTCGCGCGTTTTGCACTGGAGGCAAGACGCCTGGGCGATGAGAAGCAGGCAACACTCTCGACCCTGCGCCTGGTGGTTCGGCCGCTCACGTTCACCACCGTCGGTCTGTGCCTGGGGTTCCTTGCCCTCACCGCCTCCGAGCTGCGCAATCAGGTGGAGTTCGGACTGCTGTCAGCCTTCACACTCATGATCGGGTGGGTGCTGGAGCTCACGCTCTCGCCAGCCATCTGTTCCGGCGTGAGGTTGGTCACCTTGTGGGATGTGCTGACCTTGGACCTTGGGCATGAACCACAGCGTTCGATTCCCCTCTTCCAGGGACTGACCAAACGCCAGGCCAGAATCTTTGCCCTCATGTCCAGCACAGTCGAGTTGCCACAGGGCAAGCGCTTGTTTGCCGAGGGAGATCCTGGCGACGAGATGTTCATCATCATCGACGGCGAGCTGACCGCCGGTCTTGAACGAGAGGGGCAGCGCGTCGAGTTCAACCGCATGCACCGCGGGGATGTGGTGGGTGAGGTTGCGCTCTTCGCCCAGGGGCGGAGTGCGGATGTGGACGTGACCGAGAACGTGCGGCTGTTGCGCTTCGGGGAGGCCGAGCTCACTCGCCTGCGGCAGCGTTACCCCGCTATTGCGGCCGTGGTGTACGCCAACCTGAGTCGTATTCTCGCCGCGCGCATCACCAACACCATCAAGACCCTGCGCTGACTGCGCAGGAGCGCCCCTGCACCGACGTCAGATCACGCGCATCAGGCCCTCCTGGGCCACCGATACCACGAGCTCACCGGCCTGATTGTAGAAAGTCCCGCGCGCAAGTCCGCGGGCGCCGGCCGAAGACACTCCCTCGCAGTAGTAAAGCAGCCACTCGTCCATGCGGAAGGAACGGTGAAACCACATCGCATGATCAAGGCTCGCGACGACGAGGTTTTCATTGGTGATCTGAAAGCCATGATGCGCGAGCAACGTCCAGATGAGGCCATAGTCCGACAGATAGGCCAGCATCGCGCGATGGAGGACCGGGTTATCCGGGAGCGCATCGATGGCCTTGACCCAGGCCCGGCGGATCGGTGTTCCCTCGGCATCGCGTCCGCCTTCACGAGTCTCAAGCGCGCGTATCTCGAAAGGTGCTATCACCCGCACCATTCGTTGCAGGCGTGGCGGAAATGTCTCGATCCGGTCACGGCCCCACACCACCGGAGGAACCTCCTCGGGCGGCGGCACCTGCGGGCAGGTCCGCTGATACTCGATCCCGCTTTCATGGCGATGGAAAGACGCTTCCAGTGTGAAGATGGGCTGTCCGTGCTGGATGGCGGTCACACGGCGTGCAGAGAAGCTTTTGCCGTCGCGACTGCGCTCAACCGAATAGATGACTGGTGAGTGGGAATCCGCCTCGCGCAGGAAGTAGGCATGCAGCGAGTGCAGCGCGCGGTCCGGCTCCACCGTGAGCTGGGCGGCGGTGCTCGCCTCGCCCAGCACCTTGCCGCCGTAGACGCGCTTGATCAGGGTATCTCCGATGGCGCCACGGAAAAGGTTTTCTTCCAGCTTTTCCAGCGCCAGCTGCCGGATGAAAGTGTCGAGCACTGGATTCATCAGGTGAAGGCATAGTCCGAGGTGGGAAAGGCGCCGGATTTCACATCACGCACATAGTTGCCGACGGCATCATGGATGGTGCCAGCGCCCTCCATGTAGTTGCGGGAAAACCGGGTGCGCTTGCCGGGTGCGATATCGAGGATGTCGTAAAGCACCAGGATCTGGCCGTCCACACCGGGGCCGGCACCGATTCCAATCACTGGCACCTTGGCTGCCTGCGTAATCTCGTTCGCGAGCGCCATCGGCACGCATTCCAGCAGCAACATGTCAGCGCCGGCGGCCTCGAGTGCACGCGCATCCTCGATCATGCGCTGGGCAGTCTCATGCTGGCGCCCCTGGACCCGGTAGCTTCCCATCTTGAAGATGGCCTGGGGCGTGAGGCCCAGATGGGCGCACACGGGAATCCCGCATTCAGTCAATCGCGCCACCATATCGAGCTGCAGCGCTCCCCATTCGAGCTTCACCATTTCGGCTCCGCCCTCCTTCATCAGGCGGGCCGCGTTCTGCATGCACTCATTGGCCGAGTGATAACTCATGAAAGGCATATCGGCCATGATGAGCGCTCGTGTGGCGCCGCGAGCCACCAGGCGTGTGTGATAGATGATCTCATCCATGGTGACTGGAATGGTGCTGGCATGTCCCTGCACCACCATGCCAACCGAATCGCCCACCAGAATGAAATCACAGCCCGCTTGATCCAGGACTCGCGCGAATGCCGCATCGTAGGCAGTGAGTGAACAGATCCGCTCACCATGCTCCTTCATCTGGCGCAGCGTCTGGGTAGTGACCTTGCCGGCAGTGCTGGCATGCGTACTCATGGTTTGAGGGTCTGTTTGCGGGCGACACCCGCCATGAAGCGTTCGGTCTGGATGGGGGCACGCGAATGCCGCCCCTTGCCGATGAGATCCACGCCATCATGTGCTTCAACCTCGAAGGTCACGAGGCTGCTCGTGGCTTCGACCACGCGCGCGGTCACGGTCACGGTAAAACCTTCGGGGGTTGCTGCCAGATGTTTCACATCGACCACCGCCCCGACTGACACCCAGCCCGGCGGCAGAAACCCTGCCAGCAGATCCGTACAGGCAATCTCCATCGCCATTATCATGTGTGGCGTGGCGTAGACCGGCGGAAGTTCGGGCACCGTGGCCTGCACCGTGAGGCCGTGGGTCACGACCAGCGAGGACTGGTGCGTGGTCCCGAGGGGGATCAAGGCCGGGAAGTCCGGTCGCGCATGGGTATCACTGGCGCTCATGAGTGGCTCAGAGGGCACCGGCCTGGCCTGCGATCGACATCACACGCTCGGCCTGCTTCAGATGGGGCATGTCGATCATCTTGCCATCGAGACTCAGGGTGCCAGCGTCCGGGTTGGCAGCAAACGCCGCGATGACCGCCTTGGCGTGGGCGATTTCAGCAACAGAAGGCGTGAAAGCCTCGTTGATCACGGCAACCTGGTCGGGATGGATGGCAATCTTGCCGAGGAAGCCGTCGCGTCGTGCTTCGTTGCACTCCCGCAGCAGCTTGTCGGGGGCGCGGAAATCAGGTTGCACCGTATCGAGACCCTGCACACCCGCGGCGTGCGCCCCGAACAGGCAGAGCGAGCGTGCAAGCACATAGGGTGCAGTGTAAGCACCATGCTCATCCTTGTTGGAACTCGCACCGAGCGCAGCACCCAGATCCTCCGCGCCCCAGGTCAGGATGCGCAGGCGCGGCGCCCCCTTGTATTGGCCAAGCGTAAAGGGTGCCGCCGCCGTCTCCGTTGCGATGGCCGTGATGCCGATGGAACCAACGGGGATGCCTGCCTGGGTTTCCAGAATCTGCAGATAGTGGTCTAGCTGGTGCACATGATGCGGTCCATCGCATTTAGGCAGCGCAATGCCATCCGGGCGTCCGGCCACCACCGCCACCAAATCGGCCAATGCATCACCGGAATCGAGCGGATTCATGCGCACCCAGAGTTCGCCCTTGCTGCGATCTGCCGCGCGCAGGTAATTCACTGCCATCTGGCGCGCGACCGGCCGGCGTGATGCAGCCACCGAGTCCTCCAGATCGAGAATGAGGGCGTCTGCCCCTACCGAGGCGGCCTTGCCGAGTTTTTTCTCGCTGTCGGCGGGCACGAACAGCATGGAGCGCAGAATCTTCATGCGGGCTTCCTCAGCATCAAGCCGGTCCGCTTGCAGGAGGCGATGAGGTCTCCATGCTGGTTGTAGCCGCGATGGGCGAAGATCACGATGCCGTTCTGGGGACGGGAACGCGACTCGCGCTTCTCCAGCACTTCCGACTCGAAACGCAACGTGTCTCCGTGAAAGACGGGCTTGGGGAAGCGCACTTCATCCCAGCCGAGATTACCTACCGTCGTGCCGAGCGTGGTCTCGTACACCGACACGCCCACCATCAAAGCCAGGGTAAAGGCACTGTTCAGGATGCGCTGCCCGAACTCCGTGTGCTCCTTGCAGTACTGTTCGTCCAGATGCAGGCGCGCCGGATTGTGCGTGAGGCCTGAGAACAGGACGTTGTCCATCTCGGTCACGGTGCGGTGAATGGGATGGTGGAAGGTCTGTCCCACCTCGAATTCTTCGAAATAAAGTCCGGCCATCGGCCCCTCCTCGATTCTTTGTCAGTTCTGTTGCGAAGCGCGGAGCAGATTCTTCTGCACCTTGCCCATGGCGTTGCGCGGCAATTCCTGCACCACGCGATAGTGTTTCGGGCATTTGAAAGCCGCCAGTTTCTCCCGCAGGTGAGCCCGGGCCAGTCCTTCATCCCAGTTCGCACCGGGCTTCAGTACGACCACGCCCACCACCTGTTCGCCAAAATCGGCGTGCGGCAGCCCGATCACGGCGGATTCGAGCACCCCGGGCACTTCATCCAGCACGGTTTCAACCTCGCTGGGATAGACATTGAGTCCGCCAGTGATGATCAGATCCTTGGCGCGACCGACGAGTGACAGATAGCCCTGCGCGTCTAGTACGCCATCATCGCCTGTGCGGAACCAGCCTTCGGGGAGAATGTCAGCCTCTGTTTTCTGAGGCATGCCCCAGTAGCCCTTGAACACGCTGGCGCCACGTACCTGAACATGACCCGTAGTGCCTTCCGGCACACACTGATCAGTGTCGTCCACGATGCGGATTTCGACGCCTGAGAGCGCAGGCCCCACCGAGCCCGGACGACGTTCGCCGTGCAAGGGATTGGTGGCGATGATGCTGGTCTCCGTCATGCCATAACGTTCCAGCACCTCATGGCCGGTGCGTTCCCGGAACGCATGCCAGGTCTCGGAGAGCAACGGCGCCGACCCGCTCGTGAAGACGCGTATTCCACGCGTGAGGTCCTGATTCAGAGCAGGACTTGCCAGCAGTCGGGT
>JAURMM010000172.1 GCA_030830685.1 Gammaproteobacteria bacterium | reverse complement strand
TGTTCCTTTCGAAGACCCCGGCCAGTGTCATGGCGTCAAGTTCGTGCCTGGCGGGCGCGTTTTGTGTCTGGCCAACCGTCCGTGGATATTCTTCATCCAACTTGAGACCGGAGCCCTGCTTTATCAATTCCGGATGGAAGGCTGGAACCCGAAAGATGTCTGTTTCATCGATGATACGAAGATGGTTGTCATCTGGACTCAAAAAAATCCGAGCGCAAAATCGAAGGCGCCATATGCTTCCAAGGCGAGCTTGATTGCCTTGGATTTGGAGTGTTCCAGTCACCAGCTCATTTGCGAGGTGGTAATGTCGGTCTGTCAGGCGGACAGCTGCATATACCATGATGGCCGCATCTTCGTTACCGATCAGATGGACGACTGCCTGCGGGTGCTGATCACCGACGGAACCAACCTCTCATTCGAAAAGGCGATAGGTGGCTACAGCTTCCCGCATGGGATTGATGTGCTACCACAGGCCAATCTTCTGGCGGTCACCAACTACGGCACCAGTGACGTCGTGCTCATGCGTCTTGATGAAGCGCTGGCGGCAGGCCGTTCCGACCAGATTCCCTTGCTGGCGGTCAATCGAGAGGGTCTGACGCAGAGTTCTGGAGCAGACTTCTGACTTTCTACGCGTGGCTTCCGGGTGAATCCGCACGCAACACGACAGTCTACTTTCCGGGCTTTAGTGGGCTGTCGGTATCGAGAATTCACATGTCTGCCGGTTCAGGGGTAAACCCGAGGGGGCCATGTTCCGAAGCGCGTGGAGAATTCTCCGCGTATCAGGCGCTGGCTATAGCCGGAGTTTTTGTGATGAAACGCGCAATTCCGGCAGATAGCACCTCTGCGGGCTCCATCCGGCACTCGCCTCGTCCGCCAATCCACGTCAGGATCCCGAGTAAAGACTCAACAAGGAGAGTTTGCTCATGAACCCGATTTCTTCTCCAGCAGGGCGCTTCAGCCTGCTCATGATTTTCATGCTGACAGCCGCTGTAGCCCAGGCCGGCGTCTGCAACAAAGGAACTCTCCGAGGCTGGTACACCGCTGACATCATGGAAACCGACAGCACGGATGCCGACGGGGCAATTGCCCGGCTGAGGTTCAACGGGTCCGGTGCGATTACAGTAGAGGCAACCGGCGTCGAGGACCGTTTCGGTCCGGCGGTTCTGGCTACCGTCCCGGGCACAGGCACGTACACTGTGGATTCCGCCTGCCGCGCAACGTTCACCTTCACCTACGGCTACGTGAATCTGGGTATCACCGAGACCATGACAGGTACCATCTATCTGCACCAGTTGAACATGGCCCATGTCAGCAACCTCGCCTATGGCGGCTACGGGGTGGCACTTTCAAACGGCTATCCCGGCAAGTTCGAGCTCCGGCGCGTACAGGGCAAATTCTGAGCGGGCGCGGTGTCGTTCACCGGCGGCACTGGGCTGTTTGATCCAAGTCGGCTTCACTTTCTTCCCGACAAGCGAGAGTTGTTCCCCTCTGTCACGAAGTGGAGGGGGCGACGGAAATTGGTGACACGGAAATTGGTGACAGTTACCTCATTTCCGTCCCGATGTGCTTCTCTCTTGGCGGTAGTCACCCGAGCAGGAGAAGTAGAAATAGGGTAACTGTCACCAATTTCAGGATGCGCAACGGGAGTGCGAGCTTGATAGCCTCTGACGATGGAGAGCATAAAAACTTCCAATTTCACGGCTGGAAAAATGAATCCCAGAATGCACGCCACGGTCACAGACCGACAGGCAAACATACTGAAAGGAGCCAGTCATGAAGAAGTCCATCATTGCAATGATCATCGGCGCAGCCAGCATGGGTGCGCAGGCTCAGGGATTCGCGCCCTGGGCTAATGCTGTCGCTACCGGAGCCGTGGCCGGTGTCGTGGGCAACTCCGCAGCCGCAGCTCCCTCGGGCAGTAATGCAGCCGGTCCGTTCTATCGGCCTGAAGCCCCGACCACCGAGTCCGCGGATCCCACCTCTGCCGCGGTGAAGGTCGGTCCCTGGTATCTCGCGCAGTAAAGTCAGGGCACATGAAATACCTGACATGGCGGGGCAAGGACGACCTCTGCCATGTCAGTTGCCGGCGGTGCGGTAGACATAGCCGGGCCGGCAGTGTGGGTGTGCATCGCGGGAAGGGAGAGGTCAGTGGTGCGCCGTGTAGGATTCGAACCTACGACCAATGGATTAAAAGTCCACTGCTCTACCAGCTGAGCTAACGGCGCGAGGCATCTGGCGGAGAGCGGCGGATGATAGCCACCGAGGCATGCCGGGACAAGCAACAGCCCTTGAAAAAATCGCGCGAATCCCTATCTTCCCCCCGCACCTTCTGCGGAGACGGATGTTATGCCGACCTATTCCTATCGTTGTGAAGGCTGCGGCCACGCGCTGGAGGTGGTGCAGCGGATGACCGAGGACGCACTGACGGACTGCCCGGCTTGCAAAGCCCCACGTCTGGTCAAACAGATCCAGCCAGTGGGGTTTGCGCTCAAGGGGACTGGCTGGTACGTGACTGACTTCCGGGACAAGGGCAAGAAGCCAGCCAGCAGTGCAACGGAGAGTACCCCGAGCACCGAGGCTGCCGCGCCGGCCGCGGCCGCCGAAACCAAGAGCGAGCCTGCCAAGCCAGCGGCTGCCGCTGCCACAGACTGAGAACAGTCCGCGCACTGCGCATCTTCGGGCCTCGCTCGGACCGGGTGAGGAACCTGCGCTGGCTGCGTGATCTTGCGGCGTTGCGGCATGCAAGCGCAATCCGTATCATGCCAGCGCCTGTCGGTAAGCAACTGATCCGACTAATCATATTCAAGAGTTCCAGTCCATGCGTAGCCACTATTGCGGCCAAGTTGACGAGCAGCTCAACGGCCAGGAGATCACTGTTTGCGGATGGGTCCACCATCGGCGCGATCATGGGGGCGTGATCTTCATCGACTTGCGGGACCGGGAGGGCGTTTTGCAGGTAGTGGTGGATCCCGACACTCCCGAGGCCTTCCTGCTCGCCGAGCGCGCGCGCAGTGAATTCGTGTTGCGCGCAGTCGGCAGGGTCCGACCCAGGCCCGAAGGAACCATCAATCTGAATCTCCCCACCGGCAAGGTCGAGTTGCTGGTGCACGCACTGGAGATCCTGAACACCGCACAAACCCCGCCCTTCCAGCTCGACGATCCGAATGTGCAGGAAGAGACGCGGCTGCGTTTCCGTTACATGGATCTGCGCACCGAGCGCATGCGCAACAATCTTCTGCTCCGTGCGCGAGTGGCGCGGTTCTTCCGCCGGTTCCTCGATGGAGCGGGCTTCCTCGACATCGAAACCCCTATGCTGACCAAGGCAACACCCGAAGGTGCACGCGACTACCTCGTACCCAGCCGCACGCACCAGGGGCGGTTCTTTGCCCTGCCGCAGTCGCCGCAGCTGTTCAAGCAGTTGCTCATGATGTCCGGCTTCGACCGGTACTATCAGATCGTGCGCTGTTTCCGTGACGAAGATCTGCGCGCCGATCGTCAGCCGGAATTCACGCAGCTCGACATCGAGATGTCTTTCGTGGACGAGCAGGCCGTGACTCAGCTCATGGAGTCGATGATCCGCGACCTTTACCGCGAGGTCATGGAAGTAGAACTCCCCAATCCCTTCCCGCGCCTCACGTATCAGGAGGCCATGCACCGCTTCGGCAGTGACCGGCCGGATCTGCGCAATCCGCTGGAACTGGTCGAGCTTGCCGATCTCATGAAAGCGGTGGACTTCAAGGTATTCGCGGCCGCGGCCAACGATCCGGGCAAGCGCATCGCGGCCCTGCGCGCACCGGGCGGTGGTGCTCTGTCCCGCAAGCAGATCGACGACTACACGGACTTTGTTGCCATCTACGGCGCCAAGGGTCTGGCCTACATCAAGGTCAATGATCTCGATGCCGGGCGGGAGGGCCTGCAGTCACCCATCCTCAAGTTCCTGCCGGATGATGTCATCACGGCGATCATGCAGCGTACCGGTGCCGTCACGGGTGATGTGGTGTTCTTCGGCGCAGACGACGCCAAGGTGGTGAACGCAGCGCTCGGCGCGCTGCGGGACAAGGTTGCTGCCGATCTCGGTCTGGTGGCCGATGCGTGGAAGCCTCTGTGGGTGGTCGATTTTCCGATGTTCGAATGGGACGAAGACGGCAAGCGCTGGGCCGCCCTGCACCATCCCTTCACCGCGCCGCATGAAAATGCTGAAAGCGTGGCCCGCGCACCTGGCGCCGCGCTCTCCCGTGCCTATGACATGGTCATGAACGGCTCCGAGATTGGCGGGGGGTCGATCCGCATCCATCGCCCCGAGATGCAGCAGTCGGTGTTCACGCTGCTGGGCATCGGCCAGGAGGAAGCTCGCGAAAAATTCGGCTTTCTGCTCGACGCACTCAATTACGGCTGTCCGCCGCACGGTGGTATCGCCTTTGGTCTCGACCGTCTGGTGATGCTGATGTCGGGGGAGAAGTCCATCCGCGACGTCATCGCCTTCCCGAAGACCCAGACGGCATCCTGCCCCCTGACCTCGGCACCTTCCTCAGTGAGCGAGCTCCAGTTGCGCGAGCTTGGCATCCGGCCGCGCAAGCTGGAAGGCGCCACGGGCACCTGAGCCCGCACGCGGCCAACCATGCCAGCCGAGCCACACGGAACAGTCACAGCGGTCCTGCCCCCGCAGACCTTCCATGTGCCGCCCACGGTGGTGGAGGTGCTCGGCGAAGAAGAGCGCCATGCGCTGCGTGAGGAGATCAAGGCCCTGCTGGTGCGCGAGAACGCGGTGCTCGTCGCCCACTACTACACCGATCCTGAACTGCAGGCGCTGGCCGATGAAACCGGCGGTCACGTCTCGGATTCCCTGGACATGGCGCGTTTTGGCCATGAGCACCCGGCCCGCACGCTGGTCGTGGCGGGCGTGCGCTTCATGGGGGAGACCGCCAAGATTCTGAATCCCGAGAAACGCGTCCTGATGCCTGATCTGAAGGCAGAATGTTCACTCGATCTCGGGTGTCCCGCTGATGCCTTCGCTGCGTTCTGTGACCAGCATCCTGACCGCACCGTGGTGGTCTATGCCAACACGAGCGCCGCGGTGAAAGCCCGTGCCGACTGGATGGTGACCTCTGGCAGTGCGCTGGAGGTGGTACGTCACCTCAAGGCCGAGGGCCGCAAGATTCTCTGGGCTCCGGACAAGTACCTCGGTCACTACATCCAGGAGCAGACCGGGGCAGATATGTTGTTGTGGAATGCCGCCTGCATCGTGCACGAGGAGTTCAAGGGTCAGGAGCTCGCCGAATTGCGGGCGCAGCACCCTGACGCCAAAGTGCTGGTGCATCCCGAGTCGCCTCCCTCCGTGATCAGTCAAGCCGATTTCGTCGGCTCAACCAGCGGCATCATCAAGGCGGTGGAAACCCTGCCGGCTCGCCAGTTCATCATCGCAACCGACAAGGGGATCTTCTACAAGATTCGTCAGGCGGCTCCGGACAAAGTGCTGATTGAAGCACCCACCGCCGGCCACTCGGCTACTTGCCGCAGCTGCGCGCACTGTCCCTGGATGGCCATGAACGGATTGCGCAAGCTGGCGGCGGCGCTGCGCGATGGCAGCAATGAAATTCTGGTGGATGCGAAAATCGCGCAGCGGGCTGCGGTGCCGATCAAGCGCCTGCTTGATTTCTCGGCTGACCAGCACACAGTGATCTACGGCAACAACGACGCCTGATGCGCGCGACTCACAGGCGCATGGATTGTCTGCTCCGGAGATGAGCATCATTCTGGGTATCGACCCCGGCTCCAGGATCACCGGTTACGGCGTGGTCAGGATGCAGCGCCACCAGCCCGTGCATCTGGCCCATGGTTGCATCGAGGTCGGAGAGCTACCCTTCGCGCAGCGGTTGTGCAGCATCTTCGATGCCCTCACCACGATCATCGCTGAGTGGCACCCTGATGAGGCGGCCATCGAAAAGGTCTTCATGAATCGCAATGTGGATTCCGCACTGAAGCTCGGGCAGGCTCGAGGGGCGGCGCTGGTGGCGCTCGCCAAGAGCGGGCTCGAGGTCCACGAGTATTCACCGAACGAAATCAAGCTCGCAGTGGTGGGCCGGGGTCATGCCGAGAAAGGACAGATCCAGCATATGGTGAAGACACTGCTCGCGCTGGAAACAAACCCACGTGCGGATGCCGCCGATGCACTCGGCATTGCCCTGTGCCATGGCCAGACCCGCCAAGGTTTGCAGGCTATCAAAGGTGCGCGTCGCGCCCGTGCAGGACGTTACCTGTGATCGGGCGTCTGCGCGGAATGCTCCTGGAAAAGCATCCCCCGCGCTTGCTGGTGGATTGCCACGGTGTGGGCTACGAGGTGGAAGCGTCGATGACGACCTTCTGGGCCCTGCCGGAACCCGGCCAGGAGGTGACACTGCACACCACGCTCATCGTGCGCGAGGATGCGCACCTGCTTTTCGGCTTCGCCACCCTCGCCGAGCGCCGCCTGTTCCAGAGCCTGCTCAAGGTCAATGGCGTGGGTGCCCGCATGGCGCTGACCATCCTTTCGGGAATCCAGCCCGAGGAATTCGTGGTCTGCATCCAGCGCAGCGACACGGCGCGCCTCACATCCCTCCCTGGCATAGGCAAGAAGACCGCCGAGCGCCTGCTGATAGAGATGCGTGATCGTGTGGCGGACTGGGCCTCGGTCGAAGGGGTCAGCATCAGCCTGCCGGCCGAGACGCCACTGCCAGATGCCGTGGCTGATGCGGTGAGCGGGCTCATTGCGCTTGGTTACAAACCGCAGGAAGCGAGCCGTCTGGTGCATGGCGTGGACGCTGCGGGCAAGACCAGCGAAGCCCTGATCCGGGAAGTGCTGCGCAGCCTCGCCCGATGACAGCGTCCCTCACTCTCCTGGCAACCCATCGGAGCGGGTCGGTATTAACGCCAGATTCAGGGAGCTGCGGTAAACTGCCGCGAGCCTCCGTGTAACGGACACCGATGTCGTCTCCTCTCACTTCTCCTGCGGCAAGCGCGGATGATTCCGCACTGGATCTCGCGATCCGTCCCCGCCTGCTTGCCGACTACATCGGGCAGCCTGCCGTTCACGAGCAGATGGAGATTTTCGTGCAGGCCGCTCGCCTGCGCGGCGAGGCTCTCGACCATGTGCTCATCTTCGGACCCCCGGGACTCGGCAAGACCACCCTGGCCAACATCATCGCCAATGAGCTAGGGGTGAATCTGCGCCAGACTTCTGGTCCGGTGCTGGAGAGGCCCGGCGATCTGGCGGCGCTTCTGACCAATCTCGAACCGCGCGACGTGCTGTTCATTGACGAAATTCACCGTCTGAGCCCGGTGGTGGAGGAAATCCTGTATCCCGCGATGGAGGATTTCCAGCTCGACATCATGATCGGCGAGGGCCCCGCAGCAAGGGCGCTCAAACTGGATCTACCGCCGTTCACGCTGGTTGGCGCCACCACCCGGGCGGGCCTCCTGACCTCTCCGCTGCGCGATCGCTTCGGTATCGTGCAGCGCCTGGAGTTTTACGCCAACGCGGACCTGGCGCGCATCGTGTCGCGCGCAGCCGGCATCCTCCAAGTTCCCATCGAACACGAGGGTGCCGAGGAAATTGCCGCCCGCTCGCGTGGCACGCCGCGCATTGCCAATCGCCTCCTGCGGCGAGCCCGGGACTATGCCCAGGTCAAGGCCGACGGCCGCCTGACCGCCGATGTCTCGGCGCGCGCACTCGATCTGCTGAACGTGGACATGCGCGGATTTGATCTCATGGATCGCAAGCTCCTGCTCACCATCATGCAGAAATTCGATGGCGGTCCCGTGGGCATCGACAGTCTGTCTGCCGCGCTCAGTGAGGAGCGGGGCACGATTGAAGATGTTCTTGAGCCGTTTCTCATCCAGCAGGGGTATCTGGTGCGCACTGCGCGTGGACGCATGGCCACCCGGCTTGCCTGGGAGCATTTCGGGCTCACACCTCCCGTGAACGCAGCTGCCGTGGCCCCCGACCTCTTTGACGGGGTGGGTGGATGAGCGGGGAGTTCCGCCTGCCTCTGCGGGTGTATTACGAGGACACCGATGCGGCCGGCATCGTCTACCATGCCAACTACCTCAAGTTCATGGAGCGTGCCCGCACCGAGTGGCTGCGGGCGCTCGGTTTTGAGCAGGATGACCTGGCGCGGCGCTATGGCATTGCCTTCGTGGTGCGCAATGCCGAACTGGATTACATACGCGCAGCGCATTTCAACGATGCCTTGACAGCCACCTGTGCCCCCACGCGCTGTGGGCGTGCCAGCGTGGAGTTCCTCCAGAAGGTGTTTGATGCGCAAGGCCAGCTCATCTGCCAAGGCAATATTCGCGTAGGCAGCGTGGACTTCCGGCGCATGGTGCCCCTGCGGATTCCGGATGACATTTTCGAAAGGATCAGCAATGCACTCTGACATGTCGATCGCCAGCCTGATCATGGGCGCGAGCCTCCTCGTGAAGCTCGTCATGCTCTGTCTGCTCCTGGCATCGGTCGCTTCGTGGGCGCAAGTCATTCGCAAGCGGCGGGAGCTGCTGGAAGCCAAGCGCGCCGCCAAGCTGTTTGAAGACCAGTTCTGGTCTGCAGAGGATCTGACCGCGTTGTTCAACCGGATCAGCATGCAGCGCCATGCCTCGGACGGCCTGCAGCGCATCTTCGAGGCGGGCTTCAAGGAGTTCGCCCGCCTGCGCAAGCGGGATGGCATCCCGCCGGAGATGGTGCTCGAGGGCTCACAGCGCGCCATGCGCATTGCAGTCAGCAGGGAGCTCGAAGAGCTCGAAGCCAATCTGCCGATGCTGGCAACGATTGGTTCGGTGAGTCCCTACATCGGCCTGTTCGGCACGGTCTGGGGCATCATGAACTCCTTTCGCGGCCTCAGTAATGCAGGCCAGGCCACGCTCGCGATGGTGGCACCCGGTATCTCCGAGGCGCTGGTTGCAACTGCAATGGGACTTTTTGCCGCAATTCCTGCGGTCATCTTCTACAACCGTTTCGCAGCCGAGATCGATCGCCTGACCACGCGGTACGAGACCTTCGCAGAAGAATTCGCTGCCATCCTGCAGCGCCAGGTCCACAGCTGAGGCACATGACATGGCAGGTGTGATGTCCCGCGGCAAACGCGGCAAGCGGCTGGTCGCCGAAATGAACGTGGTGCCTTATATCGACGTGACCCTGGTATTGCTCATCATCTTCATGGTGACAGCACCGCTGGTGACGCAAGGGGTGAAAGTCGAGCTGCCCCAGGCCGAATCCGAACCCGTGCCGCCTTCGGATAACGAACCCGTCATCGTTACCATAGACGCAGCTGGTGAGATGTATATCGACCTTGGCGAAGATCCGGACTCACCGGTGGATGCTGAAACGCTGGTCCATCGCCTGGCCGGCGTGAAGAAGTACAAACCGAAAACCACTTTTCTGGTCAAGGGCGATCAGGGTGTGCCTTACGGCCGCGTGGTGGAAGTGATGGCCTTGATGCAGAACGCAGGCATTGAGGATGTCGGCCTGCTGACTGATCCCCCCGGCAAAAAATGAGTTGATCCAGGCATTGAGTCATCCGTGAAGGAAAAACCTCTCGTCCGCCTGCCCAAGCTGCCAAGCTTCAGCAGCAACAAGGCACTCTATTACTCGTTGCTCGCGCACGCGATCATCATCGTCGTGTTCGTGGTGGGCATAGACTGGCGTAGCAGCACACCGGTGATACCGGCCGGTGCGCCCCAGGTGATGACTGCCAAGGCCATCGATGCCGACAAAGTGCTGGCACAAGCCCGCCAACCGCAGCAGCCTGAAAAACAGAAGCCAGACGACGCCAAGCGCAAGGAGGAAGAGGCGAAGCGCAAGGTGCGCGAAGAAGAGCAGAAGCTCAAGAATCTGCGCGAGCAGCAGGAGCAGGAGAAGCGCAAGGTTGCCGAGGAGCAGAAGCGCGCAGAAACCGAGAAGAAGGCCAAGGCAGAGGCCGAGAAGAAAACCAAGGCAGAGGCCGAGAAGAAAACCAAGGCAGAGGCCGAGAAGAAGGCCAAGGCAGAGGCCGAGAAGAAGGCCAAGGCAGAAGCCGAGAAGAAGGCCAAGGCAGAGGCCGAGAAGAAGGCCAAGGCAGAGGCCGAGAAGAAGGCCAAGGCAGAAGCCGCGCGCAAGGCAGCTGCGGAGAAGGCGTTAGCCGAAGCGCTGGCGGCGGAAGAAGCCGAGGGCCAGGCCTTGGCCGATGCGACGGAACTTCAGCGTTGGGTTGGGCGTATAACCGCTGCGATCCAAGGCGGTTTTGTCTACCCACCGGGCCTGCCGCCCGGGCTAAAATGCACGCTTCTGGTCCGGATCGTGCCGGGCGGTGATGTGGTCGCCGCCAGCGTGATCGAGTCCAGCGGCAACGCGGTCTTCGACCGTCAGGCCGAGACGGCGGTGCGCAAGGCCGCCCCCTTGCCGGTACCGGCCGAGGCGCGTCTGTTCAACGAGATGCGTGAATTGAAACTCTTGTTCGACCCCAACTGGTGAGCCTGTGACACGAATCCTTCTGTTGCTGCTGATGGTCATGATGCTTGGTGCCAATGCGCAGACCGCCAGCAAGGGACCACTCGAAATCCGCATCACGCAGGGCGCGCAGGGGGCCTTGCCGATCGCCATCGTGCCGTTTGAATGGGCAGGTGCGCCCTTGCCCGAAGACGTGGCGCAGGTCATCTCCAATGACCTGACCCGCAGTGGCAGCTTCGATCCCATGCCGCGCGAGGATCTCCCGTCGAGGCCCACGGATATCGGCCAGGTCAACTTCAAGGACTGGCGCGTGCTCGGCATGGACAATCTCGTCATCGGACGCATCACGGCCAAGGGGGATGGCGGCTTCACAGTCGAGTTCCGGCTACTCGATGTGTTCACGGGCAAGCAGATTGCGGGGTATCAGATTCCTTCCCACGCGGCCAATCTCCGGTTCACCGCGCATCACATCGCAGACCTGATCTATGAGGCGCTGCTCAAGATGAAGGGCGCCTTCGCCACCCGCATCGCCTATGTCACGGTGGAGCGCCGCAGCGAGAAGGACGGAACCTACCGTCTGCAGATTGCGGATGCAGACGGCTACAACGCCCGCACCATCCTCGAGTCGCGCCAGCCGGTGCTGTCTCCGGCCTGGTCCCGGGACGGCAATCGTCTGGCCTACGTCTCCTTCGAGGAAAAGAATTCAGCGATCTACATCCAGGACGTGCGCACGGGAGAACGGCGCAAGGTGGTCTCCGGCGCCGGTATCAACAGCTCGCCGGCCTTTTCTCCCGACGGGCACCGCCTCGCTGTCACCCGCTCGATGGAGGGCAATCCGGATATCTATGTCGTGGACCTCGGCAACGGTCAGCAGCATCGTCTGACCTCGGACGCCGGAATCGACACAGAACCGTCCTGGTCGCCGGATGGACAAACCATCATCTTCACTTCCGACCGGGGCGGCAGTCCGCAGATTTACCGTGTTTCTCCGGGTGGCGGGCCGCAGCAGCGTGTCACTTTCAATGCGGGCAATTACAATGCGCGCGCCAGCTATGCTCCCGACGGCAAATCGTTGTTACTGGTCAACGGTGGCGGCGGCTTCCGCATTGCCGTCTACGAGCTCGCCACCGGCACCTTGCGCCATGTGACCCGTTCTGGCCTTGATGAATCCCCGAGCTTTGCGCCGAATGGCAGTATGATCATCTACACCACCACGATCGGTGGAGGCATGGAGCTGGCTGCGACCTCCGTCGACGGCACCGTGAAGCAACGCCTTGCCCTGCAGCGAGGGCAGGTGAGAGAACCGGCCTGGGGGCCGTTCCGCGAATAACCCGGGGGGCGCCGCGAGCTGGCGTCACCGCCTACCTAACCACTGCGAAGGAGACCTTGAACCATGAGTATTTCGTCCAAATTCCTGCTGGCCGCCGCGTTCGCCCTGGCGCTCACCGGCTGCAGCAGCCTCGACAAGAAGCAGCCGGCTTCCGCCAGCGTGCAGAGTGGAATTTCCAGCGGGGAAATGAGTGATATCGATGCCGCGCGCAGTGCTGGCGTGTCCGATGGATTTGGCGCCGGCGCTGCTGCCCTGAACGATCCGAGCAGCCCACTCTCCACCCGAGTCATCTATTTCGACTACGACAGTACCAATGTCCGCAGCGATTTCGAGAACGTGGTGCAGGCCCACGCCACCTACCTCGCCTCCAATCCCTCCACCGAGATCACGCTCGAAGGCCATGCGGACGAGCAAGGCACGCCGGAATACAACCTCGCGCTCGGCGAGCGACGTGCGCTGGCCCTGCGCAAGCAGCTGGTGCTGCTCGGCGCGAGTGCCGGCCAGATCCGCACCGTGAGCTATGGCGAGGAGCGCCCGGCAGTGATGGGCTCCGACGAGTCTGCCTACGCGATGAACCGTCGCGTCGAGATCGTCTACCCCTGAGTTGAATCCCGCCCTGAGCGGCCAAGAGGAGCGCACCATGCAGCAGCGTAGTACCCGAACCGGGACCCGGAGTGGCCTGTCGCTCGCGTTCATCGCCACCCTGGCCGCGCTCCCTGGCGTCGCGTTTGCCCAACAGGCGCCGCCCTCCCCTGATCTTGCGGCTCGGGTGTCCCGTCTGGAGCAGAATCTCAACAATCGCGGCCTGCTCGAAATGCTCTCTGAAATAGAGGCACTGAAGCGCGAAATGTCTGCCCTCAAGGGGGAGCTCGAGAATCAGTCGTACCTGCTGGAACAGCAACGGCACGCGCAGACGGCCGGATATGCTGACCTCGATGCCCGGCTGCGTGCCCAGCCCGGTGGTGCCGTTCCGGCAGCGGGCGCGGTCGCCGCCCCCCCATTGGCTGTTCTGCCGGCGGGCCCGGCGGATGCCGTGGCGGGTACCCCGGCCGCCCAGGGCGATCTGCTGGTGCAGACCGAAACTGCCGCGCTTGCACCCGCGACCGGGGCGATTGACGCTTCCGGCCAACCGATCCCGCCCATGCCCCAGACCGCTGCGGCGGTAGACCCCGCAACCGGGTTGCCCATGGTGCCTGCCGCCGTGGGATCCGTGCCGCAGCAGATGCCTGCCGCGCCCTTGCAGGCGCCCACGCCTGTGGGAGGCGTGACACCCCCCGTGGTCTCGTCGCCCGCCCCAGCAATGCCAGCGCCTGCGCCACCGGGGGTAGAGGACCCGGCCTCCGAGGCCGCCTACCAGAACGCCTTCACATTGCTGAAGTCAGGCGAATACGACCAGGCCATTGCCGCGTTCGAAGCCTTCCAGCAGCAATATCCGGCCAGCCAATTGGGCGACAACGCGCAGTTCTGGCTAGCAGAGGCGCATTACGTGAAGCGTGATTTCACCAAGGCGCTGCCCGCCTATCAGGCCATGTTGGTCAACTACCCTGCGAGCAAGAAGCTCTCACATGCCATGCTGAAAATCGGCTACAGCTACGCGGAACTGGGGCAGGCTGCTGAAGCGCGCACCGTTCTCACCGACCTCCAGCAGCGTTTCCCGGGCACCGCGGCCGCGCAACTCGCGACACAGCGCCTGGCCCAGCTTCCAAGGTCCTGATCCCGCACGGCAACGCACCTTCAAGATCGGCAGCCATGCGCGCGGTGATTCTGGTCTCCGGCGGCCTCGATTCAGCCACCGTCCTTGCCTTGGCGCGCAGCCGCGGGCTGGAATGCCATACGCTGAGCCTTGATTACGGCCAGCGCCATCGGGCTGAGCTCGCTGCCGCCGCGCACGTGTCCTCGGCCCTGGGGGCGGTAGCCCACCGGGTGGTGACCCTGGATTACGGACAGTTCGGCGGCTCCGCCCTCACCGACATTGCCACGGCTGTTCCTGAAACCCGCGCCGCCGGGATTCCGGTCACTTATGTGCCCGCCCGCAACACGGTGATGCTGGCCATCGCGCTGGGTTGGGCCGAAGTGCTCGAGGCCCGGGAAATTCACATCGGGGTGAATGCGGTGGACTACTCCGGCTATCCGGATTGCAGACCCGCATTCATCGCGGCTTTCCAGAATCTCGCCAATCTCGCGACCAAGGCTGCGGTCGAGGGCGGGACACTTGCCATTCAGGCGCCGCTGATTGCCTGGTCCAAGGGCGAGATCATTCTCGAGGGCCTTCGTCACGGGGTGGACTTCGCGCAGACCGTGTCTTGCTATCAGGCAGACGATTCGGGCAGGGCCTGCGGCCGTTGTGATGCCTGCCATTTCCGCCGCGAAGGGTTTCGCGCGGCAGGGGTGCCGGATCCCACCCGCTATCAAGCGACCCCCGGGACTTCCGGGCTGGCCTGAAGCCCTGCGCTCTGCGCCCACTGGCGCGCGACTTCCAGCCGCTCCGGCGTGCCGATGTCGAACCAAGCGCCCTCAAACAGCTGACCCGACACGCGGCCCTCCTCAGCTGCGACACGCAGCCAAGGCGTGAGCGGGAAGCGGCCGGCGGCCGGCGCTGCCGCGAGCAATCCGGCCCGATAGCGAGCGATGCCGCTGAAGGTCAGGCGTGGGGTGGGTGCATTGCTCACGCGCCCTTGTGCTCCCAGGCAGAAATCACCACCCGGATTGGCGGGTGGATTGGGGACCAGCACCAGATGCGCGAGGCAATCCGGCGCATCCTGAAGGGTGGTGAAGTCAAAATCGGTGAGCACATCCGCGTTCACGGCGAGAAACGCGCCGGGCTGCAGCAAGCCCATGGCCTGTCGAATGCCACCGCCTGTTTCGAGTGCGCCCCCAGGCTCCCGGGAGTAAAGCACCTCCAGTCCAAAGCGATGTCCATCACCCACATGGGCCTCGATCTGCGCGCCCAGGTGCGCCACATTGACCACGCAACGCGTGACCCCTGCGTGCGCAAGCCGGTACAGGTGATAGTCGATGAGGGGTCGACCTGTGACCTCCACCAGTGGCTTCGGGAGAGTGTCGGTAATCGGGCGCAGGCGTTCGCCCCGCCCGGCCGCCAGCAGAATGGCCTGGGAAGGAAGGCCGGGACGAACGACAGGGCGCTGGGACATCGGTATTCCTCGGGCAGGCTGCTGCCACGGGAGCGGGCTGAAAATGGGGGCGTTGCGCAGGCGCTCATGGCACACTTGCGAGCCCGGAATTGTCCAGAATCCCCATGCCACCGCAAGCCTCCCAGATCGATCCCCAACGCCTGCTCAAAATGGCCCGGGCCGTGCTCGAGATCGAAGCCACCGCCGTGCATGACCTGATCGCGCGTGTCGACGAAACCTTTGCCGCGGCGGCGCGCACCATCCTGGCCTGCCGCGGACGTATCGTCGTGCTTGGCATGGGCAAATCCGGACACATTGCGAACAAGATTGCGGCCACCCTTGCCAGTACCGGCACACCGGCGTTCTTCGTCCACCCCGGGGAGGCGAGCCACGGTGACATGGGCATGATCACGCCCACGGATGTGGTGCTCGCGCTGTCCAACTCCGGCGAGACCGACGAACTGGTGGTCTTGATTCCCCTGCTGAAACGCCTCGGCGTGCCGCTCATCTCCATGACCGGCAATCCCCGTTCGTTGCTCGCCGAATCCTCTACCGTCCACCTCTTCGTCGGCGTCGCGCAGGAAGCCTGTCCGCTCGGGCTTGCGCCGACTTCCAGCACTACGGCCGCGCTCGCCATGGGCGATGCACTCGCGATTGCCCTGCTGCAGGCACGGGGGTTCACGCAGGAGGACTTTGCCCTCTCCCATCCCGGTGGTGCGCTGGGACGGCGCCTGCTGCTGAAAGTGCGGGATCTCATGCACACAGGCACGGATATTCCGGCTGTGGGTCCGGACACTCCGCTGGCAGATGCCCTGCTCGAAATGACCCGCAAGGGCTTGGGCATCACCGCGGTAGTAGATCCGGATGGGCGCGTCCTCGGCATTTTCACCGATGGAGATCTGCGACGGGTGATCGACCGCGGAGGCGATGTACGCGCCACCCGCATCAGCGAGGTGATGACGCCCGAGTGCAAGACCGTCACCCCGGAGCTGCTGGCGGCGGAGGCCTTGGCCGTGATGCAGGACACCAAGATCAACGCCTTGCTGGTTGTCGATGCCGCGCGCCGGCTCGAAGGCGCGATCAACATGCATGATCTGCTGAAGGCTCGGGTGGTATGAGTCTCCTCGAAAGCCTGAAGCCGCTCGCGGGTGCCGTTCGGCTGGCAGTGTTCGACGTCGATGGCACGCTGACCGATGGACGCATCGTGCTCGGGCCGAATGGCGAGGAATACAAGCAGTTCCATGTCCGCGATGGTCAGGGTCTGGTGATGCTGCGTGATTCGGGCGTGCAACTCGCCGTGATCACCGGCCGCGATTCTCCGGTGGTGGCGCACAGGATGCGTGAGCTCGGTGTGCGCTACCTCTATCAGGGGCGCGGCAACAAGCGCGCGGCACTCGATGAGCTGTGCAGCGAGAGCGGCCTGAGCCCGGCCCAGATCTGCTTTATGGGTGACGATCTTCCGGATATCCCCATCATGAAAGCTGTTGGATTTCCGGTGGCCGTGGCGGATGCGCACCCTGCGGTGATCGCTGTCAGTCGCTGGCGGACTGCAGCACCGGGAGGTCTTGGCGCGGCGCGCGAAGTCGCCGAGCTCATCATGCATGCCCAGGGCACGCTCACCCGTCACTTTGCCGGTTACGAAATTCCCCCCTGGATGGGGCCATGACACGGACCATTGCTGCTGCCATTGGAAGCGTGCTCCTGGGGGTGCTGACTTTCTGGCTGCTCGAACGACTGGATGACGATGATGAGGCTCGCCAGCGCGCGGCTGCCGATCAGCCCGACTATTACCTCGAGGAGATGACCCGCCGCACGATGAATCGCGAAGGTGGCCTGCAGAGCGTTTTGACCGCCGAGGCTGTCACGCATTTCCCACTCGATGACACCACCGAACTGGCCCACCCCCATATGGAGATTTACAATGGGGGCGAGTCCCCTTGGCAAGTCGTGGCGGAACGAGGCCTGGTCAAGGCTGACAACGAAGTCATCCTGCTGCAGGGGCGTGTGGAGATCTGGCGCGTCAACGCGCGCGGCGTGCGTGAATATGAAATCCTGACCTCAGAACTGCGAGTGTTCCCGAAGGTTCAGTACGCCGAGACCGACCGGTTGGCGACGATCAAGGGGCCGGCCACGATCACGCGCACGCGCGGTTTCCGTGCGAACTTCGAACACAACCGTCTGGAACTTCTGGAGAGGGTGAGAACCCGCTATGACAGCCAAGAAAAGTCTCCGCCTGCTTAGCCTGCTCACGCTGTGGTCGTGCCTGCCGGTGGCAGAGGTGCTGGCCTTGGCCACTGATGTCGAACAGCCCATCGAAATCGAGGCCGACTTTGCCGAGCTCGATGATGCGGCGGGCCGTACCATCTATTCGGGTAACGTGGTGGTGGTCCAGGGCACCATGCGCATGACCGGCGACAAGCTCATCGCCAACTTCGATGAGAACCGCACGCTGGTCGACGTATACCTCGAGGGCAAGCCGGCGTATTTCAAACAGACCCCGGATGGTGGCAAGCAGGACATTGAAGGCGAAGGACTGCAGATTGAATACCATCAGAAAAAGCATCTGCTCTATCTCATCGACAAGGCCCGCCTCACACAGGGCGACCGCCTCTTCGAGGGATATCGCATCAATTACGACACCGAACGCAGCATCATCACGGGCAGGGGAGCGGCCACGGGCAGCACGGCAACCACGCCGGCTGCCAAGCCGGGGCGCGTGAAAGTGATCATCCCGCCCAAGAAGACCACCCCCCGATGAGGGGGCTGCGTGTTGCCGGAGTCCCGCGGCAGTGACCACTCTCAAGGTTCGTCAGCTCTCCAAGAGCTATAAATCCCGCCAGGTCGTGCGCGACGTGAGCCTCACTGTCCAGAGTGGAGAGGTGGTCGGCCTGCTCGGCCCCAATGGCGCGGGCAAGACCACCAGTTTCTACATGATCGTGGGCCTGGTGATGGGGGAGGGTGGCACCATCCATCTGGATGACGAGGATCTCTCGGGGCTGCCCATGGATCAGCGGGCGCGCAAGGGGCTCGGATATCTACCCCAGGAAGCCTCGGTCTTTCGCAAGCTGACGGTGGAGGAAAACATTGCCGCCGTACTCGAGATCGACGGCAGCATGACTCCCGCACAGCGCAGTCTGCGCCTGGAAGCCCTGTTGCGAGCCTTCCATATCGAACACCTGAAAAAGAATCTCGGCATGTCCCTGTCGGGGGGCGAGCGGCGGCGCGTGGAAATAGCCCGGGCGGTGGCCAACCAGCCCCGCTTCATGCTGCTCGATGAGCCTTTCGCGGGCGTCGATCCCATCTCCGTCGGCGACATCCGGCGCCTGATCCAGCACCTCAGCAAACTGGGCATCGGGGTACTGATCACCGATCACAACGTGCGCGAGACTCTGGGCATCTGTGATCGGGCCTATATCGTCAACGACGGACGCATCATCTCGGAAGGCACGCCCGCCAACATCCTCGAAGACCCGCACGTCCGCGAAGTCTATCTGGGCGAAGAATTCTCGCTCTGATTCTGCACTGGGCGCCCTGTGGGGCGCCCGCCAGCCTTGTTTGCAATGTCGGAGTTCGACCGCGGCCCGTTTGCGCTACACTCACTTCATGCAAGATGTGTTCCGTTACTCCGCTGACGCATGAAACAGGCCCTTCAGCTCAAGCTCGGGCAGACGCTCACCATGACGCCTCAGCTGCAGCAGGCCATACGGCTGCTGCAGCTCTCTTCGATGGAACTGACCCTGGAAGTCCAGCAGGCTCTGGACTCCAACATCATGCTGGAGCTCGAAGACGAGCGTGAGCTGCCGGATCTGGGCCTTGATCTCGGACCCGCGACCCCGGCGGCTGACAATGACGGCGAACGGGAGGGGGCGGACGGAGAGCTTGGAGGCGAGACCGAGGACTGGGACGACAGCCGCGCCTCGACTACCGACGACATCCCCGAGGACCTGCCGGTGGATGCGGACTGGGAAGAGGTCTTTGACAGCACGCTGCCACAGGGGGCGCCGGCCGGAAGCGGTGACGACGAGGGGCGCGAAAACCAGTCCGGGCCCGCCGAAAGCCTGCGCGAGCACCTGCTCTGGCAGCTCAATCTGATCCCGCTGACACCGCTGGATCGGGAAATCGGCATAGCGCTCATCGATGGAATCGATGAGGACGGATTCCTGCGGGTGACCTTGGAAGATTTGCGAGAGACCTTGGTCACCATGTTGGGCAAGGACGCGCCCGGTCTCGATGAGATCGCGACCGTGCTGAAGCAGATCCAGATGATGGAACCGGCTGGAGTGGGCGCGCGCGATGTGCAGGAATGCCTGATCCTGCAGTTGCGGCAATTGCCCCCGGACACTCCTTGGCGGGAAGAGGCGCTCGCAGTGTGCGAACAGGCGCTGGAGGCACTCGCCAGCCGCGATTTCGTGCAGCTCGGCCGCAGATTCAAACTGGATCAGGCCGAAGTGGCAGAAGTGGTGGCGCTGGTGCGATCACTCTCTCCGCGACCCGGAGCGGCTTATGCGTCCTCGACTACCGAGTACCTGGTGCCCGATGTCTATGTGCGCAAGGTGAATGGGCGCTGGAAAGTCGAACTCAACGCCGAGGCCGTGCCGCAACTGCGCATCAATCCCTACTACATGAACATGATCCGGCGGGCCGAGAACACCCCGGACAACAACTCGTTGCGCACCCATCTGCAGGAGGCGCGCTGGTTCATCAAGAGCCTGCAGAGTCGGAGCGAAACCCTGCTGCGCGTGGCCAAGGAAATCGTGGAGCGCCAGCGGGCCTTTCTCGAGTATGGCGAGGAAGCCATGCGGCCGATGGTCCTGCACGACATCGCCGAGGCCTTGGGCTTGCACGAATCAACTATCTCTCGCGTGACTACGCGCAAGTACCTGCACACCCCACGTGGTACTTTCGAGCTCAAGTACTTCTTTTCCAGCCATGTCAGCACGGCGCTTGGCGGAGAGGCGTCTTCAACTGCAATCCGCGCAGTGATCAAGCGCCTCATTGCAGCGGAGAATGCGGTGAAACCCTTGAGCGACAGCAAGATCGCGGCGATATTGACCAAGGAGGGGATCAATGTCGCTCGTCGCACGGTCGCCAAATACCGGGAGGGTATGCAGATTCCTCCCTCCAATGAACGCAAGAAGTTTGCCTGAGCGGCGCCGCGGAACGGGCGTATTACGGGCGCGGTCAAAACAGGACAGTTCGACAGGAGAGTCCCATCATGCAGATTAATATCACCGGCCACCACATTGAGCTTTCACCAGCCCTCAATGACTACATAAAGACCAAGATGCAGCGCGTACAGCGCCATTTCGACCACATGGTCGATGCACATTTCGTGCTGGGACAGGAGCGCCAGCTCTACAAGGCAGAAGCCACGGTGCATGTCACCGGCGCCACCCTGCATGCCACGAGCGAGCATGAAGACATGTACGCTGCCATCGATCTGATGCTGGACAAGCTTGACCGTCAGGTCACCAAGCACAAGGAGAAGATGACCGATCATCATGCACGTGAAGGCGGACATCGGGTCTGAGTAAGCCTGGATGAACCTGCAACGCTTCATCGTGGTGTCGGGGCTTTCTGGCGCCGGCAAGACCGTGGCACTCCACGCCCTGGAGGATGCAGGTTTCTACTGCGTGGACAATCTGCCCACGAGTTTTCTGGCAGAGTTCGCCCAGTTCGTGAGTCGCAGCTCCCTGCCCCTCTACAGCAAGGTGGCAGTCGGGATCGATGCCCGCAACCCGGATACCGACCTGCAGCAGCTTCCGCAGATTCTGGAATTGCTGCGGGCGAGCGGATTCGCCGTGGAGGTGCTCTTCATCGAGGCGAGTGAACAGGCACTGATCAACCGTTTCAACCTCACCCGCCGACGGCATCCGCTGTCGACATCCAGCCTGCCGCTGCGCCAGGCCATTGCGCGCGAGCGTGCCCTGCTCGAGCCTCTGATCGCACGGGCCGAATTGCGCATCGATACCACCCATACCCACATCCACGAGTTTCGCGCGTTGCTCAACGAGCGGGTGACTCGGCGCTCGCCGGGTGCGTTGGCGGTGCAGATCAGTTCCTTCGGCTACAAGAAGGGCGTGCCTCCGGATGTTGATTTCATCTTTGATGTGCGCTGCCTGCCCAATCCACACTGGGATCCGGGTTTGCGGGAGATGTCCGGGCGCGATGCTCCAGTGCGGGAGTTTCTGGATGGCAATGCGCTGGCGCAGGAACTGACGGATGACATCACGAGCTTCCTTGAGCGCTGGCTGCCGCGCTTCCAGCAGGAGGATCGCAGCTACCTCACGATCGCCCTCGGCTGCACCGGCGGTCGGCATCGCTCAGTGTATGTCGCCGAGCGCATCGCCTCGCATTTCCGCGAGCACTGGCATATCGTTCTGACTCACCGGGATCTCTGACGCCACCATGCCCAGCGCCAAGCTGCCCATCATCAATCGCCTCGGCCTGCATGCCCGTGCGGCCGCCAAGTTCATGCAGACGGCGGCCGCCTATACCTGCGAAATCAACGTGGAAAAGCAGGCCAAATCGGTCAACGGCAAGAGCATCATGGGACTCATGATGCTCGCTGCGTCACAGGGCTCGGAGCTGACCGTGACCACCAAGGGTGAGGATGAAGAGGCTGCGCTCGCAGCGCTGACCGAACTCGTGAACAACCGGTTTGGTGAACCGGAGTGACCTTCTCCCTGCATGGCGTAGCGGTTTCCCGCGGAATCGCCATTGGCAAGGCCCACATCATCATCCATGCCGAGCACGACGCCCGAGAGGTCCTGATCGAGCCTGGCCAGGTGGACGCCGAGGTGCACCGCCTGCGGGCGGCGATCGAGGATGCGGCCGGGCACCTTCGCGAGATGCGTAACCGAATTCCTGCTGACGCACCCCATGACGTGGTGGCCTTCATAGACACACACCTGCTGATGCTGGGTGATGCCATGCTAGCCGAAGAGCCCATCAGACTCATCCGGGAGCGCCGTTACAACGCGGCCTGGGCGGTACGTCAGCAGCGGGATGCCATCGTCCAGGTGTTTGATCAGATGGCCGATCCTTACCTGCGCACGAGGCGGGACGACGTGGAACACGTGATGAACGGGATCCTGCGCAGTCTCCAGGGCAGCGGTCTTGTGCCTGCCGCAGGTGAGGATCCTGATCTGGTGGGGGCAGTCCTTCTTGCCGATGACCTCGCACCTGCCGATGCGCTGCTGATGCAGCACCACGGCGTGGTTGGCTTCGTGACGGAGTTTGGTGGGCCCACCTCTCACACCTCCATTCTCGCGCGCAGCCTTGGCATTCCTGGCATCGTGGGCGTGCACCACGCCCGGCGCTTCGTTCGCGAGGGCGAACTGCTGATCATTGACGGTAATGAAGGCGTGGTGGTGGGCGAGCCGGATACCCGCACGCTTGCCCATTACCGCAAAAGGCAGAGCGAGCGCGCGAAGTATTCGGTCGGTCTGAACAAGCTCAAGCGCGCGCCGTGCATCACGCGGGATGGCGTGGCCGTCGAGTTGCAGGCCAATGTGGAGCTGGCCAGCGATTTTGCCGCGGCGCGTGATGTGGGTGCGCGTGGAGTGGGGCTCTATCGCACCGAATTCCTCTACATGAACCGGGCGGATCCGCCCTCGGAGGAAGAGCACTTCGAGGCGTATCAGCAACTGGTGAAGACCGTGAGCGGCCTGCCTGTCACCATCCGCACGCTGGATATCGGCGGGGATAAACAGGTCGATTCGGCCCTGACGTCCCGTGGCAAGGGCGCGAACCCCGCGCTGGGCTTGCGCGCGGTTCGTCTGGGATTGAAAGAGCCCGCTCTGTTCATGCCCCAGATCCGGGCCATCGTGCGCGTCTCGGCGCTGGGACCGGTACGCATGATGATTCCCATGCTGTCCAATCTGGAGGAAGCGCATCAGGTGATCGAGCTGGTGCGTGCGACCCAGGCCGAGTTTGCGAGCAAGGGGATTCCCTTCGCACCGGAGATGCCGATCGGTGGCATGATCGAAGTGCCAGCAGCAGCGGTCTTTGCAGACGGCTTTGCACAGGTGCTGGATTTTCTATCCGTCGGCACCAATGACCTCATCCAATATGCGATTGCCATCGATCGGGTGAATGACGAGGTCAATTATCTTTACGACCCCATCAACCCGGGCGTCCTGCGGCTCATCGCGATGACGATTCGAGCCGGCCAGCGTGCCCGCGTCCCGGTCAGCATGTGCGGGGAAATGGCGGGCGATGTGCGTTATACCCGCCTGCTGCTGGGGCTGGGGCTCGAATCCTTCAGCGTGAATCCGGCGGTACTGCTGGAGGTAAAGGGCCTGATCGCCGGAACTGATGCCTCGGCCATGCGTGTCCTCGCCGACAAGGCCCTGAAGACCGCGGATCCCGGCAAGCTGCGGCGCTATCTGGAGGAAATGGGATGAGCGTTTCCCCGTGCCGAGATTCGCTCGGGAATTGAATGGCTTATGGGCATCTTCTAAAACGCTGTGTTATCCTGACTGCCATCTCTCGATGTGCGCCTTGCAGGGTGCAGCCCGGCGCTGACCCGCCGTACACCGAGGCCACCACAACAATGGGGACGTCTCGACCAATGAACACACCAACCCGAATCGGTATCGCCTTGACTCTGAGCAGTGTGCTCGCCGGTTGCGCGAACCAGAACATCAAAGCGCCGCAAATCCTATGTCCGCTCGTGGGTGCCACGACCGGCGCGGGTGTCGCCGCCGCAGCGGCAGATTCAGATGACGCTGGCGCGTATGTGGCCGGGGCTGCCATTGGCGGCGCGCTCGGGTATTTCTTCTGCCGTGAAAAGGAAACCCCGCCGCCGGCACCTGCTCCTGCCCCGGCACCGGCGCCCAAGCCTGCTCCGCCGCCGCCCCCTCCGGCACCTGAAGAAGGCACCAAGATCATCAGCCTTGAAGGCACCCACTTCGACTTCGACAAGGCTACCCTGCGGCCTGAGGCGATGACCAAGCTCGACGAAGCGGTCAGCATCATGAATGAACATCCGGCGCTCCGGATCAATGTGGAAGGCCACACTGACAGCATGGGGTCCGATGCCTACAACCAGAAGCTCTCCGACCAGCGCTCTGCTGCGGTTGTGACCTACCTTTTGAGCAAGGGCATTGCTGCGGATCGCATGTCAGCGACCGGGTTTGGTGAAAGCCGGCCCGTCGCGAGCAACGAGACCGCAGAGGGTCGGGCGAAGAACCGACGCGTGGATCTCATCGTCGCCGAGTAGTCGGCGCGCTGAACCTCCCGGATGCTGAGGCGTACGGGAGGCCCTCATGAAAAAGCCCTCATCGCGAGGGCTTTTTTGTGTGTGGCGGTGGCGTCGGTGCCTACCAGCTGAAGATTACCCACTGCGGCACGTCGAGCGCGCTGTTGCGACCGTCGTTGAAGCGGGTTTCCAGCTTGCCGTCGCCATCAGTGTCCTTGAGGTAGTAGGCGGGCCCGACGATGGGGATGATTTTCACCATGTAGAGGCGACCGTTCATGCGGTATTCCTCCACCTTGGCGTCCTTGCGCTGGACGATGGTGACGTCCGGCTCCATCTCCTGGCCATCCTCGATGCGTGGCGGCGGGGGCGGCGCGGCCTCAGGAATCTCCTGCAAATCCTGTTGCGCTTGCGCGCCGGAAGACAGTGCCGTGGCCAACAGGAGCATCGGCGCGAGCGAGCGGGAGAAATGATGCGTGGGCACTGGCGACTACCTCTATTCCAAGGGGCTGTTATTTGCGCATAGCATAGCACCACGACTCGCACGTCCGTGAGTGCCGGAATTACCCCTTTGAGTGAAGCCAAAAGCCCCGGAAAGCTGGTCCTCGTGGACGGCTCTTCCTACCTCTATCGCGCCTTTCATGCACTGCCCGGCCTGACTACCAGCGGCGGCCAGCACACGGGCGCGATCCATGGCGTGATCGCCATGTTGAAGAAGCTGCAGACGGAGATGCAGCCGGATTACTTCGCGGTCATCTTCGACCCGCGTGGCCCGACCACCCGCGATGCCTGGTTCCCCCAGTACAAGGCCCAGCGCCCGCCCATGCCGGGTGAGCTTTCCTCCCAGGTTCCTCTGCTGTTCGAAGTCATCGCGGCATTGGGCATTCCAAGCTTTGTCATCGATGGTGTGGAAGCCGATGACGTCATCGGCACGCTCGCGCGGCGGGGTGCTGCTGCGGGCCACGAGGTGGTCATCTCGACTGGGGACAAGGACTTTGCCCAGCTGGTCTGCCCGGCAATCACGCTTGTGAACACCATGGACAACATCCGGCTGGATGAAGCCGGCGTGGAGGCCCGCTTCGGGGTGCCGCCCGCACGCATCATCGATTACCTGACGCTGGTGGGGGACACCGTGGACAACGTGCCGGGGATCCCCAAGGTGGGACCAAAGACGGCGGTCAAGTGGCTGCAGGCCTATGGCAGCCTCGACAATCTGGTGGCGCAGGCCGACAGCGTGCCGGGTGCGGTGGGTGAGAACCTGCGCAAGCACCTGGATCAGATCCCGCTGTCCCGGAGGCTGGTCACGATCATGGATGATCTCGACCTCGGGATTCCGCTGACGAGCCTCGTACCACGCATGCCAGAGCACGAGGCCTTGCGCGCCCTGTTCCAGCAACTCGAGTTCAAGGCCTGGTTGAAGCAATTGGGGCAGTCAAACCCCGACCGCGAGTCGGCAACTGGCGAAAATGCCGCAGCCCCGGCAGCAGGCGCGGTGCCCCTCACGGTGGACACGATCACCACTCAGGCGGCACTCGATGTTTGGCTGGAAAAGCTGCAGGCGGCGCCGTTTTTCGCCTTCGATACGGAGACCACCAGTCTCGACTATATCGATGCCCGCATCGTCGGCTTGTCATTCGCCTGCGAGGCCGGGCACGCGGCCTATCTACCACTCGCCCACGACTACCTGGGCGCCCCTGAGCAGCTCGACCGCGACGCGGTACTGGCCCGACTCAAGCCTTTGCTTGAGAACGAAACAGTCGCGAAGCTGGGACACAACCTCAAATATGATCGCAGTGTGTTGCTGAACCATGGCATCACGCTGCGGGGGATTCGTTACGACACCATGCTGGAATCCTACGTGCTCAACAGCACGGCCTCCCGGCATGATCTGGATACGCTGGCCCTGAAGCATCTGGGTCACCAGAACATCAGCTTCGAGGATGTGGCCGGCAAAGGGGCCCACCAGATCACCTTCAACCAGGTCCCGATAGAACAGGCTGCCCCGTATGCGGGGGAGGATGCTGAAGTTTGCCTGCGCCTGCATGCGCTGCTGTGGCCACGGATAGAAGCGGTTCCGGCGCTGCGTGCGCTGTTCGATGAGATGGAAATTCCGCTGGTGCCCGTGCTCTCCGACATGGAGCGCCAGGGTGTGTTGATCAACGCCGCGATGCTGGCCGGGCAGAGTGCAGAGCTTGCGGCAAAGATCGAGGCCACGGAACGGGAGGCGTTTGCCGAGGCCGGAACAGAATTCAATCTGGGCTCGCCGAAACAGATCCAGGAAATTCTCTTTGACCGGCAGGGCCTGCCAGTCACAGCCAAGACGCCGACGGGTCAGCCCTCCACCGCGGAATCCGCATTGCAGGAACTGGCGGAGATCTACGCCCTGCCGCGCCTCATTCTCGAACACCGCGCGCTGACCAAGCTGAAATCCACCTACACGGACAAGCTGCCTCAGGAAGTAAACCCAGCCACCGGGCGCATCCATACGAGCTATCACCAGGCCGTGGCGGCGACCGGCCGACTTTCTTCTTCCGACCCCAACCTGCAGAACATCCCGGTCCGAACGCATGAAGGGCGGAGAATCCGTCAGGCTTTCATTGCGTCCCCCGGTTCACGTCTCCTCGCCGCGGACTATTCGCAGATCGAGTTGCGCATCATGGCCCACCTCTCGGGGGATGAGCGGCTCCGAGCGGCATTCGCCGAGGGTCTGGACATCCACCGCGCCACAGCGGCGGAAGTCTTCGGGACCACACCCGCCGCCGTCAGCGATGAGCAGCGCAGGGCGGCCAAGGCCATCAATTTCGGGCTCATCTACGGCATGTCGGCCTACGGCCTGGCGCGCCAGCTCGGTACCGAACGACCCCAGGCTCAGGCCTATATCGATCTGTATTTCGCCCGCTATCCGGGCGTGCGGCAATACATGGAGGACACCCGCCAGCAAGCCCGCGAACAGGGCTTCGTCGAGACCGTCTTCGGGCGACGGCTCTATCTGCCGGACATCGGCTCCCGCAACGCCCAACGCCGCCAATACGCGGAGCGCACGGCCATCAACGCCCCCATGCAGGGCACCGCGGCGGACATCATCAAGCGGGCCATGATCGCTGTGGCTGCATGGATCGACCGTGAACATCCCCCGGCCGTGCTCACCATGCAGGTGCATGATGAACTGGTGCTCGAGGTGAAAGAGCACGCCGTGGAGACGGTTTCTGCCCGGGTCCGCGAGCTCATGGTGGGGGCGGGTGAGGGCGCATTATCCGTTCCGCTGGAGGTGGACGTGGGACTCGGACTGAACTGGGACGAAGCACACTGAGGGACGGGTGGGGCTGTCGGATCTCGACAGACCCTTGTGCTACCATCGCGACCGTGCAGGCCCGTGCCTGTCAACACTCGGGCGACGCCCATCCAGACCAGCCGCAAGACAGTCAACGTTCCGGTTTCATCCCCATGCTGCTCATACCCGCCATCGACATCAAGGACGGAAAGTGTGTCCGCCTGCGCCAGGGGCGGATGGATGACGACACCATCTACTCCGATGACCCGGTTGCCACTGCGGCACGTTGGGTCGAGGCCGGCGCACGACGCTTGCACGTGGTGGATTTGAACGGTGCCATCGAGGGCAAGCCAGTGAACTCTGCGGTGGTTCGCGAAATCGCGAGCGCCTTTCCCCACGTGCCCATCCAGGTGGGTGGCGGGATCCGCGACGAGGACACCATCCAGACCTACCTCAACGCCGGTGTCCGCTACGTGATCATCGGCACCAAGGCCGTGACTGCGCCGCACTTCATCTCCGATATCTGTCTGGAATTCCCGGGCCACATCATGGTTGGACTCGATGTGCGCGACGGCAAGGTGGCCATCGAGGGCTGGTCCAAGCTCTCCCGCCATGATGCTGCCGACATCGCAGTGAAGTTCGAGGAGGACGGAGTCGAAGCCTTCATCTTCACCGACATCCGCCGCGACGGCATGATGAATGGGCTCAATCTGGACGCCACCATCGACTTCGCGCGCAATCTGCGCATTCCGGTCTTCGCGTCGGGCGGGGTGACCAACCTTGATGATATCCGTGCCCTGGTCGCCGCCGAGCCGGAGGGCATTGCAGGTGCGATCACCGGTCGCGCCATCTACGAAGGCTCGCTGGACTTCAAGGCCGCCCAAGCCCTCGCCGACGATCTTTCCAAAGCCTCCTGAGCCGCCGGGCTGCAGATACTGCGGCCCCCACCCTAAGCCACCCAAGCGCCTCGCCACCATGGGCCTCGCCAAAAGAATCATTCCCTGCCTCGATGTTGACGCCGGACGCGTAGTCAAGGGCGTGCGCTTCGTGGATATCCGTGACGCCGGTGATCCGGTGGAGATCGCGCGTCGCTACGATGCTCAGGGTGCAGACGAGATTACGTTCCTCGACATCACCGCGAGCAGCGACGGGCGCGAAACGCTGGTCGAAGTGGTCAGCCAGGTTGCCTCCGAGGTCTTCATTCCGCTCACTGTCGGAGGCGGTATCCGGGAACTCGCGGACGTGCGCCGCATGCTGGTGGCCGGCGCGGACAAGGTGGGCATCAATACCGCGGCCGTGCACACGCCCGAGTTCGTGCGAGCGGCGGCCGATAAATATGGTTCTCAGTGCATCGTGGTGGCCATCGATGCGCGCGCACGCAGCGACGGCGTCGGCTGGGAGGTCTTCACGCATGGCGGACGGCGCGGCACCGGCCTCGACGCAGTGGCTTGGGCGGTTCGAATGGCCGACTACGGTGCGGGCGAGATTCTGCTCACCAGCATGGACCGCGATGGAACGCGGGATGGTTTCGACCTTGCGCTCACCCGCGCAGTGGCAGATGCAGTCCCCATCCCGGTCATCGCCTCCGGAGGGGTGGGGAACCTGGACCACCTGGTGGCGGGCGTACTGGAGGGCCATGCGGATGCCGTGCTTGCCGCCAGCATCTTCCACTTCGGGGAATATTCAGTGACGCAGGCCAAGCGTCACATGGCGGCGGCCGGCATCGAGGTTCGCCTGTGAGCTGGCTGGATGAAATCGCTTGGAATGCCGAGGGCCTGGTCCCTGCCATCGCCCAGGATGCGCGTACGGGCCAGAACCTGATGATGGCCTGGATGAACCGGGAATCCTTGGAGGCCACGCTGCGCGAGGGACGCGCCATTTACTGGTCGAGGTCCCGGCGACGGCTGTGGCGCAAAGGCGAGGAATCCGGGCACGTGCAGCACCTGCGCGAGATGCGGCTCGATTGCGATGGCGACACACTGTTGCTGCTGGTGGAGCAGGAGGGTGGGATCGCCTGTCATACTGGACGGGTATCCTGCTTCTACCGCAGACTCGAAGCAGGCCAGTGGCAGGAGGTGGAGTCCGTTGTGCGGGATCCGCGCGACATCTACCAAGACACTCCGCCCGAGTCCGGGGACTAGCAAATGACCGCCGATATCCTGAACCAGCTCACCCTTCTACTGGAACAAAGGAAAGGGGCGGACCCCGGGACGTCCTACGTCGCGAGCCTTTATGCCTCCGGCATGGACAGGATTCGCAAGAAAATAGGCGAGGAGGCGACTGAGGTCGTCATCGCGGCGGGGCAGACGGATGCAGAGGCCTTGGTGCGCGAGATGGCAGATCTGTGGTTCCACTGCCTCGTCGCGCTGGTCCACGAGGGCATCTCGCCCGACCGCGTGCTGGAGGAACTCTCGCGACGGCTGGGTCGGTCGGGCCTTGAGGAAAAAGCGTCCCGCAAGGGGCAGTAGTCAGTCATCACACGCAAGCGCCCCGGAGGCGCCTGCCGGAGAGCAAACATGGGAATTGGTATCAAGGAACTCATCATCATCCTCGTGATCGTGATGCTCGTGTTCGGCACCAAGAAGATCAAAGGCATTGGCGGGGACGTGGGCGGCTGGATCCGCGACTTCCGCAAGTCCGTCAAGGATGGCAATGACGAGCCGCCCATGGTGGACGCGAATGCCGGCAAGCGGGTCATCGACGGCGAGGCCGTGACCCAGGGCGCGGACCAGAAGAACTCCTGAGCCCGACATGTTCGACGTCGGCTTCTCGGAGATGATGCTGATTGGGCTGATTGCACTGCTTGTGCTTGGCCCTGAGCGTCTTCCGCCGCTGATTCGCGGACTGGGCCGGTGGGTGGGTCGCGCTCAGCGCACGGTTCGGGAGCTGAAGACCCAGCTGGAGAGCGACACCAGCCTGCGTGAGCTGAACGAAGTCAAGCAGGCCCTGAAAAGCGAACTCAATGCCCCCGTGGAGCCAGTGACTCCCGTGAAAAGCCTGAGCGACAGCAGCTCCGACGAGCGCTGAAACAGAAATGGCCACGCCGGAACATCCCCAGGGCGCCGACACCGGCGAGCACACTTTCCTTTCTCACCTGCTGGAGCTGCGCGACCGACTGCTTCGCGCCGTGCTGTGCGTAGTCCTCGTGCTCCTGGCCCTGATGCCCTTTGCCAATCAGATTTACGAGTGGCTATCCAGCCCGCTACTTGCCCAGATCTCGGCCACCGGTGGACAGATGCTCGCCACCAGCGTGGTTTCGCCATTCATGGCGCCCTTCAAGCTGACCGTCTTTGTGGCAGTGATGCTCAGCGCACCCTATCTCTTCTATCAAATCTGGGCGTTCGTGGCCCCAGGCCTGTACCGGCATGAGAAGCGGCTTGCACTGCCCTTGCTGGTCTCAAGCACCGTGCTCTTCTACTGCGGGATTGCCTTCGCGCGTTTCGTGCTGTTTCCCCTGGTTTTCGGCTTTCTTGCCGCCATCCAGCTCGATGGTGTGTCTTATGCGCCAGACATCAACGAATTCCTGGATTTCGCCCTGTTGATGTTCTTCGCCTTTGGCATGGCCTTCGAGGTGCCGGTCGCGACCTTTCTGGTGGTCAAAACCGGAATTGCCACCCGCCAGTCGCTGGCCGAGAAACGGCCCTACATTGTAGTGGGGGCCTTCGTGGTGGCCGCAGTGCTCACACCGCCTGATCCCATCTCCCAGACGATGATGGCCGTGCCGATGTGGATGTTGTATGAACTCGGGATGCTGTTCTGCCGCATATTCATTCAGGAAGAAGCGGTCGGCGAGGGCGCGTCTGAAGACAACAAGGCCCTCACGCCCTGATCAGCGTCGCCACAGCCACCACAGCACGGAAAGCACGAAACTCACCAGCACGCAGGTGGTGAGCGGAAAATAGAAGCGGGTATTCCCACGCCCGATGACGATGTCGCCGGGCAGTCGGCCGAGGCCTAGTTTGGCGAGCCAGGGCCAGAGCAGGCCAGCCAAAATCAGGGTTGCCCCAATCCACAAGAGCATCCGGGACATATCCCGCACCGTCAGGGGATTTGGCGCACGCCGGCCGGGCTGCCGATCAGCAGCACATCGGCCGGGCGCTGGGCAAACAGGCCATTCGTGACCACGCCCGGGATCTGGTTCAGGGTCTGCTCCAGTTTTACCGGGTCGGTCATGTCGAAGTGGTAAACGTCCAGGATCAGATTGCCGTTATCGGTGATGAAGCCTTTGCGATATTCGGGGTGCCCGCCGAGCTTGACCAGTTCGCGGCCTACGAAACTGCGGGCCATGGGGATGACTTCGATCGGCAGCGGAAACTTGCCGAGACGCGTGACCAGCTTGGATTCATCCATGATGCACAGGAAGCGTCGTGCCGCCGCAGCCACTATTTTCTCGCGGGTCAGGGCTCCACCACCGCCCTTGATGAGCTGGCGGTGGGCATTGGCCTCATCCGCGCCATCCACGTAGACCTCGATGGGACCTGCTTCATTGAGCTCCATCACCCGGATGCCATGGGCTTTCAAGCGCTGCGCAGAGGCCTCTGAACTTGCCACCGCGCCTTCAAGCCTGTCTTGCATGCCGGCCAGCGCATCGATGAAGAAATTCGCCGTGCTGCCGGTCCCGACGCCGATGATGGTTTCATCCCGGACCAGCTTGGCGGCGGCCAGCGCCGCTGCTTTTTTCTGATCGTCCTGGCTCATGTGCTCTCCCGCTCTTCGCCCGCGAGGCGGGCTTGCGGCCCGAATGGTATCTTATGCCCATGCTCGACATGTACCTGAAGATGATCCTGAAGGCCCCCGTCTACGAAGTAGCACGGGAAACGCCGCTGGATGCCCTGCCGCTGATGTCCCGTCGCACCGGCAATTCCGTGTGGTTGAAACGCGAAGACCTGCAACCGGTCTTCTCCTACAAGTTACGCGGGGCCTACACCATGATGGCGAGCCTCAATCAGGAAGAGCGTGCCAAGGGCGTGTGCACGGCGTCTGCCGGTAACCATGCCCAAGGGGTGGCGCTGGCGGCCTCCAGACTTGGCATCCGGGCTGTGATCGTGATGCCCAAGACCACGCCCGAGATCAAGGACAACGCTGTGCGCCGCCTGGGCGCCGAGATCATCCTCCACGGCAACACCTACGATGAGGCCAGTGCGTACGCGCATGAGCAGGTGGCCGCGAACGGCATGACCTACGTTCCGCCTTACGATCATCCTCTGATCATTGCGGGCCAGGGCACCGTTGGCATGGAGATCCTGCGCCAGCACCCTTCGCGCCCGCATGCGATCTTTGTTCCCGTCGGTGGTGGAGGTCTGATTGCCGGCATCGCAGCCTATGTAAAGGCACTGGACCCGGGCGTTCGCGTCATCGGAGTGGAGGCTGACGAAGCTGCCTGCATGACGCGCGCGCTGGAAGCTAATGAACGGGTCATCCTCGACAAGATCGGCATCTTTGCGGATGGTGCCGCGGTAAAGCAGGCGGGCGCGGAGAACTTCCGCATTGCCCGGGAGCATGTGGACTCCATGATCACCGTCTCCATCGATGAAATCTGTGCCGCCGTGAAGGACATCTTCGAAGACACCCGCTCCATCGCCGAGCCTGCGGGCGCCCTGGCCCTCGCAGGACTCAAGCAGTACGTCGCTCGTAAGGGAATCAGGGATGAAGAACTCATCGCCATCCTGAGTGGCGCCAATGTGAACTTCGACAGGCTGCGACATATCGCGGAACTGGCAGAGCTTGGCGAACGACGGGAAGTCCTGCTCGGCGCAGTGATCCCCGAGCGGCCCGGGAGCTTCCGACAGTTCTGTCATGCGCTCGGCACGCGCGCAATTACAGAATTCAATTATCGCTATGCGGACCAGGAACGGGCGACGGTTTTTGCGGGCGTCCAACTGCGGGCAGGGGAGTCCGACAAGCAGGACCTGCTGGAGAGCCTGCATGCAAAGGGCTTCGAGGCGCGTGATATCTCGGACGATGAGCTGGCCAAGATGCACGTGCGATACATGGTGGGGGGGCACGCCGGTGCGCTCGCCGGAGAGCGCCTGCTGCGGGTGGAGTTTCCCGAGCGCCCGGGTGCGCTTCTGCATTTCCTGAACCAGGTGGGAGATCGTTGGAACATCAGTCTGTTCCATTACCGCAATCATGGGGCGGCTTACGGCCGTGTGCTCGTCGGAATCCAGGTGCCCGAGGCGCTCTCAGACGAATTCGACCGTTTCCTCTCCGGGCTACAGATGGACTGGGTGGAGGAGCGGAACAACATGGCCTACGAGCTCTTCCTGCGCTGATCATGTCTCACGCGGAACATCGCCGCGCACTGGGTACCGTGATGCGCGCACTTGCCGCGGCCGGCCTCAATCAGGGTGCTGCAGGCAATGCCAGTGTGCGAGTGTCCGAAGGTATGTTGATTACACCCACCGGCATGAAACCTGCGCTCCTTCAGGATGACAGCCATGTGCTGATGAACCTGGATGGCGCGCCCGCGCCCGGGCAGTTGTCACCGTCCAGCGAGTGGCACTTTCATGCCGCCATCTATGGCCACCGCCCTGACATCGGCGCGGTGGTTCATGTGCATTCCCCTTATGCGACGGCGGTGGCATGCATGCGGCATGACATCCCGGCCTTCCACTACATGATCTCGGTGGCGGGCGGGGATTCGATACGCTGCGGGGATTACGCCTTGTTTGGCACCGCGGAACTGTCTGGCGTAGTGCTTGCCGCGCTCGACGGACGGCGCGCCTGTCTACTCGCCAACCATGGTCTGGTTGCGACTGGCGAGACGCTTTCCGCTGCGCACGACCTCGCGCTTGCCGTGGAGGATCTGGCCCATCAGTATTGTGTGGCGCTTCAGTGCGGCGGCCCCGTGCTGCTGTCGGAGGCGCAGATGCAGGACGTTCTGGAGCGCTTCAAGACCTATGGACAACAAGTCGTCAAATAAGCCGCAAGGTCCGCTGGCGGAATTCACCAGCAGACCGGTTTTCCAGCTGGCGATCCCTGCAACGGACCTTGCGGCTCAGCGCGTTTTCTATTGCGACGTGCTCGGCTCGCGGGTGACGCGCGACGAAAATGACTTCCTCGAGCTGTCTTTTTTTGGCGGTACGCTGTGTGTCTATCACGTGCAAGCGATGCCCACCACGGTGACGAGTCGGCGCAATGGCAAGGAGATCCCGGTGCCGAACTTCGGCCTGCAGATGGGTTGGGAGGATTGGCACCGCGCGGTAGATCATCTTAACTACGTCGGCATCAGCTACCGTATGCCACCTACCCGAATACAAGCCGGGGAGGGAGGTAGTGAAATGTGGTTCGCGATCACCGACCCCAGCGGTAACTGTCTCGCTTTTGGCACTACCAAGCCAGAAGCATGAGCACCCTAAACCCGTTCAGAGGCTGAAGAGCTCTGCGAGCTTTGCGCCCGGGTCCGGGCTGCGCATGAAAGTCTCGCCTATCAGGAAGCAGTTCACATCACGGCCGCGCAGAATCGCCACCTCATCCCGTGTGGCGATTCCGGATTCGGTGACGACTGTCCGATCGGAGGGCACATCGTTCAGCATGCCGAGCGTGGTGTCGATGTTGGTGACGAAGCGCTTGAGATCGCGGTTGTTGATGCCGATCAGGGGCAGGCGCAGACGGAGTGCGCGTTCCAGCTCCTCGCGATCGTGAACCTCCGGCAGCACGTCCATTCCGAGTGCCTGGGCGCAATCAGCTAAACCTTGAAGCGTGGCGTCATCAAGGCCCGCGACGATGAGCAGTATGCAGTCCGCGCCCAATGCGCGGGACTCATGGATCTGGTATTCGTCGCACATGAAATCTTTGCGTAACACGGGCAGCTGGCAGGCCGCACGTGCGGCAACGAGATCGGCGTCACGCCCCTGGAAGTACTTCTCGTCCGTGAGCACGGACAGGCAAGCCGCGCCGCCTCGTGCATACGACGCGGCGATCTCCGTCGCGTCATAGGGCTCGCGCATCACGCCCTTGCTCGGCGAAGCTTTCTTGCACTCCGCAATGACCCCCGGCAGTCCATGCGCGATCTTGCGCTGGAGCGCGCCCGCGAAGTCTCGTGCGGGCGGGGCGGCGCGCGCGGCGGCTTGTACTTCAGCAAGCGGGCGGGCAGCGCTGCGCGCGGACACTTCGCTGCGCTTGTGCGCGAATATCTCGGCGAGGATGTCGCGGCCGGGAGCCAGTGGAGCGGTTTCAGTGGACATGGCAGAATCTCAGTTGGTCTGGTTCCCACCCAGCTGGCGGGTAAGGGCGATGTACTGCTTGAAGCGTGCGCCGGCCG
>JAURMM010000171.1 GCA_030830685.1 Gammaproteobacteria bacterium | reverse complement strand
GGTAGTCTGTCTCACCAACAACATGAACACCGGGCATGGTCCCGGCATCTGGGGCACTCCTGAACGCTGTGCGGCGGTCGATGCGGCCATGACCTTGTTCCACGAGGTGATCGAGTCGAGCAAGATTGGCATGCGCAAGCCGGATCCGGAAATCTACCGCTATGCCTGTGATCGAATGCAGGTTGCTCCCTCTGAAGTGCTTTACCTGGATGATCTGGGCGTCAACTTGAAGCCCGCCCGGGCCTTGGGCATGCAGACGATCAAGGTGGTCAGCGAGGCGCAGGCCATCGCGGATCTGTCCCGCATCCTCGGCAGGGCTTTCTGAACAGAGTGCCTCCCCCTAACGCCCGGGCACTGCCGGCCCGGCCCTTCGCCTTCATCGCGCACTTCGTACGTCTTTACTGGCCAGCAGTGCTGGGTGTTGCCCTGCTGGAGAGTGGGCAGTCGACCTGCGCGATCCTGCTGCCCTTTGCCATCCGTCGCATTATCGAGACTGTGGAGGGCTTGCGTCTCGATGGCCTGTCAGGATCGGAAGATCCCCGACTGTGGACTGAGTTGGGTGACCCGCTGCTTCTTTTTGCGGCGTTGAATCTGGGGGTGATCATTTTCAGTCGAGGCAGTGGCGCAGTGCTCGTAATGCTGGGGCCTGCGCTCAGGCGCCGGATCCGACGCAGTCTGTTTGCCTGGCTGCAGATTCATTCCCAGCGTTACTTCCTCGGCAATTTTGCGGGCTCACTGGCCAACAGGATCGCCGAGACTTCCATGAGTACCGCACAGGTGTTGTGGACGATCATGTTCGATTTCTGGCCGTTGGTCATCAGCTTCGGGGTTTCGCTCTACCTGCTCGATGGGGTCAGTCGGGACCTTGCGCTGCTGCTTGGTGTGTGGGTTGCCGTCTATGTCACGGTGTCATTTCTGCTCGCCCGACGCTGCCGCCGTTATGCCCGCGATTACGCGGCTGCGCGCAGCCTCGTGAGCGGTAAAATCGTCGACTCGGTGACCAATATCACCAATGCCAAGCTCTTTGCACGTCAAGTGCACGAACGGGAGTACCTCGAGCGGTATCTGGATATCGAAGTCAGCAAGGCGCGGCGCACCTTCTGGTTCATGGAAGGCATCCGCTGGTTCCAGTTCATCGCTGCCGCTGCCTTGATGGTCGGGCTCGTGTATTCAGCCATCGGAGTCTGGGCTGCGGGCGGGATGAGTCTCGGCGCCTTTGCCATGTCGGCCAGCCTCGGCTTGCTGCTCATCGAGCAGGCACGCGGCTTGAGCCGGAAGTTTCTCGACTTCTTCGAATATCTCGGCAACGTGACCGATGGTGTGGCCACCATCGTCCAGCCTCACGAAGTGGTGGATGTCCCCGATGCGCCGTCGCTGCGGGTCAGGGCGGGTGAAATCCGGATCGAGAATCTGCGCTTCGGTTACCTCCCCGCACGACCGGTCTTCGACGGACTCAATCTCACCATTCCTCCGGGTCAGAAGGTCGGGCTGGTCGGCTTCTCGGGCAGTGGCAAGAGTTCGCTGCTCAACCTCGTACTTCGGCTCTTCGAGCCTCAGGGCGGTCGTATCCTCATCGACGGGCAGGACATCAGTCAGGTCAGTCAGGAAAGTCTCCGCGCGGCGATTGCCATGATTCCGCAGGAACCCATGCTGTTCCACCGAACCCTGCTGGAGAACGTACGTTACGGCCGTCTTGAAGCTTCGGATGAGGAGGTCATGGCCGCGGCGCGCATGGCGCATGCGCACGAGTTCATCCTCCAGGCAGAAGACGGTTACGCGGCCCTGGTCGGCGAGCGGGGGGTGAAGCTGTCAGGCGGGCAACGACAACGCATTGCGCTGGCCCGGGCGATCCTGAAGGACGCACCGCTTCTGTTGCTCGATGAGGCAACCAGTGCGCTCGATTCGGTTACCGAGCGATACATCCAGGAATGCCTACAGCAACTGATGCAGGACAAGACCGTGATGGTGATTGCCCACCGTCTGTCCACCTTGGCACATCTCGATCGCATCCTGGTTTTTCACGAGGGCCGGATTATTGAAGACGGTTCTCATGAAACCTTGCTGGCACGCGGCGGTCACTATGCAAGGATGTGGGCCATGCAGGCCGGGGGATTCCTGCCGGAAACGGAACAAACCGGGCAGTTGGACCCCGATCAGGCGGGCCATATCTCCAAGCTGGCGCAGACGGAGGTGTCGTGAACCAGGGTCCCCGCTAGAGTACGCCTCGGCGCAACTCCTCGTCGTCATCGGGATGCGCTTTCTTCAATTCTTTTGACTGCCGCAGTGCGGCTGGATGGCTTGCCTGACATGCTAGAAATGTTGCTCCAACCCGAAACCTGGATTGCCTTCCTTACGCTCACCGCGCTCGAACTGGTGCTGGGCATAGATAATGTCATTTTCATCTCCATCCTGGTGGACAAGCTGCCAAACACGCAGCGGGAAATGGCCCGGCGCATCGGACTCTTTCTCGCCATGTTCATGCGCATCGGCCTTTTGTTCCTGCTGAGCTGGATCGTTGGCCTCACTGCGCCCCTCTTCACGGCGCTGACCCAGGAGATTTCGGGGAGGGACCTGATCCTCATCAGCGGCGGCATGTTCCTGCTCTGGAAGAGCACGATGGAGGTCCATCAACTGCTGGAGGGGGCCGAGGGTCACACCTCTTCCGGCGTGCGCGCCACTTTCGGCGCGGTGATTTTCCAGATCATCCTCATCGATATGGTCTTCTCGCTGGACTCCATCATCACGGCAGTGGGGATCGTCGACGAGATCGCGATCATGGTCGGAGCCGTGGTGGCTTCCGTGGGCCTGATGTTGCTGTTCGCGAGCGCCATCGGCCGCTTCGTGTCAGCCCATCCGACCATCAAGATGCTGGCACTCTCCTTCCTTTTCGTCATCGGCATGGTACTGGTGGCAGATGGAATGGATCACCACGTACCGAAGGGCTACATCTACTTCGCGATGGCTTTTTCCGTGGGCGTGGAGATGCTCAACATCCGGCTGCGCAAGAAACAGACCGCACCAGTCAACCTGCGCGAAGCCTACTCCCGCGAGATGGAGTAGCCGCCTACTCGAAGTGGCAGATGTAGTCGAAGGGGCCGTTGCTGACTTCGATGTCGAAGCTGCTGTTGCCGGGCACCGAGAACGTGTCACCTGCGCGATAGCTCTGCCAGCTGGTCGCTCCGTCAAGACGGACCTTGCACTCTCCTGCCACGACCTCCATGCGCTCCGCGGCACCCGTATTGAAGTGCAGGCTGGCGGGAAAAATGACCCCGACCGTGGTCTTGCTGCCATCGGCTTTGATGAGGGTATGGCTCACGCATTTTCCGTCGAAATAGACATTCGATTTGGCGACAACGGTGACATTGGAGATTTCAGACATGCGGACCCTTTCTTGCGTGATGCGATGGTGATGGCTTGGTGGGGGAGTGCCCCGGGGTGGGGGACGTTAGCACGCCTTCGAGCGTGTCGGAATCGGACAGGCGTCACCCGCCATCCAATCAGGAAGAATGTCCCTGTAGGCCTGCGAAGCTTTCGAAACGCGGCAGAGTTGCCGCCGCGATTCCCCCGCAGACAAGGCTCCCGGTGATCATCCACAGGGCTGGACCGTACCCCCCGAAGGCGTCATAGAGTTTGCCTGCAAGTGCGGGTCCGGCGGCGATTCCGATCCAGAAGAACGCGTAAACTACGGCGTAGAGAAAGCCGTAATAACGCAGTCCGAAATAGCGCGAAGTCAGGTAAGCGAGTAGATCGACTTCGGCGCCGAGCGCAAAGCCGATAAGCAAGGCGGCAACGCGGGCATGGGTCGTGCCGCCCAGGATGAGGAGCAGGCAGCCGAACGCAGCCGTGAGAAAGATGGCCGTCGCAACCCTGGGTGCGAAGAAATGGTCGATGGCCCAACCGATCACCAGACGTCCCAGCACAACGCCAACGCCAATGATGGCAGCCACGGAAGCAGCCTCGGCGGCTGCCAATCCTGCATCCCTGAGCAATGGAATGAGGTGCACGACTGTGGCGGAGCAGCCGATGGAAACGGCCCCGAAGCCCAGCACGATGGTCCAGAAGGGACGGCTGCTAAGCGCCTGTCGCCGCGTTACCCCCGACAGTGGCCGCAGTCCAGCGGCAGTTTCGCGTTTGGGTGATGAGCGCGAGCCCCCGAATACCAGAAGCACGAGCAGCCAGGGCGTGAGTGCCAGCCACGCAAGAACTTCGAATCCGGCCCGCCAGCCGGCATCGGCGATGATCCCGGTCATGAACGGCGGCAGGAGGATAGCCGCACTGCCCGGGCCGGTCAGGGTGATCCCCAGGGCAATCCCGCGCGCAGCGTCGAAATGACCGGCCACCACACGCGTGTAGAGGATAGGCGTGGTGCCGCTGCCGGCCAGAGTCGTCAGGAAGAAAAGTCCATAGAAGAGCTCTAAGGAAGCGTCAAAGCGGCTCGCCGTAAAGAGCAAGGCGGAGAAGGCCGGAATGGCCACCAGAGCGACTCGACGCGGCCCGTAGCGATCGATGAGCCATCCAAGCAGGGGAGCGATGAGTACCAGCCCGAGACTGCCATAGAGCAGAGTGGAAGTGACTTCGCCGCGGCTCCACTGAAAGTGCTGTTGCAGCGGCTCAACGAAGACGCCGAAGCTGTAGTAAATCAGGGAGGAGGCGCCCATCCCGCAACCGAGGGTCGCGGTCAGCAGCAGCAACCAGCCGTTCGAGAATTCGGTCCGCAGGGTCGGGCTATCAGACATGTTCCATTGTGGAACGGCCAAGCGCTTACGACAAGTTTGCGCTTGCCTGAAATCGCGCTTGTCTGCCACTCTGCGAGGACCAGTCAATCCTCAGGAGCTTGCCATGTCCGCAACCATTTCACGCTCTTCTTCCTCCGCACACCGCCGATGCTGCCGCTGGCTGATGGGTGCGCTGATCGTCTGTTTGCTGCCGCTGCCAGGGGAGGCCCAACAGCCCGATCCGGCGGAGATGGAGCGCATGATGCAGCAGGGCATGCAGATGGCGGAATGCATGTCGAAGGTCAACCCTGAGGAAATGGAAGCCGTGCAGGCCCTCGGCGAGCGCATGGAAGCCGAGGTCTCGGCCCTGTGCAAGGCAGGCAAGCGTGATGCCGCCATGGCGAAAGCGGTGGAACTCGGCCAGGAAATGTCCAAATCACCGATCATGGAAAAGATGCGCGATTGCGGCAGCATGATGGAAAAGCTGATGAAGGGCGGCATGGTGGCCAACTCCGCTGGCGACGAACAGCATGTCTGCGATGATTTTTGACCGGTCCCGCCGCATTCAGCCACAGGCTTGAGTCAGGCAAAGGCCGTGCCTGACAGGCCGTTCAGTCCCTTGCAGAGAGTGTTCGATTTCTTTGGAGGTCCCTCCCACGAGCGGGCACCGTTGTCTTATCCGATGCCTCCGGAGGGTCTACCCGATTCACTGCCGGCCGTCGAAATTCTGCGTTCCCCCCGACGGCGCACCCTGAGCCTGGAAGTTCGCCGGGATTTGCGAGTACTCGTGCGCGTGCCACAGCGCTGCAGTGAAGATGCGGTGGCGCGGTACGTGGCCGGGCATGCGGATTGGATCCGCCGTCAACTTGCGCGCTTCGAAGAGCTGACCCCGGCGCGACCAGTGCCTCGCTTCACGGACGGAGAGCAACATCTCTACCAAGGGCGCCCCCTGACGTTGCGAGTCCTGCGCACAGGTCGGGCGCGGGTGGAGATGCGTGGCGAGGAGCTCTTCGTGCAGGGTGTGCAGCTCAAGGACAGTGCGGCAGTGGCGGCGGCACTTTCGCGCTGGTACCTGCAGCAGGCACGACTGCATTTCCCGGCGTGGCTCGCGCGGTGCCATGCCCATCCGCGTTTTGCCGGCTACGCGCTACCCACGCTCCGCGTCCGGACCATGCGCAGTCGTTGGGGCACGCTGTGCAGGCAGCGCGGAATGACCCTCAACACGGTCCTCATCCAGGCACCCGAGCCCTGTCTCGAATATGTCGTCTTCCATGAGCTCTGCCATCTGGTCTATCACGGTCATGGGCCACGCTTCCATCAGCTCATGTCGAACGTCCTTCCCGATTGGCCGGCGCGTAAGACATTGCTCGAACAGACCCTCACGTGATGGGGGCTGACAAGGCGCGGGCCGACGCCGAGGGCTGTGATGTTGCAATCATCGGCGGCGGTCCCGCCGGGCTGATGGCTGCAGAAGCCGCGTGCGCGGCGGGCGCGCGCGTCGCGGTGTTCGAGCGCATGGCCTCGCCGGGGCGCAAGTTCCTCCTGGCTGGCAAGGGTGGGCTCAATCTCACCCATGCAGAAGCGCTGGATCGCTTCCATGCGCGTTTCGATCAGACCCGTCTGCGAGCGCTGGTAGACGATTTCCCGCCGCAGGCCATCCGTGATTGGGCGGCGGCGCTCGGAATTCCGACCGTCACGGGATCATCGATGCGGGTGTTTCCCCAGGATTACAAGTCCGCTCCCTTGCTGCGTCGGTGGCTGGCGCGTCTGAAGAGGCAGGGCGTTGCACTATATGTCCGTCATCGCTGGTGCGGCGGTTTGAATCCCGCGCAGATCGAGTTCGCAACTCCGGCAGGCCAACGCATCGTTCACGCCAGGGCCATGGTTCTGGCTTTGGGAGGCGCAAGCTGGCCGCGGCTCGGCAGTGATGGTGCCTGGGTGACGGCCGCGCTGGCAGAGGGCGTGCCGGTCGCACCGCTGCTTGCCTCGAACTGCGGCGTGGAGGTGCCCTGGAGTGAATTCTTGCGCACCCGTCATGCGGGCGCGCCTCTGAAATCCATTGTTGCCTGGGTCGAGGGTGGCACGCCGCGCAAGGGCGAGGGCGTGGTCACGGAGCACGGTCTTGAAGGCGGTCTCGTCTACGCCTTGGGTGCCGAGTTGCGCGCAGGCCTGGCCCGCTGCAGCCCCACCGTGCTGTATGTCGATCTTGCGCCTGATTTCGCGCAAGAGCGCCTCGCAGAGGCCTTGGCCCGGCCGAGAGGCAAGCGTTCGCTGGCAAGTCACCTCAAGCGCCAGGCCGGTTTGGCAGGACTCAAGGTCGCCCTGCTGCACGAGTGCTTGCCGCGCGAGGCCTTGTCCGATCCGGCGCGGCTCGCGGCCGGGATCAAGGCCTTGCCTGTTACCGTGACAGGAACCCGGCCGGTGGCAGAAGCCATCAGCACCGCTGGAGGCATCCGGCTCGAGGGACTCGATGAGGGACTGATGCTGAAGACCCATCCAGGCGTGTTCTGTGCCGGCGAGATGCTGGACTGGGATGCGCCTACCGGGGGTTATCTTCTGTCCGCCTGCCTCGCAACCGGGCGATGGGCCGGACGGCACGCCGCAAGCTGGCGGACTTGATCACAGCGGAGATCCGCATCCTTGTTGTGGTAACTTCCTGAGCCCCAGCACATGGAAGGGACTGCGCCCATGTTCGCGTTTGATACCATTCGCACCCTCGCCGATATCCCCCGCCATCAGGCACACACTCAGCCGGAGCAGCCGGCGCAGATCTTCGAGGGCCGCGAAACGACGTTTGCGGCGCTTGATCGCCACGCCAGCCAGGTGGCGCAGGGCCTGCTGGCCGAAGGGTGCCAGGCACAGGCACGCATTGCCTATCTCGGCAAGAACTCCGATCACTACTTTGAGGTGCTGCTCGGCGCGGTCAAGGCAAGAGTCGTGATGGTCGCGGTCAACTGGCGGCTCGCCG
>JAURMM010000170.1 GCA_030830685.1 Gammaproteobacteria bacterium | reverse complement strand
TCACCTCCTCCACCGGCTTGCCCTGCTGCTGCTCGATGAAGACCACCGCCATGGGCTTGCCAATCTGCTCGCGCGTAGCACGGCTGAATCGGCGCGCACCCTTGCCATCCAGCGTGATGAACACTGCCGGCGTGCCCGACTGGGTCTCCATGCCGGAGGAGGCGTCGATAATCGATTCCCCGGTCAGCATCACGCGCTTCTCGAGCAGGATGGGGCCCCCTTCACGACGCTGGTAGAGCTTGGAGCCGAGCGGCACCCGACCGGCCGTGGCGGCCTCGAGGTCGCCACCCGTGTCCACCATGCGGAATTCCAACGTGGCAGTGGCGCCAAGCAGTTTCTTGGCCTCAGCTGTATCTTCCACGCCAGGCAGCTGCACGACGATGCGCGAGTCGCCCTGTTGCTGGATCACGGGTTCGGCCACGCCGAATTCGTTGATGCGGTTGCGGAGGGTTGTCAGGTTCTGGCGAATGGCTGTCTTGCGGGTTTCGGATACGAACAGCGGCTTCGGCTGCAGCAGCAGCGCGTACTCTTCGGGGGAACCGGATTCACTGGCTTCCAGATCGACGAAATCACGGCCCAGGATGGCGCCGCCTGCGTCCATAGCATCAGCACTGAGGAACCGCACAAGCACACCGCCGGAGGGGCCGCGCGAGACAGTGCGGAAGCGGACTTTCTCCTCGCGGAGGGCGGCACGCAACTCCGCAACGAAACGGTCTTCGAGCTGTCGTTGCACGGCGTCCGTGTCCACCTGCATCAGGAAGTGGACACCGCCGCGCAAGTCCAGCCCCATATACATCGGCTTGGCCCCAAGATCGCGCAGCCATTTGGGTGTGGCCGGCGCGAGGTTGAGCGCCACCAGATAATCCTTTGTGCCGAGCTTTTCGCTGACCACCGGCATGCCGGCCGTGCGTGCCGTGTCATCCGGAAACCGGATGAGGATGCGCTTGCCCGCACGTTCCACCGCAAGCCAGGGCACCTTGGCGGCGTCCAGGGCTTCCGTCACCGATTTCTCGATGGATTCATCGATGGGAGCAGACCGTCGGGGTGAAATCTGCAGGGACGGATCCTGACCGTAGAGATTGGGCGCGGCATAGAGCATGCCCGTGATGAGCACCACGAGCACCAGGAGGTAACGCCAGAGGGGATATTGATTCATTGCGGGTTTCCGTAGCCGGTCCTTGCGACCGGCCTGGGGCTAGATTTCCTTCAGGGTGCCCTTGGGCAATACGGTGGAGACTGCGGCGCGCTGGATTTTCACTTCCACACCTTTGGCCACCTCGATCTTCAGGAGCGCTTCGTTGAGTTCACTGACCCTTCCGAGCATGCCACCACTGGTGACCACCTCATCGCCCTTCTGCAGGCCCTGCACGAGTTTCTGATGCTCGCGCTGGCGCTTCATCTGGGGCCGGATCAGGAAAAAATAGAACGCGATGAACAGGATGATGAGCGGCAGAAAGCCCATGAGGCCGCCCTGCTGGGCACCCCCGGCGGCCTGTGCCATGGCATCTTGAATCAGGAAATTCATGCTAACCCCCGGGCAAAACGGCCCGCATTATGGCACAGCCCGCGCGGCCGGCTCACCCCTCCGCGGCCACCGCCCAGCCCGCCTCGACCTGCCGCCGGTAGGCCGCAAACTCGCCTGCCCGGATGGCCGCCCTCATCCCGCGCATCAGCCCCAGGTAGTAGGTGAGATTGTGCAAGGTATTGAGGCGCGCCCCCAGAATCTCGTTCTGCTTGTCCAGGTGGTACAGATAGGCGCGCGAGTAGTGGCGACAGGTGTCACAGGTGCAATCCGGGTCCAGCGGTGAGAGATCCGCCCGGTGTCGCTGGTTGCGAATCTTGACCACCCCACGCGACGTGAACAGATAGCCGTTACGCGCGTTGCGCGTTGGCATCACACAGTCGAACATGTCCACGCCCTGGCTGACGGCTTCCAGCAGGTCCGCGGGGGTGCCCACGCCCATTAGATAGCGGGGTCGGTCTGTGGGCAGCAGGCCGGTGGTGAAGGCCGTGATCCCGTAGAGATGCTCTTTGGGCTCACCTACCGAGAGTCCGCCGATGGCATAGCCCGCGAAACCGAGCTCCACCAGCGCCTGGGCGGATGCCTCGCGCAGCGCCGGATGCACGCCACCCTGCACGATACCGAACAGGGCTGCCGGGCTGTCCCCGTGCGCCTGCTTGCTGCGTGCAGCCCAGCGCATCGAGAGCTCCATGGAAGCACGAACTGCCGCTTCGCTGGCTGGATAAGGCGTGCATTCGTCGAACACCATCACGATGTCGGAACCGATCGCGCGCTGAACCTCCATGGAGCGCTCAGGAGACAGGAAAACCCGGTCGCCGTTGATCGGGGAACGGAAGGTGACACCCTCCTCGGTGATCTTGCGCATGTGGCCCAGACTGAAGACTTGGAAACCACCAGAATCGGTGAGGATGGGTCTGGACCACTGCATGAAGCCGTGCAGTCCCCCATGCGCCTCCAGAATGGCGGTGCCCGGCCTCAGCATGAGGTGATAGGTATTGCCGAGGATGATCTGCGCGCCCAATCCCTCCAGTTCCTGCGGCGTCATCGCCTTGACCGTGCCATAAGTGCCCACCGGCATGAAGATCGGGGTCTCGATCACGCCACGCGGAAATTCCATGCGGCCCGCTCGGGCGCGCCCATCGGTGGCTTCCAGCTTGAAATTCATGGCGTCACCCACATGGCATCCCCGTAAGAGAAAAAACGGTATCGGCTCGCCACCGCGTGGCGGTAGGCCGCCATCACCTGGGCGTGTCCTGCGAAGGCACTCACCAGCATCAGCAGCGTTGATTCAGGCAGATGAAAATTGGTCAGCAGGGCGTCCACCACGCAGAAGCGGAAACCCGGGGTGATGAACAGTCGGGTATCACCCATGTAGGGCTCGAGGGCGCCATGCTGCGCCGCTGTCTCCAGCGCGCGCACGGCCGTGGTCCCGATGGCAATCACGCGCTTCCCACGCGTCCGCGCCTCGTTCACTGCAGCCACTGTCTCGGCGGAGACCTCGAGCCATTCGGCATGCATGTGGTGCTCTTCGATGCGCTCGCTGCGCAGCGGCTGGAAGGTCCCTGCCCCCACATGCAAGGTGACAGTGGTGCGCAACACTCCCCTGGCGTCGAGGGCAGCCAGGAGGGCTTCATCAAAATGCAGGCCTGCAGTGGGCGCGGCGACCGCACCGGGACGCCGGGCAAAAACCGTCTGGTATCGGCTGCGGTCCTCAGGTTCATCGGTGCGGTTGATGTAGGGTGGCAAAGGCATGTGGCCGCAGTCTTCCAGCAGGGCCGCCAATCCTTCACCCGCCATGGCTTCCAGGAGGTACAAGCCGTCGTCGCGTTTTTCGCGCACCGTCAGGCTGCCCCCGCCATCGACCAGCAAGGTCGTGCCGGGCTTCGGCGCCTTGCTTGCACGCACATGGGCCACGGCGAGGTGGGAAGAAATCATCCGCTCCACCAGCAGTTCGAAACGTCCGCCACTCTGCTTGCGGCCATGGAGGCGAGCCGGCACCACCCGGGTGTCGTTCATCACCACGAGATCGCCGGGCTGCATGAGTTCGGGCAGATCACGGATGCGCCGGTCGGCAAGCGCCCCGGTGCGTCCGTCGAGCGTCAGCAGGCGTGCGGCTGAACGCTCGGGCAAGGGGTACTGGGCGATGAGTGACTGGGGAAGATCGTAGTGGAAATCAGACTTCTGCATGCGCTTCTTGCCAGAACCGGTCGCGCACCGGTCCTGGCCTCATCATTTCGGGAGTAGCCCCCGCAGGGAGGGTTTCACTATACTGCGCATTCCTGCCGGGATGGCGGAATTGGTAGACGCGCTGGACTCAAAATCCAGTATGGGAAACCATGTGTGGGTTCGAGTCCCACCCCCGGCACCATCAAGTGGCTTTAATTGCCACCTAAAGCGATTGCCAGCCGAATCACTCGGCCGGCAAACAATGGGGCGCGACTCTCCCGTTCAGGGATGCGGTCCCCATGGTGCCGCAGTGAGCAGCTTCACTTCCTGTGAGACCAGCAGCGGCCGGAATTTCGCGGCGAAACCTTCGATGAATTCCTGGTTGGCGTAGAGCGCCGCCCAATGGGCGCGACGATCAGCGTCGTCCTCGAACTTCCAGAGATGAACCAGCTGGTTGAGGGTGCCGGTATCGGCCTGGAAGTACCCAACAAGCTTGCGGTCCAGCCCAGCCCGTTGCAGCGCCGGGAAACCCAGTTCGGAATAAAGCTTCACCGCCTCACCCATCTTGCCAACCTGCAGGGTGTAGGTTCGCATCTCGTAGATTTTCATCCGGGTCTCCTGTGCATGCAGTGATGAGGACCGAATCATCGCACAGGATTCAATCCGAGGTGTCGGGCCGTTCACTGCGCAGGCGTTTCAGGCTCGCATGCCGCGACTTGCCTGCCAGCCGCCGCTCCTGCGCGCCGCGTGTCGGCCGCGTGGCCTTGCGCTCCTTCGGCACGATGCTGGCAATCAGCAACAACTCCACCAGGCGCGCGAGGGCATCCTCACGATTCTGCTCCTGGCTGCGATGACGCTGAGCCTTGATGATGAGCACGCCGTCGCGCGAAATGCGATTGTCACGCCGCGCATACAGCCGGGTCTTCCAGGTCTCAGGCAGTGAGGAGGCGGCGATGTCGAAGCGCAGATGAATGGCGCTCGAGACCTTGTTGACGTTCTGTCCGCCGGCGCCCTGTGCGCGCACAGCCTCCCAGGTGATCTCGCTTTCGGGCAGGGCCACTCGCGGGGTAATCCTGATCAGCGCCATCTGCAAACCTCCTCCCGGTGCGCCGTCTGGTGTGAAGGCGTCCGGATGTTTAAGGTGACACTCTTTCGTTTACGAGCCCGGGATCGTGCAGACCACTCAAGCCCCACCGCGGCTTCTGCTCGCCCCCATGGAGGGCTTGCTCGATGCCCGTCTACGCGCGGTCGTGACCCGGGCGGCCCACTATGACTGGTGTGTGTCCGAATTCGTTCGTGTGACCGGCAGTCTTTTGCCGGCGCGGAGTTTTCTCAAGGCGGCACCCGAATTGCTGGTTGGAGCCCGCACACTGGCAGGCACTCCGGTGCGAGTCCAGTTGCTCGGTTCCGATCCCGCGAGGCTGGCCGAGAATGCCGCGCGCCTGCTGGCGCTCAAGCCAGCAGGCATCGATCTCAATTTCGGGTGCCCGGCGCCCCAGGTCAATCGTCATCGCGGGGGGGCTGTGCTGCTGGCGGAACCCACCCTCCTTCACGATATTGCGCGGGCAGTCGCCAGAGCCATCGGGGGACGTGTCCCCTTCACAGCCAAGATGCGCCTCGGCATCCGCGATCCCTCGCTCGCAACCGAGGCGGCCCACGCCTTGGCCGAGGGGGGCGCGGAACTGCTGGTCGTGCATGCCCGTACCCGGGATGAGGCGTATCGGCCACCCGCCCACTGGGCCTGGGTCGCCCGGATAGCGTCAGTGGTGAAAATTCCCGTGATCGCCAATGGAGAGATCTGGACGGTGGCGGATTATCAGCGCTGCCGGTCGGAAAGCGGGCTTGCGGATGTGATGCTCGGACGTGGCGCGTTGGCCGACCCGTTCCTTGCCGCCAGGATCCGCGCCTGGCAGACGGGGCAAGAATGGACCTGCGAACGGGCGCTTTGGCCCAGGCTCAAGCCGATGATTGGCGACTACTGGCAAGCCGTGCGCGCGGAAGTGGCGCCCCGTCATGCACCCGGGCGCCTCAAGCAATGGCTGAACCTCCTGCAACGGACTTTTCCGGAAGCCGGCCGGCTTTTCCGGGCGATTCGCGGCGAGAGCGACCCGGTCGCCATCGATGCCGCGCTGCGGATCGCCTGCAGTCATGATCAGGACGCCGCGGCGTTCACTTGATCACCATCATCCCCGGAGGACGGATTCGGGTTAGCTTGCACCTCCGGGCCATCCGGATTCGCGAGGAATACGATGCAAGATCAGGATCCGATCAATCCGCTGGGTGCACGGTATCCACGCATCGCGAAGGATCCGATCGCCGGCGTCGCTTCTCCCAACCTCACTGATTATGCGGCAACCCGCGCGGCTTTCAGTTGGGAGGCCGCGCGCAGGAGGCTGCAGGGGCTCCCCTGAGCCGGCGGCCTCATTCGACGGCCAGGAGCTCCACGTCGAACACCAGAGTCGCATTGGGCGGAATCACGCCTCCGGCGCCGCGCGCGCCGTAACCGAGTTCAGGCGGAATGGTCAGTGTGCGCTGGCCGCCGACGCGCATGCCGGCCACACCCTGATCCCAGCCCTGGATGACCTGTCCGGCGCCGAGCATGAAACCGAAAGGCTGGCCACGGTCCCGCGAGCTGTCGAACTTGCTGCCCTTACTGTCGGCGGCGGCGGGGTCGTGCAGCCAACCTGTGTAGTGCACACGCACGAACTTGCCTGCCTCGGCGAGGGCGCCGGTTCCGATCTGATGGTCTACCATGATTCCTCCTGTAAAGTTGCCGCGCGATTGTGCATGAGAGTCAGGCCCGCGCCTACGTGTCGATGAATCGTGACTTGTTTGATCCTGGGCAACACAGCGTGGAAAGCCCTGCGTTGCCGCCTGGCGTGACCCTGCTCGCGGGCTTTGCGCTCGCTGACGCTGCGTGCTTGCTGGAGGATGTCGCGCAGATGGCCGAGGTGTCCCCGCCACGACGCATGCAGACCCCGGGCGGTCACTGGACTTCGGTCAGCATGAGCAACTGCGGCGAAATCGGTTGGGTCAGCGACAGACGGGGCTATCGCTACGAGGCGGTCGACCCGCTGACCGAGAAGCCGTGGCCGGCACTCCCGCCGTCCTGGCTTGCGCTGGCCGCGCAGGCAGCCGAGCACAGCGGTTTTCCGGACTTTCTGCCTGATGCCTGCCTCATCAATCATTATGCGGTGGGCACGCGCATGGGCTTGCATCAGGATCGCGACGAGCGCGATTTCTCGGCACCCATCGTGTCCGTCTCCCTCGGTCTACCTGTGACCTTCCAGTTCGGCGGGGCCGGCCGGCGCGGGCCGGTGGTGCGCATCCCGTTACAGCATGGTGACGTCATCGTATGGGGGGGGGTGGCGCGCCGTCACTATCACGGCGTCCTGACCCTGAAGCAGGGCATGCATCCGGCGACCGGCGACCGGCGCATCAACCTCACCTTCCGCAAGGCGCTTTGAACGCAGGGATCACTCGCCCGCGAGTATGAAGCGCGCGGCTTTCTCCGCAATCATGAGAGTGGGCGCGTTGGTGTTGCCGGAGGTTATGCGCGGCATGATCGAAGCATCCGCCACTCGCAGTCCCTGCACCCCATGCACGCGCAGACGGTCATCCACCACAGCCAGCGCATCGCTGCCCATGCGACAGGTGCTGACCGGATGGAAGATGGTCGTACCAAGCTCGCGCGCCGCCTGCAGCATGGCCTCAGGGCTCGTGATCTCCGGACCGGGTTTCCATTCTGCCGGCCGATAGCGGGCCAGTGGTGCCGCCGCCATGATGCGCCGGGTGTAGTGCAGCGAATCGACCGCAACCTTCTGATCCTCCGGCGTGGAAAGGTAATTGAGCCGGATTTCCGGCGCAGCCTCCGGATCCCTGGCGTTGATGCGCACATGCCCGCGACTGGTAGGCCGCAGATTGCACACCGAGGGCGTGATCGCCGGGAAAGGGTGCAGAGGCTCGCCGAACCGATCGAGCGACAAGGGCTGCACATGCCATTCGATGTTGGCTGTCGGCTGGTCCGGATCGCTGCGCGCGAAGGCTCCCAGCTGCGACGGTGGCATGGTAAGCGGGCCGGTCCGGAAGAACAGATACTCGAGGCCCATGGTCAAACGTCCCCACAGGCTGTTCGCGCGTTCGTTGAGTGTCTGCACGCCGCTGACGCGATACACGGTGCGAATCTGGAGATGGTCGTGCAGGTTGCCGCCCACGCCCGGGAGAGCATGGCGGACCGCGATATCCTGCGCCGCGAGCCATTCCGCCGGACCGATGCCGGACAACTGCAGGATCTGCGGGCTGCCTATCGCGCCGCTGGCAAGAATGACTTCACGGCGGGCGCGCACCTTCTTCAATCCACTGGCATCTCGATACAGGAGTCCTTCCACCTTGAGCGACCCGGGTCCTGTCGCAAACTCGAGCCGATGCACCTGTGCACCTGTGCGAACTTCCAGATTGGGTCGCCCCAGGATCGGCCGCAGGAAGGCGCGTGACGCGCTCCAGCGTACGCCTCGGCGCTGGTTCATCTGGAAATACGCATTGCCATGATTGTCCCCGCGATTGAATTCTGCGATGCGGGGAATGCCGCAGGCCTCCGCCGCCTCACGCCAGGCGTCCAGGATTTCCCAGCTGACCCGGCGTTCCTCTACACGCAACTCGCCCCCCGCACCGTGCAGCTCGTCACCGCCGTGTGCGTGGTCCTCCATGCGCTTGAAATCGGGCAGTACCTCATCCCAGCTCCAACCGCGGTTACCGAGCGCCGCCCAATGGTCGAAATCCTCGCGCTGACCGCGCATGTAGATCATGGCATTGATGGAGGAGGAGCCACCCAACACCTTGCCGCGGGCGTACCCGAGGCTGCGCCCCGCGAGTCCCGGATCCTCGGTGGTCTTGAAGCACCAGTCGGTGCGCGGATTACCGATGGTAAAGAGATAACCGACGGGGATATCAATCCAGAAATAGTCATCCTTGCCCCCGGCCTCCAGCACCAGCACGGAAGTGCCGGGATCTGCTGACAGACGGTTTGCAAGCACGCAGCCGGCGCTGCCCGCACCGACGATGACGTAATCAAATTCACCGGCGAGCGGCGTGTGCAGGTCAGTCATGGCTGGCAGCGCGTTACTTGTCGACGTAGAACTTGTTCACGATTTTCCATTGCCCGTCGATTCTGGCGAGCTGGAAAGTGTCGATGAACACACCGTTGAAATCGAAGCTCGCGAGTGCGGAGTTGGGCGAGATGATTTGGAGCGACAGGACTTCGCCCTGCATCTCGGGGGCGGGAGCCCGCCTCACCCAGCCATCGATCACTTCCGACATCGGCCGCACGCTAAGCGTGAGCTTGCCTTCCTTGTCGCGGCTGTAACCTTTCATGTGCCCGGCATCGACTGCGAAGGCAGATTCCAGGCGTGTCCGATCAGCAGCTTTCACACCTTCGAAGTAATTGAAAAGAGTGGTGCGTATGGCCTGGTCATCACTGTCCATGAGATCTCCTTTTCAGTCATTCAGAGTTGCAACGTTTTACCGTGTCAGACGGCAATGAAATCGAGTGCCGCAAGCTCACTGAGGGCAAGCGTCAGGCTCTGCAGGCTCTCCGGGGAGTAGACGTCCTCACCGCGCAGCTGTCCCCAGGCCGGCAGGGGCCAGCAGCAGTCATCCCTGCGCCGGCCAATCACATGCAGGTGCAACTGGGGTACGACGTTACCGATGGCGGCCACGTTGATTTTGTCGCTGTTGAAGCGGACCTTGACGAAACGCGCCAGCACATCGCCGCGCGCCTCCAGGTCCCGCCGCAGATCCGGCGGCAGTTCGAACAATTCCTGTACCTTGGTTTCCGGCACCAGCAGGAACCATGGCAGGATGGCATTACGTCGCAGCAGGACGTGCAGACGTGCGGATTCGCCGCAACGCCCGAGCACGTGAAAATCCAGCGCCAGTTGTGGATGCAGGACGAAACTCACGCGAGAGGTCTTGTCAGGCACGCAAATCGGTGTGAACGCGCGCCGCGTCCACCACGCTTGGACATTCGAGAGATTCGTACTTGTAGGCGGTGCCTAGCGTCTTTTTTTCATTGCTCATGGTGCGGAGCTCATGCTTTGCGCTCAGGGCGCGCTGTCTGGTGAGAGCGCGAGAGCCCGAGATTACCGGGAGAAAGAATCTCCCGCGGATCAAGGCTGTGCTTCAGCTGCGCCAGCGTCTGGTGGTAAGCGGTGAACTCCTGCAGCTCGCCAGCCCAGATCTTCCCGGTCTTGTAGGGTGTGCAACCGGCCTCGACGAGACGCGCGGCAGCGCGGGCCGTGGCCGCCTGCGCCTCTGGCCACTGGGTTTCCTCATCATAGAAAGCCAGTACTCCGCCATGCAGTCCACGACGGCAGATCACCACGGCCCCGCCCCACAGGAAGTCGGGTTCGTTTTCGCGCAGCGCCTGCACGCTGTCGAGGAATCGCGGCAGATCCGGAGTCGCGAGCGAGCTCATCAGAATTGCGCAGCGTGATCGGGAGAAATATCCGGCATAGCCGTACCAGTAGATTTCCTCGTTACGCAGGTGTCGGAAATAGACTTCATCGAAAATCGGAAACGGGGTTGCTCCGTGTGCGGCTCCAAGATTTGCGATGAGCGACAAGTCGTGTTGCACCAGAGGCTCTTCACCGCCAAAGTCCAAACCGACGCAGAACCCTGGCCAGGCGTCGGGCGCGTAGCCCGGGCGGGCCGCCAGCACCCGCCCCTTGATTGTTCCTGCTTCGTAGCCGCTCGCATACCAGACATTGCGTGTGAGTTCCCGCGACTGTAGTGCCGCGATGAAACCTGCCGCTTTGTGCGCATCAGGGAAACCGTAGCAGGCGGTGGTGCGGAATTCCGGCAGTGGATGCAGCCACAGCGCAATAGCGGTGATGACACCCAAGGTGCCATCGCCACCGAGGAAAAGCCCGGTGAGGTCGGGCCCCATGCCGAAGCGATGAAAATGTTTTCCATGGGCTGCAGCTGAACCGGTCTCGATCACGCGCCCATCCGGCAAGACGACCTGCAACCCGACCACTTCATCAGCAAAGCTCTGGTGGCGGGCCGAGCCTGTGCCGAGTGCATGGGCTGAAGCGGCACCGCCCACGGTGGCTGTGGGGGCCGTGGAGGGAATGATGCCTACCGTAAGTCCCAAGGGTTTGAGAGCCTGGCTCAGGCTGCCAAAACGGACACCCGGCTCCACCACCACCACGCCGCGTGCCTGATCAATCTCGAGGATGCGATCCATGGCCGAGAGATCGAGCACCACACCACCCGCGGCGGGATTCACGCCGCCGGCGTACATGGTGCCGGCACCTCGCGCATAGACCGGTGTTCCGCTGGCCTGGGCGCGCCTGAGCACTGATGAAATCTCGGCACTGCTGGTGGGGCGCACAAGCAGGGTGGCTGCACCCGGCGCAACCACCGAGCAGTCCCGCTGGTAAGTCAGCAGATCAAGCTGATTCCGGAACACCCGAGCCGGATCGATCTCTGCACAGATGTCCTCCTGAGCATTCATGGATTCAACGTGCAGTGGGTGAGGATGAATTCAGCCGGACCGTAGACCTGGGCTTCCGGCGCGGACTGGCGATGGTGGGCCACGCAGCGGATGTCGGCCGAGATCAGGGGCACCTGCGACAGCTCGGCGCGACGTGCTTCTGCCATGCGCCGGGCGGACTCGGGCGCGATGGCCGGCATCCCCCCCGCTGCCCCACAGCACACTACGTGGCGCGGGGCGTTGGCGGAAATGAGCACCGTGAAACCGAGCCGCTTACAGAGCGCCTGCAAGGCTTCATGTTGGGCTGGAGAATTGCGGCACTGACAACTGTCGTGCAAGGCGACTTCCCGCCCGACGGATGGACTCGGCGTCAACCTGAGGGCCCCCTCTCCTAGCCGCGCCAGGAGCCAGTCCGTGAATTGCACCGGACGCAAGGAAGTCTCATGACGGGCCCAGCTTCCAGCGCATTCCAGTCCCGAGAGGATGACGGGCATTTCCCCAGTCGCGCGCCGCACCAAGGTGGCGATGAGGCGTGCAGCCTCTTCCGCGCGACCCAGTTCATGCAGGGGCGCGCCACAGCAGCCGTCGCCCTTCAGTGCGTGCACGGCGAACCCTGCGGTGCGCATGAGTGTGGCTGCAGCCCGTGCCTCGGAGACATGACCAATCGCCGCGGCACACCCTGGAAGATAGAGGAGCTCGCCGCGCGGCGCAGGCGCATCGCTCGCATCAGGCGTCCATTCGTTTCGAATATTGCGCGGCAGACCCCAGGGGTTGCCCTCACGCAAGATGTTGTCAGCGAGGGTTCGCGTCACAGACGGTACCGCGTCTTCTGACCAGAGCTCTGCGCGCAGCGCGAGACCTGCCTGCGCAGGTCGCAACCCGATCGGGCAGACGGTCTCGCAGTGACCGCAGGTGCTGCAGGTAAAGACTCGTTCGGCCAGCGTAGGCAGGTCCAACGCCCGGCCCTCGTGCCAGGCGCGCGCGGCCGCGAGATAGCCTCGCCCCGAGTAACTCACCAGCGGACTGTGGCTCTGCACAGTGGCGCACACATGTGCGAGCCCGGCTTCTTCCCACACCGCGTCCACGCAATAATTGCAGTCCGCACAGTGATAGAGATCCTTGTGCAGCGCCGCGAGGTGCGGGCGCACGGCTCAGGCCTCGCCGGCTTTCTTCAGCCAGCGCGCAACATTGCGCTTGTGCGTTTCAAGATAGGCTCCAGCCGCGTAGAACTTGTCATAGAAATCGGTCTCAACGCGGTGCGCCTGCGTGTAGAAACGAATGTAAAGCGTGGGCACCGTTCCCGGGAATTTGCCGTAGGTCTTGTAGATGTAATCCGCAGCCGCGATTACAGCCTCCACCAGTTCAGGCTCGGGTGGCACCGTTTCGCCCTTGACACTGGCGTTGTCCCTGAACGGTCCCGGGCTGGTGGGATCGTAGGTCCCGCCTTTGGCAAACTTGAGATCCAGATACGCCTGCACGGCTGCACGCATGTCTGGGTAGTAGGGCGGACAGTAGCCTTGGTAAACACCGTCCAGCCCCACAGGGTTCGGCACCCCCCACTCAGGACGACTCTCGAAGGTGAAGCCGAGTCCTGGAACGCCCTTGGCTGCTCCAGCACCCATCAACGAGAAGGGACTGATGCCGGAATAGAACCATCCGCCCAGACCGAGAGGTTGCAGCGCGAGGGCGATGTTGTGGCCCATATCCCCCATCTCCACGGCGCTGCAGGTCAGAATGTATTGCTCCATATAGGAGTGGGCGTATTTCTTCTCCGGATTGAGCAAACCACTCTTGTGGAAGGCCGCAAAATCTCCCGCCGTGCGCCCATGCCGGTCATCCCAGAGCGTGTAGCCGGAACCAAGCACGATGAACAGGAAGCCGAGCAATTGTTCCGAGACATTGGCGATGGGCATGAAGACCGTGGTGCCTGGTGTATTCGAATTCCAGCTGTTGTGTGCACTGAAATGCGGTTCACCACGCGGCAGATCGACACGCTTGTCGCTGATCTGATGGGTGTGCTGCTTGACGGTGGCGATCAGCTTCTCTGCGTCAGTCATGCGTGCATCTGCCCAGCTGCCATCGGCGCCGGAATCCCGCGTGCTCACGAAATAGGTTCCACCATCCTCGGTGTAGAAAAGATCTGCGTTGCCGATGCCTGCGGCAGAAGGCAGGGTGCGGCCGGTGTAACGCGCGGAGTAGGTGCAGAGACCCGCTTCGGCATCGGAGTAAGGAATACCGTTGTGCCATCCCGAGACACCCAGCCCCGCAGCCAACAGAAGTGATCGCTCGAAATCATCGAGCGGAACGGGCGTCTTGGTGGATTTGAACTTCAGCGGACCGCGCGGAATTTCCATGCCCCAACCGAAACGCCGCGAGCGCCGCCCGAACAGCGCGCTGAAGAGTGGGAACTCGGTGGCCTCCTTCAGCAAGGCGTTCCACTCGGTGATCTTCTCCGCGCTCGGGCCCATCTGCTCCGCGGCAGAGAGCGCACCCGAGCGACCGGCTGTCATGGCAAACAGGCTGGAGAGATAAAGGAAGGCGCGCCGGGTGAGGCGGGTTCCGGGACCGTTATTCATGGAGATTCCTCGCGAATGCACTGGGCGGATGAAAGTTGGCTCGATGATACTGCGCATGGGGACCATGCTCCACGCCCCGATTGTCTCAGCTCATGTCGCTGCACCAGAGGTGTTGTGCCATGAAGGCGCGCCAAGGGCGCCAGCGTGCGGAGCGTGCCTCCAGCGCGCGGGCGTCCTGGGCAAGGCCGAGGCTGCGCGCTGCACGCAGCAGGCCGGCATCCGAGGCTGGGAAGGCGTCGGGCACGCGCAGTGCGCGCAAGGCGATGTAATGCGCGGTCCACGGTCCGATACCAGGAATGCTGCACCACGCATCGATAGCAGCGGTGAGCGACTGGCCCGGCAGCAGCAGCGCGGGCTGTTCCAGCACTGCGCGCGCAATCGCCTGCAAGGTGCGGCGCCTGGCTGCGGGCATGCGCAGCACGGAGAGATCAGCGCGCAACAGCGCCTCGGGCGACGGGAAGCCGCGACCAGGTGGATCGCTGTTCGACGCCTCCGGGGCCGCGCCGCAGCACAAGCTTAGAAGCTGGGCGGCAAGTGTACGCGCGCCGCTGACAGTAATCTGTTGTCCGAGGACCGCGCGCACCGCGAGTTCAAAACCGGACCAGCCCGCGGGCGGGCGTAAGCCCGGCCTGGCGGCCAGCAGAGGCCCGAGGCCCGGCTCGATCTCGCGCAGGTAGGCCTCGATCTCGGCCGTGTCCGTGTCGAGAGCGAAGGCGAAGCGTGTCCGCTGTGCTGCCTCCTCCGCGTGTGCGGGGTCGTCCGAAGCGACGGTCAATTCGAGGGCATGACGCGCGCAATCATGCGCAACCGTGATGAGGAACGTATCGGTGTCTTCACCGAGCAGTCGGGTGTATCTGCCGTCCGCCGCCCATTCGAGCCCCGGAATTGCGCGGAACGCATAAAAGTCATACATCGCCTGCCAGTGCAGCGGCGATGCGTAAGGCAGCAGACAGACGACCATGCCGGTGGCGCGCCTCAGCGCGCGAGCAGGATCTCCCGTGCGCGTTCGAACATGCTGGACAGGCAGAGACCAATAGACTCCCAGATGGGATCGTGGCGCTGTCCTTTACGGTGCAGCTTGACGTTGAGGCACCCGATGCTGCCGAGACGATAGCCCGCGAAAGCCTGATACCAGGGAATGGACTCGAAGCGCTGCCCCATGCCTGCTTCATAGATATCCCTGATCTCCTCCACGGGCGGCGGGCAGATCGAACGCCAGCTGTCCACCCAGTTGTGCTGATCTGCGGCCATCATCAACCAGCCCGCATCGAGCAACACATCGCCTATCCCCGAGATTTCCCAGTCAATCACGCCGGTGAGACGCCCGTCCTCGTAAAGGATGTTTCCGGGTTGATAATCCCCGTGGTAGAGCCCGATGGGTGAACCTTTGGGTAGGCTGGCCAGAAGGAGGCGTTCGACCTCCCCTGCCTGTGTGATCCACCTTGGCTCAGGCGACTGCTGGTAGATTCTTCTCCAGCGTGTGACCTGCTCGTGCAGGGGCTCGGGGGCTTGCCAACCGGCAAGTCGGGTCTGCCAGTCGAAGAGATGGAAACCGGGCAGCGCTTCCACCGCCTGGCGCCACAAGGGCTCTACCATCGAGGGTTCGCGCGCATAGGACGGATGCGGATCCCACATGAAGAACGTACGCCCGGGCAGACGCTCCATGACGATGTAAGGCACACCGAAAATGGACTCATCCTCGCTCGCGAAGGGCACCCGTGGCGCCGGCAGGCCGGCACCGTGCAGCGCACGCAGCAGAGGTGCCTGACGATAGACATCCGTATTTCCGCGCCGTGCCACGCCCGCAGGCGGAACCTTGAGCACGTAACGGCCCGTCACTTCACCCGTGGCACGCCGGCGCACCGCAAAGAGGAAGGTCAATCCGGCATGGCCATCGGATTCCGTCAGCTCCGCAAGCTCGAATGCGTCACCGAACTCGCGCTGAATGAAGTTGCCGAGCTGAGGGGAAAGACTTTCGGGAATCATGCGGATCTGCCTGCAGATGAGTAATCAGAATGCACCGGTTTCCGGCATTCACTCTGTGCCGGTGAAATTACCCGGAGCCTGAGTGCCGGCCTTGGCATCACCCGTCCAGTAGCGTTTGGCCCAGATCCCTTGATAGGCCTCGTTGCCCATGGGCATGCGCCAGGTCTTGACCTCGGAATCTGCCAGCGACACCGAACACAGTGCGCGGGGCTGATCATCGGTCACGTCGACATAGGCATTGGCGTCCGTGCGCGCGAGATAGCGTTCAGCGATACGCCGGTAACGGTCTCGCCAGAGATCGTCCTCACCTACTTCATGCACGATCACCGCATAACCCTGGACGATGACCTTGCGATACGGCACCACGATCTCATCGATGCAGAGCGCCACGCGTGCGTCGCGCCGGATGTTCGACAGCCATTCGGAGTGCTGCCGCGGGGTGAACCAGATCCTGCCCTCCTCGAAGACGTACCAGATGGGGCACACTGCCGGCCAACCGTCCCCGTCCAGGGTGGCAATGTCCATGAGCAAGCCAGGTTCGGCCAGGAACTGTGCAATTTCTGTCTCGATCAGCTTGGGCACGCGGGATCCTTTCTTGTCTGCTCACAACGGAAACCAGTGACATAATAACGCTGAAGCGCGCCGCATGGCTGCGGGCCAACACGGGAGCCGGCTGAATGATAGATCCGAGGTTCATTGGTTACCGGTCGCCGGCGTGCGCACTCGAGGTGGAGAAAGGCCGACTGCGACAGTTTGCCAAGGCAATTGGTGAAACCCGCCCGGTGTGCGTCGACGACGAGGCCGCCCGCCTCGCGGGCTACCCCGGTCTTCTGATGCCGCCCACCTTCCTGTTCTGCCTCGAAATGGACAGACCCGACCCCTATGGCTGGTTTGACGAAGTGGGTATTCCCCTGCCTCGGGTATTGCACGCGGAGCAGGGCTTTACCTACCACGCGCCAGCGTTCGCAGGTGATACGCTGACCTTCAGCGCGGTCATTGCGGACATCCATACCCGCAAGGGCGGATTGCTCGAGTTCGTGGTCCAGGACAATGCCATCACCAACCAGCATGGGCAGGCAGTGGCGGATTTCCGGCGCACTCTGGTGATCCGCCGTGGATAAGCCTGTCTCCTCCGTGAACTGGCAGACGCTCGCCGTGGGTGATCGTCTGCCGGTGCTGAAGCTGCCGCCACTGACTCGGGCACAGCTTGCGATTTATTGCGGCGCCTCGGGCGACCACAACCCCGTGCATGTGGACAGCGATTTCGCGCGAGAGGCTGGCCTTGGTGACGTCATCGCGCACGGCATGCTCATCATGGCCTGGATGGGGCGCTGCCTCACCGATCATGTGGCGCAATCGGATATCCGCAGTTTCGAGACCCGTTTCACGGCCATGACCCGTGTGGGGGACGCCATCAGCTGCGAGGCGGAAGTCGCGGAACAATTCATGGCCGAGGGGGAGCAGCGCCTGCGGCTGCACTTGCGGGCCGTGGATCAGCGCGGCGAGATCAAGACCCAAGGACAAGCGGTCGTCAGGGTGCCAACTGCCTGAGACTGTCCGGCAGACGCTCGGCATCGCGCGGAATGCGTGCAACGAACAGCGGCGCCCGCTCCTCCAGCAGGCGCGCATAGGCGAGATACCGGAAAACACTGCTCTGCGAGCGGGGCTCGAGCAGCAGGGGCAGCAGGCGCGCGCTGCGGCTGGTCACTGGCACCAGCAGGCTGCCCGGCGCCGCCCGGGCATGGATTCGTTGGGTATCGACGCCATCCCAAGTCCCCTCGACGGGATCAAATCCCTGGTAACACTCCTGCTCAAGCGTGCAGCCAGTCGCCTCATCCAAAATTTTGAATGGCAGCTGGTGGCGGGACAGAAGACTCGCAAAAACGGCTGTGTGCGCAGTGATGAGATAAGCCCGGGGCAAGGGCAGAGGATCGCGCATTTCCAGCCTGCGCCAGTCCTCGAAGGTCACGGCCTCGCGCAGATAGTCTTCCCGGCGCCGTAGTTCGATCACCACTTCCGGCGACGCCAGATTTCTCACCCAGACTCCATTGAGAGGCAGCGCGTTGTCTCGGGGCAGACGTTCGGCAGTTGCCACCACTCGCGAAATCCGAGCGGACTCGCGGCTGATCACTGTGAGGAATGCGCGCATGCACAGCGTCTGACGCGCCACACGCTCCGCGATATTGCGATGACTCGGATAGCTTCCGTCCTTCGGCTCCATGGGAGTCTCGAGCAGAACGGTGAGAGCGCCCCGCAATCCGGCCTTGTTGCGGAACTTGCGTGCGGTCAGTCCACCGTGGGTGATGGGTTGGCGCGTGGAGGTGATTTCACGGATATAGCGCTGCGCGCGCAGACCCTGGGCCTGCACGGCTGCCAGCAGCGCGGGGAGGAGGTCGTGCTCACCATATTCGCGCAGGGCAGGCGCCACGGCCGGACTGGCCGCCATGTCGAACTGGGCCTCGAAATCAGTGAGATAGCCCTCGCGACCGAGGGTGCGAGTCTTGAGGCTGGCAGACTCGTGGGCATCGAGTATCACTTCGGGCTCGTAACGCAGCACCGCATCGTCCAGCGCCGCGGTTTCCGGTTGCGAGAGCAGCACGAAATCACGGTTGATGTTGACGTCATTGCCGTTGCGACTGGAATCCTGCTCCCTGCCATCGGGGTTCGCATTGGGGATGAACACGAATTCCAGCGCATCGAGGCATTCCTGCAACTCGCCGATGAGTACCGCGCGGGCCAGCATGAGCAAGGCCTCGCAGCCCGCCGCCTCCGAGGCGCCGTGCTGGGATCCCACCAGCATCACGCGCAGCCGCAGCTGCCCTGCACGGCGTGGCGCCGCACAGATCAGGGCGTGCAGCGGACGACCGTGAGCTGAGTTGCCCAAGCGTTCGAGTCGGGCATAGGGCCCGCCAGCTGTCGCCAGGGCCGTGAGGTAGGCCGCTATTTCACCCGAGCTCGAATACCGCTGGTACTGATGGTGCTCCAGCGGCGTTGGTAGTTCTGTCACGGCTGGCTGCGGGTCGCGCCTTTGAAGGTCCGATAGATGAAGAACTCCTCTTCGGGCTGAACCAGGCTGGTGTATTCCGGGTAGCGAAAGAGGCTGCTGTTGGCACGCGGATCAAGCAACAAGACCGCGACCCGGCCGCCCGGTTGGGCAGTATCGATCAGCAGGCTGCCTGGTTCCAGAGTCACGGTCTTGCGCGTTTCCGCCAACAGCTTGCCGCGCGTGTAAATGTCCGGAGCGACCTTCACGCGCGTCGCCACCACTTCTGCGCGCGTCACCTCCTCCACCTGGTGGTAACGGATGGAATGCCTGTCGAGTACCGGCTGGATCAGATCCGCATGGCGCGCGACGGCGAGCATGGTTGGAATCGGCAGGGTATCGGCGTTCACCTGCTTGCGATGATCCCGGAACTCGATTTCCTCAAGTTCGCGCGTATCGATCCTGCGCATGGGAATGCGTATCGTGGGATGATCCCTGTCGCGCTCGTAACCGGCAAAGAGCGTCAACTGCTCGCGAGGCAGTGCCTGGCGTGCTGCAGTGGTGACCGCCCGAATCTCCTCGGCCTGTTCGCGGGTGAGATCGAGGAAGCTGTTGATGCACAGGATCTGCCGGGAAACCCGCTGCTTCATGTTGCGCCAGGTGGGCCAGGTGTCATCGCGGGAATCGAGTTTGGTTTCGACCAGAATCGCCAGCGTGCCGCTCAGGCCTGAAGTGTTCCGGAAATTGCGCAGGGTGAGACCCCCATGCGTGATGGGTTGCTTGAGGCTCGTGATTTCGCCGATGTAGCGGTGTGCCGGCAGTCCACCAGCCGTCACGCGTGCATTGATGGCCGGCAGGAAGGTCTGCAACGCATATTCTCGCAGCGCTGCGGGGACCGCGGGATTGTTGCTGTACTCGAACTGCGCGTCGAAGTCGGTCAGATAGCCCTCCTTGGCGAGGGTCTGACGCTTGAGAACCGCAGACTCATGGGAATCCAGCAGGGCATCCGGGGCAAAGTTGTAGAGCGCATCACGCAGCAGGCGATTCTCGGGCTGGGTAAGCAGCACGAAATCGACATTGAGGTTCACCCGGTTGGCGTTGCCCCTCTGATCGAGGTCACGTCCATCGGGGTTCGCGTTGGGGACGAAGATGAGTTCGAGATCCTCGAGCAGGTCCTTGCGATTGCCTTCAAGAATCTCCCGCGCCACGACCAGCAGCGCCTCTCCGCCGGCGGGCTCGGCGGCCCCATGCTGGCTGGCGGTCACCATCACTTTGAGTCGCGGCTTGTCTGCCTCCATGCGCGGCGCCGCGAGGTGCAGAACTGCGATTTCCCGCCCCTGCACGCTGTGGCCCAGCACATCGACGCGCGCATGATCGGGATGACGCGCCGCAAGTGCGCGCAGCCAGCCCGCGATTTCAGTGGAGCTGCTGATGCGGGTGTAGCCGTTCTTTTCGAGCGGCGTGGCCAGTTCCGAAGCCTGGGCCGGCGCAAGGAAGCACGTCAGAACGATTGACCACATGGTGGCCAGTAAAGGACATGGGCGCATGATCAGATTCCTTCGCGAAGCTTGAAGCGCTGGATTTTACCTGTGGCGGTCTTGGGAAGCTCGGTCGCGAAGCGGATCCAGCGTGGATACTTGTGAGGGGCAAGACGTTGCTTGACATGCGTCTTGAGCGCCGCCTCCAGCGCCGCATCCGCAGCCATACCCGGTTTGAGCACGACCACGGCGAGCGGTTTGATCAGCGCATCCTCATCTGCCTTGCCGACCACCGCAGCCTCGAGGACTGCCGGATGCGCCAGCAGTGCGCCTTCCACTTCGAACGGCGACACGTACTGTCCGCTGACCTTGAGCATGTCGTCAGAGCGACCGCCGTAAGTGAAATAGCCCTCGGCATCGCGCGTGTACTTGTCGCCGGCCCGGGTCCACTCCCCGACGAAAGTAGCCTGACTGCGTGCCCGACTGTTCCAGTAGCCGAGGGCCGCGGTTGGCCCCTTGATCTGCAACTCGCCCAAGGCACCCGGCTCCACTTCGACACCCTGTTCATCGCACAGGCGGATGTCATACCCTGGCACCGGCTTGCCCGTGGTGCCATACCGCACATCGCCCTGACGGTTGGACATGAAGATGTGCAGCATCTCGGTGGACCCGATGCCATCCAGGATTTCCACTCCGAACTGCGCCGTGAAGCGTTGGCCGATCTCTGCCGGCAATGCTTCTCCCGCGGAGGTACACAGGCGCAGTCCGAGCGCTTCTGCGGAGGGCAATGCAGGATGCGCCAGCATGCCTGCATAGAGGGTGGGCACGCCGTAGAAAACCGAAGGCCGGTGCTCCACAAGCCGCTTGAACACCGCTTCGGGTGTGGGACGCTCAGCCATGAGGATGGCAGTGGCGCCGACTGCCAGGGGGAAGCTCAGGCTGTTGCCGAGACCATAGGCGAAGAACAGCTTGGCGGCAGAAAACACGACATCCTCTGACGAGAGCCCGAGGATGGGCCGCGCATAGTACTCAGCTGTCTGGATGAGGCTCGCATGCGCATGGACCGTGCCCTTGGGAGTGCCCGTGGAACCTGAGGAGTAAAGCCAGAAACAAGGTTCATCAGGCGAGCGCGCCAGAGGCGTGAAGTCCTCCGCGGCAGTATCCATCAGCGCCGCAAGGGAGTTCTCTGCTGACGAGACTGGATGCCCTGTCACGACGATTCGCGTGCAGAACTGCGCCTCGCTGAGCCCCGGGCGGAAGGTCTCAAGCAGCGGTGACGAGACGATCAAGGCCTTGGCCCGGCTGTCTGCCAGCATGAAACGGTAGTCGGCTGCCGTGAGGAGTGTGTTGACGGCGATGGGCACGATGCCCGCCTGGACTGCGCCGAGGAAAACGCTGGGAAAGTCGATAGAGTCATGTAGCGCGAGCATGACCCGATCCTCGGGCTGCAGGCCCGCTGCGATCAGCCCGTGGGCCACGCGGTTGGCCCGGCGTTGCAGGTCGCCGAAGGTATAGCTGCCGTGATCGTCGATGTAGGCAATCTTGTCCGCGCGTCCGGCACGCAGATTGCGCGTCAGCAGATCGTGGGCCGCGTTGTAGCTGCGCGGAATTTCTACCTGCGGTGGTGCGACGCTGTGGTCGGCAACGGACATCATCTCGGGTACTCCGCAGGCATCAGGGAATCGGGTCTCCCAGTGTGCCCCAAAGTCATCAAACAGCCAGCACCTCACGTGCGGCGGGGGTCCACAACTGCATCCAGCCAGAGGCGGCCTCCTCAGGCATCACGCCGGATGAGGCATCGTGGTTGAGAACTTCACCCAAGCGGCGCGCCCCCAGTTTCTGCAGGATCTGGTCGAAACGACGCCCGGCGAAACAGAAGGTCTGAGCGTGCGAGGAGTCGCCCAACGAAATGAGCCCATAGCGCACTGCCGAGAGGTCGGGTTTGTCCTTGACCAGGGACTCATAGAGCTTCTTGGCGTTAGCGGGCACATCCCCATAGCCGTACGTGGATACGCAGACGAGGAAGATCCCGCCGCCGGTGAAGACCCCGGCGTCGAGGTCGTCCATGGGCAGGATCTCGGCCTCGAAGTCCGCCTGTTTCAGCTGGTACTGGGCTTCTTCGGCCACGTACTGGGTATTGCCGGTGGTCGTGCCCACCAGGATACGGATGCTCTCGCCCATGTCCTCTCCTCTCCAGCTTGTCCAGCTTGCGGCCTTGGAATTTGATGAATTATATTTCACACCAGTTTCAAGTCGGCAATATACTTCATGATGTCCCTGACGCCACCGGATCTCGCGGCCCAGCACCTCACCCCAGCCCCCGAGGCGGGGGAAGGCGCGCTGCTGCAGGACCTGGGCGAACGGGTACGCCGCGCCCGCGCCCGGCGCGGCATGACCCGCCGCGCGCTCGCAGGCCAGTCCGGCGTGTCAGAGCGCTACATCGCACAGCTCGAGCGCGGCGACGGCAATGCGTCGATCTTGGTGCTGCAGAAGATCGCCAGCGCGCTGGGCATGCGCCCGGCCGAGCTGCTGGACGATCCTTATCCCGGCTCAGTGGAGTACACACTGCTCTGTGCCCTGTTGCGGGAGCTGCCGGCAGACACACTGGGTCGTCTGCGACAGCGCCTGCAGGGTGAGCTCGGCGCGGGTTCCGCCGCACGGACACGGCGCGTTGCCCTGCTGGGACTGCGTGGCGCTGGCAAGTCAACCTTGGGCGCCCGCCTTGCCGAATCCCGCAAGGTGCCCTTCGTGGAGCTGGACCGGGAAATCGAGCGGCGCTCCGGCACGCCCCTGGAAGAATTATTCCTCATCTATGGGCAGGCGACCTACCGGCGCCACGAGGAACGCTGTCTCGTGCAGGTGTTGAACGAATATCCGGAGTGCGTCATCGCCACCGGCGGCAGCATAGTCGCGGCACCCACAGTATTCGCAACCCTGCTGTCCTCCTGCTTCACGGTGTGGCTCAAGGCCACCCCGGAAGAGCACATGGCGCGCGTCATCGCGCAAGGCGACATGCGGCCCATGGCGGGCAACGCAGAGGCCATGGAAGACCTGCGCCAGATCCTGCTGGAGCGCGCACCGCTCTATGCGCAGTCCGAATGCACCATTGATACCTCCGGTCTCAGTACCGACGAGGCTTTTCAATCCCTTACAAAAGCGCTGCAAGGCGCTACCGCCGAGGAGCACATCACACCATGAGCGCCGTGCGAGAGACCACAGGGGATGCCCCCCACTATCTCACCTACGATCGTCATCCGGATTCCTACGTCCATTGGCACATGGCCATCGAGGGTGATGTGGCCACCCTGTCGCTGGATGTGGACGAGGACAAGGGCATGAAGCCCGGCTACAAGCTCAAACTCAATTCTTATGATCTCGGTGTGGACATGGAACTGCACGATGCCCTGCAGCGCGTGCGCTTCGAGCATCCCTCAGTCAAGGTGGTGGTCCTGACCAGTCGCAAGGAGCGCATGTTCTGCTCCGGCGCGAACATCTACATGCTTGGTCAGTCGAGCCATGCATGGAAGGTGAATTTCTGCAAGTTCACCAATGAGACGCGAAATGGCATCGAGGATTCCAGTCGCCACGAGGGCCTGCGCTTTCTCGCCGCCGTGAATGGCACTTGTGCCGGTGGCGGCTACGAAATGGCCCTGGCCTGCGACGAGATTCTCATGGTGGACGATCGGTCCTCCACCGTCAGCCTGCCCGAGGTTCCGCTGCTTGGCGTGTTGCCAGGCACCGGCGGACTGACACGCATCATCGACAAGCGCCGCGTGCGGCGTGATCTGGCTGATTTCTTCTGCACTACCAGCGAAGGCGTGCGCGGGGATCGCGCACGGCAGTGGGGACTGGTCGACCACGTCGCCCGGCCACAGCAATTCACTGAAGCCCTCGCCGGGCATGTCGCACGGCTGCGGGATTCGAGCACGCGGCGCACCGCAGCCTCTGGCATCAACCTGACACCACTATCGCGCGTAATTGATCACACCGGAATTCACTATCGGCACGTGGACGTCGGCATCGACCGCAAGGCGCGCACCGCAACGCTCACCATCTCTGCACCTGAAGAAGCCGGTCCCGCGAATACTGCCGGTATCCACGCAGCCGGTGCCGACTGGTGGCCGCTCGCCATGGCCCGGGAGCTCGACGATGCCATCCTGCTGCTGCGTCTGAACGAACTGGATGTCGGAACCTGGATCATCAAGACCCGTGGCAACCCGGCCGTGATGCAGGCCATTGACGGCACGCTGCTCGCGCTGGGGGAAGACTGGCTGGTGGCAGAAACACTCGGGCTGTTGCGCCGTACGCTGGCGCGGTTGGACGTCTCATCGCGCAGCCTCTATGCCCTCATCGACGAAGGTTCCTGTTTTGCCGGCACGCTCGCCGAGCTCGCCTTGTGCGCGGATCGGAGCTACATGCTGCAGTTGCCAGACGCGCCGGACCAAGCGCCGAGCCTCTCGCTGGGTGAAGTGAACTTTGGCCTCTACCCCATGGTGAATCACCAGATCCGTCTCGCGACACGCTTCTGCGGCCGCGAGGAGCCTGTAGCTGCTGCGCGCGCCGTGATGGGCCAGACCCTCACGGCAGAAGAGGCGATGACACTTGGCTTGGTGACGTTTGCACCCGACGACCTCGACTGGGTGGACGAAGTGCGTCTCGCCATCGAGGAGCGCGCAAGCCTGTCCCCTGATGCACTCACGGGCATGGAGGCATCCCTGCGTTTCGGTGGCCAGGAGAGCATGGAGACGCGCATCTTCGGTCGACTCTCCGCCTGGCAGAACTGGATTTTCATCCGCCCCAATGCGGTTGGCGAACAGGGCGCGCTGAAAGTCTTTGGCACCGGGAGCAAGGCGCAATTCAACTGGGAACGGGTCTAGGTCCGCACCCCTCTCTTTATCGGACTTCCGTCAGCGGAGAATCGTGATGAGCATCAACTACAGCGAACGCATTCCGAACAACGTCAACCTTGCGAGCGATCGCACCCTGCAGCGCGCACTCGAACACTGGCAACCGCGCTTCCTCGACTGGTGGCAGGAAATGGGCCCGAGCGACTTCGCCGAGAACGACGTCTATCTGCGCACTGCCATTGGCGTAGATGTCGAGGGCTGGGCGAGTTATGGCGCGGTGAAGATGCCGGATTACCGCTGGGGCATCTTTCTCGCCGATGCCATTCCTGACCGCCGCATCGGCTTTGGTGACATGATGGGCGAGCCAGTCTGGCAGCAGGTTCCGGGGGAATTCCGGTCGCAGTTCCGGCGTCTCATCGTCACTCAGGGTGATACCGAGCCTGCATCCGTCGAGCAGCAGCGCCTGCTGGGGCTGACCTGCCCTTCACTCTACGACCTGCGCAACCTCTTCCAGGTGAACGTGGAAGAGGGACGGCACCTGTGGGCGATGGTCTATCTGCTGCATGCCTATTTCGGCCGCGATGGACGCGAAGAGGCCGAGGAGCTGCTCTCCCGCCATTCCGGCGATGAAGACAAACCCCGTATCCTCGGCACCTTCAACGAGCCGATCGAAGACTGGCTGTCCTTCTTCTGCTTCACCTATTTCACCGACCGTGATGGCAAGTACCAGCTGAAAAGTCTGGCGGAATCGTCGTTCGATCCGCTGGCACGTACCTGCCGCTTCATGCTGACTGAAGAAGCGCATCACATGTTCGTGGGCGAGACCGGCTTGAGCCGCGTCGTCCGTCGCACGCTCGAGCTCATGAAGGAGCTGGGCACCGATGACCCTGTAGCGATTCGGCGCGCGGGCGGCATCGATCTCCCGCTGCTACAGCGTTATCTGAATTTCTGGTTCACCTCCTCGCTTGATCTCTTTGGATCCGAGGTCTCGTCCAACGCAGCCACCACCTTTGCCAATGGCATCAAGGGTCGCCCGGACGAGGCCCTGTATGAAGATCACCTCTGCACCGAGAGCACCTTCGAGCTTGCCGTGCCGGATGACCGCGGTGGCGTGAGCAGCGAGACCGTGCCGATGCGCAATGCAATGAACGAGGTCGCGCGCGCGTCCTACGTCAAGGACTGCGAAATGGGCCTCAAGCGCTGGAACATGATCATCAAGCGCGCAGGTCATGACGTACAGCTGTCACTGCCCTCCACGCGCTTCGGGCGCAACATCGGTACCTGGGCTGGGATCGCGACCGATCTCCAGGGCAATCGCATGAACGCCGAGGACCATGCCCGCAAGCGTCTGCAGTGGCTGCCAAGCGAGGAAGACAAGGCTTACGTGAAAAGCCTGATGGTGCGGGTGACGGAACCGGGCAAGATGGCTGGCTGGCTGGCGCCACCCGATCGCGGCATCAACAACATGCCGGCCAGCTACGAGTACGTGCGGGTCTGATCTACGCAGATGGCAGACAGAGTGCGCCAAATCGGCGCATCCTGTGTGTCGCGACTCTGAAAACCGGGCCAATCTTGTGCGCGCAGCTTTTTTTGCGATGCAACGCTTGCGCCGCATCAAGGGCACAGTAAGCTCGAATTCCCTGTCTGTTCAGCGGAGCCGAGGCCCTTGTCCATTCACGTTGCGCTCGAGCACACCACGCAGTACCGCTACGACCGATTGGTGCAACTCGGCGCGCAGACCGTTCGATTACGGCCCGCACCCCATTGGCGAACCCGGATACTGAGCTATTCGCTGCGCATCACGCCGGACAGTCATTTCATCAACTGGCAGCAGGATCCTTCCGGCAATCACCTGGCACAGCTGGTCTTCCCGGAGCGCACGCGAGAATTCCGGGTGTCGGTTTCGCTGGTCGCGGAAATGGCGGTCCTGAATCCATTCGATTTTTTTCTGGAGGAGAGCGCTCGCCACTTTCCGTTCAGCTACGCACCCTCGCTGTCCGCTGAACTCGCGCCCTGCCGGCAACCTGCACCCACTGGACCACTGTTGTCGGCGTGGCTGTCTGGCGTGTCGCAGGGACGGCACGACACCGTTGATTTCCTGGTTGGATTGAACCGCCGGCTACAGCAGGAGATCGCCTACCTGATCCGCATGGAGCCCGGCGTGCAGACAGCGGAGGAGACGCTTGCACGCGGCGCCGGATCCTGCCGCGATTCAGCCTGGCTGCTGGTCTGCATCCTGCGCGAACTGGGCCTCGCCGCGCGCTTCGTCTCAGGCTATCTGATCCAGCTCGAACCCGATATCACACCAGTGGATGGTCCGACCGGACCAAGGCAGGATTTCACGGATCTTCATGCGTGGTGCGAGGTCTTCCTGCCAGGCGCGGGCTGGATTGGTCTGGACCCGACTTCGGGGTTGCTGGCCGGCGAGGGCCATTTGCCCCTCGCGTGTGCACCTGACCCGGCTTCGGCCGCGCCTATCTCGGGCTCGCTGGAACCCTGCGAGGTGAGCTTCAGTCATGAGATGAATGTCGCCCGCGTCCACGAGACGCCGCGCGTCACCAAGCCCTACAGTGACGCCCAGTGGTCTGCAATCAATGCACTCGGCAATGCGGTGGATGCCCAACTACGATCGCTTGATGTTCGTCTCACCCAAGGTGGCGAGCCAACCTTCGTGGCGGTCGATGATCCGGATGGCGAGGAATGGAATACCGCGGCTCTGGGTCCGGGCAAACGGGCACGGGCCAGTCAACTGCTGGTGACGCTGCGCGAATACTGCGCGCCTCACGGGCTGGTGCATCAAGGACAAGGCAAGTGGTACCCCGGCGAGCCTCTGCCGCGCTGGTCCCTCAATCTCATCTGGCGCGCGGATGGGGAGCCGCTGTGGCAGGCCTCCGAGTGGTTGTGCCTGGATGACACCTCGCGCGGCGCTACTGCGCACACCGCACAGACGTTCCTCTGCGCACTCGCCGAACGCCTCGACTGCGACCCCGGCCACGTCTTTCCTGCCTATGAAGACGCCTGGCATGCCCTGTGGCAGGAGCGGCGTCTGCCAATCAATGTCGATCCCTTCGACAATCGTCTGGAAGATCCGATTGCCCGCGAGCGGCTGACAAGGCTTTTCAGCCAGGGCCTGGAGCATGCGGTGGGGCATGTGCTGCCGCTGCGTCACACTGGCGGCGGCTGGCAAAGCGGACGGTGGTTCTTGCGCGAGGAGCGCTGTCTGCTACTCCCCGGCGATTCCCCCATGGGCCTGCGTCTGCCGCTCGATTCGCTGCCTTGGGTAGCGCCGTCCGACCAAGAGCCCTTGATACAGTCCGATCCCACACGGCCGCTCGCACCGCTCCCGACCGCCTCGATAGTCCTGCAGCGCGAGAACATCGGTGTTGGAGCGAAGAGGCTGGATGCGGCACCCCCGCAACCTTTCGTATCAGCAGCGGGACTGACGCGCACGGCGCTGTGCGTGGAGCCACGCAACGGATGCCTGTTCGTGTTCCTGCCGCCTCTGGACTGCGTGGAGGCTTTCGTCGCGCTGGTCGCGGCCATCGAGGACACTGCGCGCAAGCTTCGCTGTCCGGTGGCGCTTGAAGGTTATGAGCCACCCCGCGACCCGCGGCTCGTACATCTGCGCGTCACGCCCGATCCTGGCGTCATCGAAGTCAACGTCAATCCCGTCGACCACTGGGAGGGTCTGGTCGAACAGACGACTTTCCTCTATGACGCGGCACGGCAGTGCGGATTGTCGAGCGAGAAGTTCATGCTCGATGGCCGCCATGAAGGCACCGGTGGCGGCAATCACTTCGTGCTGGGAGGCGCGACACCGGGGGACTCGCCCTTCCTGCGCCGACCGGATCTTCTGGCCAGCATGGTGGCGTGGTGGCACCAGCATCCCGCGCTGTCTTATTTCTTCTCGGGATTGTTCATCGGACCCACCAGTCAGGCGCCCCGGACCGACGAGGCCCGTGCCGAGGCCGTGCATGAACTCGAGATCGCCCTGCAGGAGCTCGCCCGCCAGCAACCTGTACCCGGCACGCCCATCGCGCCCTGGCTGGTGGACCGCCTGTTCCGCAATCTGCTGGTGGATGTCAGCGGCAACACCCATCGTGCGGAATTCTGCATCGACAAGCTTTACTCACCGGAGGGCGTGACGGGCAGACTGGGCTTGCTTGAATTGCGT
>JAURMM010000169.1 GCA_030830685.1 Gammaproteobacteria bacterium | reverse complement strand
CAACGGCGCAAACAACGATCCCTATCAGCAGGCTGTGTTTGGTGTGGCCCATGAAGGCATCGGCGCTCTGCGCGGCAACGACGAACTGTTCTTCCAGCTGAAGTACCAGTTCTGATAAAAGTCATCTGACGTACGTCCCCGGCGGCTTGAACCTGTTCCAGCCGCCGGGGTACTCAAAGCTCAAGAAGAGGACGAGGACATTTACATGATCAAACAATCACTGCGTTTGGCGGTGCTGGCAGCACTCGCTGCCCAGCCGCTGGTCAGCCAGGCGTTCAGCCCGGAAGACCACCTGGCCTGGATCAAGGCCAACCAGGAAGCCCAGCCACAGTTCGTGGACGGCGACACTATTACTTATGACAAGGCGGACTTGGTCCGTCCGTTCATTCCCGCCGAGCAGCAGGAAACCGTGCTGTTCGAAGGCATGGACATGAAGATCAAGGACGCGGGCGACGTTTCACCCCCGGAATCCTACAAGGCTGCCACCGAGAAGTTTGCCGGCCAGGCCACCATTGCGGCTGACGGCGCTATCGAGAACTACACCGCCGGTCGTCCGTTCGACCCCGCCACCTTCACGCCCGGCAGCGCCGAGGATGGCTGGAAGTGGGCATGGAACTGGATGTACCGTTGGCAGTCCGCTGGCCTGAAGGTCAACGAAGTGCACTGGGTGTGGGTGCGTGAGGGTGGTGAGCACAGCGGCCACGACATCATGTCGTCCGACGGTGGTCAGTACAAACAGTACTACACCGGAGGTGGCAACTTCGAGCGCGTGCTCGCAGGGCCTTACCAGCGCGTGCTGATGTCCGGACGTGCTGACCTTCCAGACTCCAACTACCGCATGAACAATGGCGAAGGTTTCGCCAAGAACACCAACTTCCGCGAATACACCGGCTTTACCTCGCCGTTCGATATCGCGGGCACGGCGTTCCTGATTCTCCGCTACGACGACCCGCGCAAGCCGGACGACTCCTGGGCCTACATCCCGAGCCTCCGTCGTGTGCGCCGTATCTCCGTGGAAGTAAAGTCCGACTCCCTGCTGGGCACGGATCACACCCTGGAAGATTTTTATGGCTTCAATGGGCGTCCGCTGGAACACAAGTGGGAATACGTGGGCACGGCCCGCATTCTCGCCGTGGCCCGGTCCCGCACTCGTGACACCATCTATTACGGTCCCAATGGTTGGGCTCCTTTGGATGACTGGGCAGTGCGCACCATGGACGTAGTCCGTATGTACCCCCAGCGTTCGGGACATCCGTACTCCACCAAGTTCATCTACTCGGATCGTGAGTCTGGCGAGTCCTTCTACGCCAACGCTTTCGACAAGGCAGGGGAGCTGTGGAAGGTGTGGCAGATCCAGAAGGTGTGGACGGAAGATCCCCAGTTCAAGGAAAGCCCTGTCATCAAGCAGGATCCGACGCCAGAAGGCACCCGGATGTTGGCCTTCCAGAGCATCAACGTGATCGACCTGCAGAACAAGCGTGGAACCTTGGTGCCGTGCCGCGGCAACAGCTTCCCGGCGGTTGAACTGTCGGATGTGAAGAAGACCCACGACGTGAACTATCTGACCGAGGGTCGCTAAGACTCTCGCTCGAGCTCACGTTGCACCCCGGCGCTGCCGGGGTGTCTAATAAGCGGGCTGCTTCGGCAGCCCGTTTTTTTTGGTCACCGTACCGCTCTCCAGGGACTACTCCATGCCCTTTATCCCGCACGCCCGTGACCGACGCTGGTCCTTCTCCACCGCCGCCTGCTGTGCCCTGCTGTTGGTAGGGTTGCCCATTGCAGCACTCGCCGAGGCCGCCAACTCCTCGGTAGCCACTGAGGCGCCTACTGCCGATGCCCTGTTTGGCGCTGCGGTGAATGTGGCTGAAGCAAGCTTCAAGGCTGGAGACGTCTACGACCGGTTGTTGGCGGCTGGTACATTGGCCGAAACCGGGAATGGCCCTGCCCTCGAGTTTTTGAGGACTTACCTCGCGAGTGACGACCTGGTATTCAAGCGCGCCACCATTGATACCCTGCTGGCGAGTTCGCATCCGCTGGAACTGGATCTGCTGTTCCGGGCTGCAGAGCGGGATCCGGCCACCCTTGGACTCATGATGGAGTCTCTCGCCGCTACCCCGCGCGCAGACATGGAAGATCTCATCAGTGAAGCGCTGCGCGAAGGCAGTTCCTTCGTGCGCAAGAGTGCCGTGCAGGCCATCGCCCGCGGGCGGGTGGAAGGCCTCAACGACCAATTGCAGGATTTGATTGAGGACGAAAGCACTCACGAAACTGTGCGTGCGTATGCCTACTATGCCCTCGTGGCCCTGGGGGATGGCGGGAATGTCACACAAAGACTCTTCGCCTTGGTGGAGTCCGAACAGGTAGAAGAACGTGAGGTCGCTGCCATCGCCATGGGGTTATTTCCAGCCAAGGAAACAGGTGACCGCCTCATGAAACTGATGGCCGACCGCTCCGATGAGCGTGTGTCACTGGCCGCCATGGCAAGTGCGGCAGGGCAGGGCAACGACGAGGCCATCGGTCGACTCATCAAAGGCGTGGCCTATGGCAAGCCGATGGAATCCTCCATTCTGGCAGGTGCGTTGAAGCGCTTGCCCGCTGCCACCGCGGCGCAGATCACGGAAGTCCTCATTACATGCTGCAAACTCAATGCAGATGCGGCGACCCGCGTGCTGGAATCCTGGAGCGGCATAGAGGCAGATCCGACACCCGTTTACGCGTGGGGGCTTGCACACGAAGAGGACGATGTTCGTCTGCAAACCACCTGGCTCATCGGTCACCGGCGGGATGAAAAAGCCCTGCCGCTGCTCGCCCCCCTGCTGAAAGACGAGGATGCCGGCATCCGCACCATGGCCGCCTGGTCGGTGGTGCAATGCGTGGGCGCCCAAGGCACCCTCCTCTGAAATTGGTGACAGTTACCCTATTTCCCGCGCCCGCGGAAAGTCGTGGCGGTAATTCGTGACAGTCACCTCATTCATGGCCTGCACCACAGGGCAGGGGGCCCCTGATTCATGCTCTGGTATTCCGCGAATAGAGTAACTGTCACCAATTTCCGGAAATAAGGTAACTGTCACCAATTTTTTTTAAGGAACATTCTGATGCAAGGTTTCATGGCCCGCCGTGGTGGGTTTCGCTTGGCGGTCGGCTCAGCTTTGGCACTGTGGACGGCCGCTATCGCTGCAGGGGATTTTGACCTCGACATGGCGCAGCTGCAGGAGATCTCACCCGAGCCGGGCACGGTGATCACTTCTGCCAATGTCGCGGAATACCGACAGGTACTGGACCCTGATCTCGCAGATCTCATTGCCGAGGACTGGTATGCGATCACCGTCGGCGAGCCAGTTTCCTTTGATCCGCATCCCAATTTCGTGGCTGCCACGCAACAATATGGTGGCCAAGCGCAGCTGGGCGACGGCGACAGCCAGCTCATCAATTATACCGCCGGCAGACCATTCCCCGGTGAGCTGAGCACGGAAGACCCTCGTGCTGGTGAAAAACTTGCCTGGAACATGCGCTATGCCTTTGCCGCAGACAGCACCATCATCCCGGAGATGTACTGGGGCTACCGCGACATGCGCAGCCAGAGCATAGAGCGCACGCTGACCTTCAACGCACAGGGTATGCGCTACATGTATCGCCATGTCACCGATCCGGTGCCGGCCCTGCCCAAGAACCCCTACGCGGTCTACAGCGCCATCACCCTGGAGGCTGAAGACCCCACGGATGTGGAAGGCACCAAGCTCCTCATCTACTACAACAGCGATGACAACGCAGAAGAGCAGGGGTGGATGTATGTGCCCAACCTGCGCCGTGTGCGGCGTGTGGCTACCACCACCCGCACGGATTCCTTCCTCGGCAGCGACATCATGATCGAGGATTTCCTCGGCTACACCGGACGCATCAAGGATATGGAGTGGACCTTCGGCGGCTCAACCTGGATTCTCCTGCCCATGTACCGCCACGACCAGCAGCAGCACGCGGCACAGAAAGCCCGCAAGTACGATTACCAGTTCGTGGAATTCACCGGCCAATCGGGTTGCTTCCCACAGGTGAGCTGGCAGCTGCGTAAAGCCTATGTGCTGGAAGGCAAACCACGGCGCGATGACCATCCGCTGTCCCGGCGCTATTTCTATGTAGATGCGCAGACCATGTCGCCCATTCTCGGCAAGGTCTACGACCGTGCGGGCACCCTCTGGAAGATGCTGATGGCCGGTCTCGCCCATCCGGACTATCACCTGGCTGAAAACAAGGGCAGTGGCGCGCCGCTGCTTGATTCGTCGGCCGCGATCGATCTGCAGAACAAGCATTGCACCACCTTGCAGATGGTGACGGTGACCAATCCGGGCAAGTTGAGCCCCAAGGATTTTGAGCCAAGCGCGCTCAACACCGGCGCCCGCTGATTCCGCACATTCCCAAGTTCAATCCTGGAAGCTGTCGAACCATGAACCCGCAAGCCTTTCTCGGCCAGTTGTTTGATCTTTCCGCCCGGCATGTGCTGCTGACGGGCGCCTCGAGTGGCCTTGGCCGCCACTTCGCCCGCACCCTCACCCGTGCCGGGGCGCGTGTTGCGCTGTGCGCACGCAGTGCGGACAAGCTGGAAGCCCTGGCGGCTGAAATTCGCGCCGAGGGCGGGCGTTGTGAGGTTTATGCGCTTGATGTGCGCAACCGCGACGATATCCGCGCCTGCGTAACGGCAGCCGAGGCCGTCGCGCCCATCGATGTACTGGTGAACAACGCCGGGATAGCGATTCCCAAGGCCCCGCAGAAGCTCACCGATGAACAATGGGATACGGTCTATGAAACCAATCTGCGCGGCCCCTGGGTGCTTGCCCAGGAGGTGATCAAGCGTCGGCTGGAAGACGGGCGCGGCGCGAGCATCATCAACATTGCCTCGGTGCTCGGCATCCGCGCCATCGGGCACCTTGCACCGTATTCTGCTGCCAAGGCTGGACTCATCAATCTGGGACGGGATTTGTGCGTGGATCTCGCCACCACGGGTATCCGCGTGAATGCGCTGGCACCGGGCTATTTCACCACGGAGATGAACGATGAGTGGTTACAGACGCCGGCGGGTGATCGTCTGCGGAACCGCATCCCTGCCAAGCGCTTTGGTGACCCCGCAGAACTCGACGGCGCGCTGATCTATCTGGCCTCAGACGCCTCCCGCTACATGAACGGGAATCTGATTACCGTGGATGGTGGCCACACGGCGAGTCTCTGACTCACCGCTTCAAGCGCTGGGAGCGTCCTCAGGCGCTCCACACCACCAACCCCCAATCGAGGACTTTCTCGACCTTCATCTCGCCGGACTTGTCCGCGCGGTGCGCGAAGGCTTCCACGGCCAGGTCGTACAGCACGCCACCCTGCGGCACCGTGTGAATGTCCACCACCGTGAAGCGCGTGCTGATGATGACGCCTTCCAGCACCGGCCCCACGTGGTCGCAATGCCGCCACGCCACCATGTGCAGCACATTGGGCAGTGCCCGCTGCACCTGGGCCAGTGCGAAGGAGATGGTGTGGCCACCGTACACGAGCCGCTGCCCGAGATAGCTCCGGGTTGCGTCCGTATGGGTGTAGGCGATGTTGAGCGACATGCGCACCAGCTCAGGCGCGCAGGTCACCGTGTCCTTGGGGCCTACCTCGAATACATCGCCCTTGGCCACTGTGGGTGACTTGAGCCCGGTGATATCGCAGGCGAGCGGCGCCAGATTCCAGCCGCTCGGCAAAGCTTCCAGCAGTTCCTCCAGGGCGAAGCTGTTGGGAATGGCGTCGAAGCTGTCGTTGTGGCCGGTGTTCGCATCCGGATCCTTGCAGGCGATCATCGGGCAACGCCAGAAATGCAGTACCACCTCATCGTGCTGGTTCACGGTGGTCATCTCCAGCACCACCATGCCGGTCGCGGCGCGACCGGGTTTGATCGCGTTCTGTTTCAAGCCCACCACACGCGTGGTGGTGTAGAGCGAATCCCCGATGAACACCGGTCGTCGCAGCAACACCCCCCGATAGAACAGGTTCCCTTTCACATGCTGTGAGGCATAGGTCGTCTGGCCCGCCGCAAGGTGCATGGCGAGATAGGGATGGCATACGCCCCGGTTATCGCCTGTGACTTTCTGTGCCAGGTGACGGTCGAGCGGCAGGCGCATGCGATCGCCAAACAGCGCACCGTACATGGCGGCATGGCCGTCAGTGACGGTGATGGAGGGGGCGACAAAAGTCTGGCCGAGGAAGAATTCCTCGAAATAGGGGCCATCTATCAGGTGGGTTGCCACGGGACTCGAACTCTCAAGATGGGTGGCGATCAGCGGATCGCCACAGGGTTGATGATCATCTGCACCGCACCAGTCATGCGCGCGGCACCGAGCACGAACATGAACTCGTAAGCGCTGTCCTTGGCGAGCTCACGGGTGTCCATGTTTTCCAGGATATAGACACCGTTCTTCGTGAGCAGAATCTGGTGAATCGGAAATGCTTCCTTGGTGTCCTCGGAAGGCAGGACTTCCAGTGCCCAGGTGTCCGCGCCCACTGCCATCACTTCCTTGCTGGCCAGATATTCCGCGCCACCCTTGCCGAGGCCCGGCTCACCCTTGTTGTAGAGGGGAAGGTCGGTGGTGATGAGATCCATCCAGCCCGTGTTGAATAGCACGACGTCGCCACGCTTTAGCGGCGTGTTCTGCTTGGTTGCGCAGGCCTCGATCTCTGCCTTGTTGAACACCTCACCCACGTCCAGACGCGCCTTGCCGGCACACTTGGCCATGTCGAGCATCACGCCCCGTGTCACGAAAGGGGGCAGGGCGTGCGTGCCATAGCGTGTGAGGCCATCCGGCTTGATGAAGTCGTTGCCATGCACGCCGTTGTAGTAGAGCTGGTCTATACCGGCATGGCCAAGCCCATCGATCTGCGAGCCTACACCCACCCAGCCGTTGATGATGTCATCCGCGTAGGTCATCTTGTTCTCACCCAGCGCCTTGCCGGAGAGCTGCCCCGGGGCGAGCACGATCACGTGCAGGTTGCGCGGCGGATAAGCTGGGGTCTCCGGGTTGGATTCCATCCCAAGGCGGTAGGTTTTGCCGGTCTTCACCAGCTTGGCCGCTTCAAGTGCCAGCTCGGGGCTGTTCAGATTGGCGGCTCCCAAGGTGTCGTCCTTGCCCCATTTCGAGGGGTACCAGTGATGCTCATCGGCCACGGCCTGAGTCACGCACGCAGCCAGCGCCACGGCGCAGAGTGTCTTCAGTGTCATGCTTGCTCCCCTCTCGTTTTTGTCATGAGAACTCATTGCGGATGGCTGCGCTGTGCTCGCCGATGGCAGGCACCAGGCGCGGGGCTTCCGCGGTATCACAGACTCGCCGCACGAAAGTCGCACGACGATCCCCGCTCAGCACTTCCTTGGTTTTCAAGGCGGGATGCGACCACACGTCTTCCACCGTGTTGAGTCGGCCCCAGGCAATGTTGCCCTCATCCAGCAGTTTGGCAAGCGATTCGCGCGTGTGGGCCGCGAAATGCTTCTCCAGCTCCACCTTGAGTGCGGCACGGTTGGTGACCCGATCGGGAATCGTGCTGAAGCGCGGATCGCTCGCCAGCTCTGAGGCCTTCAGGATTCTGCACAGATCGAGCCATTCGCGGTGATTCTGCACGGCGATGATGATCTGGCCGTCGGAGGTTGCGTAAGCGCCATAAGGCGCAATCTGTGGGTGATCGAGACCCGTGCCCTTGATGAGTTTTCCGCCGTACTTGAAGAGCGCCATGGGCACGCTCATCCACTCGCTCAACACATCGAACAGCGAGATATCGAGGAACTGGCCGCGCCCCGTGCGTCCGCGTTCCAGCAGTGCACGCAGGATCTCGCTGTAGGCGGTGAGTCCAGTCGAGATGTCGCAGATGGAAATGCCGCAGCGGGTGGGCACGCCGTCCGTGCCAGTCACCGAACAGAGGCCGGCTTCTGCCTGCACCAGAAAGTCGTAGGCCTTCATCTCGGCCAGTGGTCCTTCATTGCCGTAGCCCGAGATGCTGCACATGATGAGTCCGGGATTCTCGCGTGCGAGCTCCTCGTAACCGAGGCCGAGCCGATCGACCGCACCCGGGCGGATGTTCTGGATGAATACATCTGCCTTCGCGAGCATCTTGCGCAGCAGCGCGAGATCGTCCGGTGACTTCACATCCAGTACCAGCGATTCCTTGCCCGCATTGAGCCAGACGAAGAAGGTGGACTCTCCGTTCACCACCGTGTCATAGGCGCGGGCGAAGTCGCCTTCCTCACGCTCGATCTTGATGACGCGCGCACCAGCCTCGGCCAGCAGGCGGGCGGCATAGGGGGCGGCGACCGCCTGTTCCAGGGAAACGACCAGTACGTCAGTCAGGGCTGCCATGAATCACCGCATCACGAAAGGGTTGGGGACATCGGCGGCGGTGGAGATCCACACACTCTTGGTCTGCAGGAATTCCCGCATGCCCTCGAGGCCGTTCTCACGACCCAGGCCGGATTTCTTGTAGCCGCCGAAAGGCGACAGATAGCTCACCGCGCGATAGGTGTTGACCCAGATGGTGCCAGCCCGAATGGCATTTGAAACCTTGATCGCGCGTTTGATGGACTGCGTCCACACACCGGCAGCGAGGCCAAAGGCGATGTCGTTCGCAATCGCGATGGCCTCTTCCTCTGTCTTGAAGCGCAGGATGGACAACACCGGGCCAAACACTTCTTCCTGTGCGATGCGCATGTCGTTGGTCACATCGCCAAAGATGGTGGGCTCGATGAAAAGCTCGGAATCCCCGCAGGCCGGGCCTTGTGCCGGGCTTCCACCCAACAGGCAGCGGGCACCTTCGGCCTTGGCGATGGCGATGTAGTCGAGGATTTTGGCGTACTGGGCAGGCGTGGTCACCGGACCCACCTGGGTGGCCGGATCCATGGGATCTCCCATCCGCGCAGTGCGCGCAAAGGCCACCAGTTTGTCCACGAAGGTGTCGTAGATGCTGTCTTGCACCAAGAGGCGTGAGCCCGCAATGCAGGTCTGCCCGGTGGCGGCGAAGATGCCGGAGATGGCGCCCTTTACTGCATCATCGAGATCCGCGTCATCAAACACGATATTGGGCGACTTCCCGCCCAGTTCGAGGGTGCAGCCTTTGAGTCCTGCCGCCGCGGCCTGATAGACCCGGATGCCGCTCTCGGTGCCGCCGGTGAAACACACCTTGGCCACGCGTGGGTGCTCCACCAGTGCCGAGCCCACCTCGTTACCGAAGCCCGTCACCACGTTGATCACGCCCGGGGGAATGCCCGCCTCCGCGACCAGCTCCATGAACTTGAGCGTGGAGGTGGAGGTAAATTCGGAAGGCTTCACCACCACGGTATTGCCGGCGGCGAGCGCGGGCGCAATCTTGAAGGTGAGCAGCAGCAGGGGGGAATTCCACGGCGTGATGCAGGCGATTACACCCAGAGGCTCGTGCCGGGTGTAGTTCATCATGT
>JAURMM010000168.1 GCA_030830685.1 Gammaproteobacteria bacterium | reverse complement strand
TGTCGTGGATCTTGCCGGAGAGTTTGCTCATGCGGGCAACACGCTGGCCTGCTGGGATGCCCGGGCACGCATCAGGTCCGCCATCGCGTAGAGGCTTGGATGTGCGAGCAGATCACGCAGGTCGATCTCGAGATCATGTTCCGAGTGCAATCGATTGATCAGCCGCACGCCCATCAATGAATTTCCACCCACCGCAAAGAAATCATCCTCGCGACAGGGCTCCAGCTGTGGCATGAGCGATTTCCAGATTGCCGCGAGCGCGCACTCGAGGGGATCATCGGGAGGGGTCCTGCGGGCACCGGGGTTTGAACGGACATCTGGCTGCCGCGCCGAGAGCGCCGCGCGATCAATCTTGCCATTGCGGAGGGCGGGCAAAGCCTCCAATGGCGCGAACAGGGACGGGATCGCTGCAGGTGACAGCCACTCGCTCAAGTAGTGACGCAGAACTGCCGTTTCCGGCATCTCTGCCACCGGAACCACCCAGGCGATGAGACTTGTATCCTGCCCTCCCGGCGCCGGTGCGGGAACCACGGCGCAGGCCCGTATTGCCGGATGTCCGGTGAGCAGCGACTCGATGCCCTCTGGCTCGATCCGGACGCCACTGATTTTCACCTGCCGATCGAGACGTCCGAGGATATGCAGAACGCCTCGTGCATCGCGATATCCAAGATCACCGGTGCGGTATTCCACTTCCTCGACGCCCGCCTCTGATGAGATCTTCCGGAAGCGCCACGCATCACTGGCCTCTCCAAGATAGCCCAGGCTCGCGAAAGGGGTACGGATGACGATCTCCCCGGCCTCGCCTTCGCCGCAGGCGCGTCCCTCCTGATCACGGATCTCAATCTCTGCATCGCGGATTGGAACACCGATCGGCTGTATGCCATTCAAGGCGGGTTTCGGCACCTCGAACCAGGTTTTGATCAGCGTGGTCTCGGTGGGGCCGTAGAAATTGATGATGCGGGAGGTTTCGGAGAGCGATGCCCGCAAGGTTTCCACCAGTTCGCCCTGAAGCGGCTCACCCGAGAAGATCGCGAATTTCAGGTTCGGGAGTGGAGCCAGGCCATCGGCAGACAGCCACGCGCGTAGCCGCAATGGCACGAGATGTAGCACCGTGATGTGCGACTCGGCGAGCCAGCGTGCTTCCTCATCGAGAGGAAGGCCGGACGGAGGCAGGCACAAGGTGCCTCCGGTGGTGAGCGGCAGGAAAATCTCGCGCAGGGAGGCATCGAACGTCGGCACGGTCAGCCCCGAGACACGTTCACCCGCACCGATTCCCAGGGTGCCTGTTTGCCAGGCAATGAACTGGGAGAGACCCGCGTAGCGCCCCAGAATCGCTTTGGGTTCTCCGGTGGAGCCGGACGTGAAGAAGACGTAGGCGGGGTCGTTGGGCTCGAAGGGGTCCGAGAGCGGAGGCAAATCGCCCTCAGGCAGAGTCGAGGATTTCAGAATCTCCCCCGTCTGCAGGCATTCCAGCGTCCAGTCATCGGCAAGCGGTCCCGCGGTCAATCGCCAGCGGGCATGGCCGAGCATGGACTTCATACGCGCCGCCGGGGCCTCGAGCTCGACGGGCATGGCGACAGCACCTGCGCAGAGTGTGGCCAGGAAAGCCGCTGCCAGGTCCGGTGAGCGTGGCAGCTGCAAGGCGAGGATATCCCGCCTGTCGACACCCGCAATTTGCATCAACGCAAGGAGCCTGGCCACCCGGTTCGCAAGGTCTGCATAGGTGTGCCGCACGTCGCCCTGCTCGATGGCGATTGACTGCGGGTGCTCCACGATCTGCCGGAGAATGCGCGTGAGCACCCCGGGATATTCGGGGCGCGCCGGAGGAGGAGGCGAGCCCTCCTCACGCAATCGCGCAGCAGGGCTGACGAGGGTGTAATCACCCAGTGGGCGCAAGGGAACAGCGACGAGTTGCTCCATCACGGAAGCAAGATTGACCGTGCTGGGAGCACCACCCGTGCGGACCTGCGCACGCATCCACATGCGTTCCTGTGCAAACGAGGCGGGATATTCAAGTTCAACCCGGGCTGCCAGTTCCGCAGGCGTCCGGTCCGGCGCCGGAAGCTGGGAAGGTTGCATCCTGGAGTCGCGCCGAAAGGCTGAGCGCTCACGTGCCTGCAGGACCGGCCCCGCAGAACTCACGCCTGCGCCAGGAGCTCCAGGGGCTGAATTCTCCTGCGCTTCTACCAGCACGGCCTGCTGCTTCAGGAGCGCACAGGAGAACAACTGCCGCATGCTGAGTGAACAGGCAAAGTGCGCATTCACGCGAGCACGCAAGCGGAGCAGCAGCAGCGAATGTCCGCCGAGAGTGAAGAAGTCATCGTCACGGCTGATTTGCTCGATACCCAGGATATCGGACCAGAGCTCAGCCAAGGCCCGTTCGGTTTCCGTTTCCGGCGCACAGCGACTTCCACCCCCAGCCAACGGACGAGGTGCGGGTAAGGCCTTGCGATCTAGCTTGCCATGTGGCGTGCGCGGAAGTTCCGACAACACCACCACGGCCGAGGGCACCATGAACTCCGGCAAACGTCGCCGCATCGCTTCTCGCAGCGCGTTGCCCTCCACTGACACACCCGCCACATAGGCAACCAGACGCGGATCACCCGCTCGATCCTCGCGCAGAATAACCGCTGCCTGGGCCGCCCCCTCCGCCAACAGGGCTGCCTCGATCTCGCCGGGCTCGATGCGGTAACCGCGCAACTTGACCTGCGCATCGATGCGCCCCAGGAACTCGAGGGTGCCATCAGGCCGCCACCGTACGCGATCACCCGTTCGATAGAGCCGTGCACCCGGCTTGAAAGGGTGCGCCACGAACTTTTCCGCCGTGAGTTCAGGACGGTTCAGGTAGCCCTCGGCCAGGCCCGCGCCCCCCAGATACAGCTCACCCGCAATCCCCTCTGGCAGCAACTCTCCCTGACCATCCATCACCCAGGTCTCCACCGGCGGGATTGGGCGACCAATCGGCACCGACTCGACATTCTCCCGCGGACACGGCCACCAGGTGGCCCATATCGAGTCTTCGGTTGGCCCGTAAAGATTGTGGAGTTCTGCCGGGCATTGCGCGTGAAAATCATTCACTGTCGAGGCGGCGAGTGCCTCCCCTCCTGCAAAGACGATACGCAAGCTCGAACAACGGGACAGATGGTTCTCTGCCAGCAGGGCGCGGAGCATCGCGGGAACCGCGATGAAGGCTGTGGCTGCATGCTCCCGGATATCCTTCGCCACGGCTTCCGGATCCCTGTCACTGGCGCTGCGCGCGAGCACAAGCGTAGAACCACTGTGCAAGGCAGAGAACAGTTCCCACACCGAGGCATCGAAAGACGTGCTGGCGCGCATGAGCAGGCGATCCGCAGGCCCGAAGCTGAACTGCTTGCGCAGCCATTGCAAGTGCGTACACACCGCCCCGTGGTTGATGAGCACGCCCTTGGGGTTTCCGGTGGAGCCGGAGGTGTAGATGACATAGGCCAGATCGCGCGCACTGCCACGTGGCCAGTGCTGAGGACCCGGGCCGCTCTCGAGCGTTGCGACCTCCACACACCTGACGCCTTCCGACAGCACTGGAGACTGCGCGGGCTCATCCACCAGTACCAACGCCAAGCCCGCATCCTCAACCATGTACGCGAGCCGCGCAGGCGGATAGGCCGGATCGAGCGGCACATACGCCCCCCCCGCCTTCAGGATGCCGAGCACCCCCACCACCAGGTCGATCGAGCGCGGCAGACACACCCCCACCCGCGCCCCAAGCTCTACGCCGAGGCCACGCAACCCCCGAGCCACTGCCTCCGCTCGCGCATCCAATGCGGCATAAGTCAGCTCTCCGCCTTCGCCCACTACCGAGATCGCCTCTGGCACCGCGCGTACCTGCGCCTCGAACATCCCGTGCAGTGTGTGCGCCACAGGCTCGCCAGTCGCAGCCTCGTTCCACGACCACTGCCGTGCACGCTCAGCCTCCGTCAGCACAGGGAGACGTCCCACCGGCGTCTCCGGGGCATCCACCACACTCGACAGCAACGTCAGGAAATGCCCGGCCCAACGCTGCATCGTCGTCGCGTCGAACAGGGCACTGGCATACTCCAGCATGCCCTCGAGTGCCCCCTCGCGCTCGATCAAGTTCATCCCAAGGTCAAACTTCGTCGTTGTGCGCGGCACCTTCATGTCACGCACCACAAGGCCTGTCAGACGCAGCTCGGCAGGCGGCAGGTTCTGCAGCGCCAGCATCACCTGGAACAGCGGATGACGACTGGCATCGCGCACCGGGTTCAGCACGCGCACCAGCTCTTCGAACGGCACCTCCGCCTGTCCGTAGGCTTCCAGCGCCCCCTCACGCACCCGCGCCAACAAACCCGTGAAGGATTCATCAGGATCGAGCGTCGTGCGCATCACCAGCGTGTTCACGAAGAAGCCGACCAGACCCTCAAGCTCCGAACGCCCACGGCCCGCCACCGGACTGCCTACCGCGATGTCACGCTGATGCGTCAGGCGCATCAGCAACACCTGCATCGCCGCCAGCAACACCATGTAGAGCGTGGCACCCTGCTCCCGCGCCAGCGCCTTCAGCGCTGTCACCAGCCCGGGCGCCACCGTGAACTCCACCAGTCCACCCGTGTAATCCATCTCCGCCGTGCGCGAATGGTCGGTCGGAAGCTCCAGGGGCTCCAGTCCCGACAACCGCGCCTTCCAACGCGCCAACGACTTGCGATACGCCTCTCCCGTCATCAGCTCACGCTGCAACAGGGCGTAGTCCGCGTACTGCAGGGGCAAGGGCGGCAGGAGCAGCGACTCGCCACGCAAGGCGCGCGCATACAGCACACCAAGCTCGCGCCTCAGAATCCCCCGCGACCATCCATCCGACACGATGTGATGCAACACCAGCAGCATCACCTGTCGTTCCGGATCGAGCTGCCACACGATGAGACGCAGCAAGGGCGGACGCGCGAGGTCGAACGGCGCCTCGAAGGCCCCGGTCAGCTCCGCTGTGAGGCGCTCCTCCTGCTCCGCAGCCGGCACGCTGGACAGATCCACCCACCGGGGCGCATAGGACAACGTCTCCACGATGCATTGCCGGGGCTCGCCGCCCTCTTCCTCAAAGCCTGTACGCAGCGACTCATGGCGAGCGATGAGGGCCTGCAGGGCCGCGGTGAGCGCCGGCAGGGACAGCTCACCCTCCAAGCGCCACGCTTGGCCGATATGGTACTGCGATGTCCCGGGCAGCCAACGCTCCAGAAACCAGGTCCGTGCCTGCGCCGAAGAAACTGGGAAATGTCCCGTCATGATGGGGAGTCTTTTCTTGGCCTGGCGGGGATCCGGGTCGCAGTCCCGCCAGGGCCTATGCCTTCCATGCGAGCTGCGAGCTCGGCTGGTGTGGGATGCCGGAAAATCTCCGCGGGCAGCAGATCCACGCCAGTTTTTTCTTGCAGACGCGCGACAACTCGCATGGCGAGCAATGAGTCACCGCCGAGACGGAAAAAGTTGTCGTGTCGACCGGGACACGGCATCGCGAGCAACTCTGCCCAAATCTCCGCGATAGTCGTTTCCAGACCCGGTCGCGTGGTCACCGGAGCGGTAGTCCGCGTGGCCTCCAGTATCGACGCCAGTGCCAGACGCTGGACCTTGCCGCTGGGACCTTTGGGGATCTCCTCGACTACCCGGATCTCGCTCGGCACCTTGAAATCCGCAAGGCGAGCGAAGAGATGGTCGCGCAGGTCGCGCCCATCCAAGGTTTCTCCCGGACGGAGTGTCACGACGGCGGCCAGGTCTTCGCCCAGCGTGGGATGGGGCACGGCATAAGCAGCGGCCTGCGCCACGGCGGGATGCGACAAGAGGGCTTCATCGATCTCGCGTGGCGCAATCTTCTCACCACCGCGATTGATCATTTCCTTCAGCCGGCCAGTGAGGAACAAGTAGCCTTCCTCATCAAAATAGCCCTCGTCTCCCGTGCGGAACCACTCCTGGTGAAAGGCCTCGGCATTTGCCTCCGGTCGATCGTGATAGCCACTGAACACATTCGGACCGTGAATGGCGACTTCCCCACGCGCATGGGCGGGGAGTGCATTGCCTGATGCATCGAGGATGCGGATCAAAGGACCCGCGGCACACCCGACTGAACCCGGTTTGCGCGCTCGCGGTGGGAGTGGATTGCTGGTCATCTGGAGGGCAGCTTCGGTCATGCCGTAGGACTCGATCACCGGACACGCAAAGACGTGTTCCAGCTCCGCAAGCACACTCGGCGCGAGTGCGGCCGAGGACGAGCGGATGAAACGCAGACAGGAGGCCCCGGATTCAGTGCGCTCCCGAGCACCCTGCAGAATGGCCTGGTGCATGGTTGGCACTGCGGAGTAATAGGTAGGATTCAGCCTCGCCAGCCAGTCGAAGAATCCCGGTATCGCCAAGCCCGGAGTGCAGACCACGCTGCCGCCTGCGCACAGCGGGGCAAGCAGACCTGCCAGTAATCCGTGAATGTGGAACAAGGGCATCACCGTCAACCCGCGATCATCCTTGCCGAGCGACAAGGTCGACATGATGTGTCGCATGCTCGCGAGCAGGTTGGCATGGCTCAGCGGCACCTGCTTGGGCCGCGCAGTGGTGCCCGAGGTATGCAGCACCAGGGCAGTGTCATCCGGCGATCGTGTTGCCAAGCTCGGAGCGTCGCCGCCAGTCAGCGGGCATTCCAGCAGGGGCAGGCCCAATTCGCGCGCGAGTGCATGGATTCGCGTCTCAGTGCCCGAAGTCGCCACTACGGCACGTACATCGAGGTCACGGCAATGCTCTGCCAATTCGGCATTGGTTGAGGCGGGGTTGAGGGGCGCGCAGCTCGCATGCGTCATCGTTGCCAGCACCGCGATCGCCAGATCCGGCCCCGGCGGCGCGATGACCGCGACACGGGTATTGGCATGGATGCCGGCTTCATTGAAGTGCACGCCCAGCGCCGCCATGCGGCCGGCGAGGGTGGCGTAATCGATACTTGAGCCCTGCACGTTCAGCAGGGCGATGGAGTCCGGCTGCGCGGCAGCCAAGGAAGAAAAAAGCGCCCCCAGGGAGGCGAAGGTGACTGAATCAGGCAAGGGCATGGGCGCAGGATTCCGGAGGGGCTCGGCGTGATCAGCGGCCGCAGGTCGCCCACTCTTGAGTCACACGGAAAGCTACCCATCCCCGCCGGGTGCGTGACCTTCAACGGAGCCCGCGAGGACCGCTTCCCCCCTTGAGCGCCAGTGAGGACACGGCGCGCCTGGTGAATCGCGCACTGCTCAAGACATCGCGCTCTCTCAAGCCCATCATCGCGGCAGCGGTCGTGGCGGCGCCACACGCCTGCCAAGGAGCCCCGGAATCAGCAGGCGCTTCGAACTGCCATGCGCACCGGCAGGTGGTGATAGCCAAGCACATGGGTCTGACGGATGCG
>JAURMM010000167.1 GCA_030830685.1 Gammaproteobacteria bacterium | reverse complement strand
TACCAATGAGGGAGTCGTCGCCGTCACTCCCAATCAGATTTTCGATGTCTGTGAGCGTGTCTTGTTCCGGACCTCCGGAGGAACGCGTAATCGAAGCAATGCCATCCCCATCGACGTCCAACGTGATGGCGACGCTGGTTATTCCATCCTCGCTGAAGTCCACGGTATCTGTGTCGGTACCGCCATCAATTTGGTCGTTGCCGCTACCACCGACAAGCAGGTCGTTACCGCCACCGCCGAAGATGGTGTCGTCACCATCCCCTCCCAGAATCACGTCATTGCCTCCCAAGCCGCTGAGCGTGTCTGCATCGGTTGTTCCACCGAGAGTGGGGAAGTCGATTCCATTGTCATTCCCCTCTTTACCGGTTATCACTGCCATGACTAGACATCCTCAGGTCAAATTGAAAGGGTCGCCGTTCCGTAGCGCTAGCGGCGGACATGCGCAGCACTTTAATCCCGAATCGGGATTGAGAACGTCAAAAGTTGTGTGCGTGTCTGTGAGGGAGACTGGTCGCACGAAGCGACGAAGAGAGAGTGGAGGCTGGGGTCGGAATCGAACCGGCGTACACGGCTTTGCAGGCCGCTGCATGACCACTCTGCCACCCAGCCGTATCAAGCATGACCGCGATGAGGCCTAAGAACGGCCGTCGCGCAAATGAAAAACCCCGAGGGGACCCGGGGCTTTGCAAGGTTATCTGGAGCGGGAAACGAGACTCGAACTCGCGACCCCAACCTTGGCAAGGTTGTGCTCTACCAACTGAGCTATTCCCGCCTGAGGGAGGCAATTCTAGCGGGCAAGCGATCTCTGTCAAGGAATGCGCGCTGGCCTTGACTCACCCCCGGCGTAACTCAGGCCAAGCCGCCCGCAAGTAAAGATAGGCGGACCACAGGGTTGCGCCCATGGCGAGGTAGAGTGCCAGCATACCCAGGGAACTCAAAGGCAGGCCCCACCAATCCTCCCCCAGCACCAGCAGGATGATGGCGATCATCTGACACGTGGTCTTGATCTTGCCCACGAAGGACACAGCAACCTGGCTGCGGGCACCGAGTTCGGCCATCCACTCGCGCAAGGCAGAAATCGTGATCTCCCGACCCACCATCACAGCTACCGGCAGGGCTATCCAGATCTCCGGCTGGCGTTGGAGGATGAGGACCAGAACAACCGCCACCAGCAACTTGTCCGCGACCGGATCGAGAAAGGCACCAAGTTTGGTGGCTTGGTCGAGCCTCCGGGCCAGGTGGCCATCCAGCCAATCGGTGATTGCCGCAAGGCCGAACACGCCTGCTGCCCCCACATTGCTCCACTTTCCCGGCAAGTAAAACAGGATGACGAAGCACGGGATGAGCCCGATGCGGAACAACGAGAGCTGGTTGGGGATGTTCATGGTGCGCCGTGTAGCACGTCGTAGATCGCCTGCGCAAGCTGGGCGCTGATGCCGGGCACGCGCCGCAAGTCGTCCACGCTCGCGCGGCCAACTCCCTGGAGTCCTCCGAAGTGCTGTAACACGGCGCGACGACGCTTGGCGCCCACCCCGGGTACGTCCTCCAGGGTGGATCGATTGCGGGCCTTGCCGCGCGCCTTGCGGTGGGCAGTGATGGCAAAGCGATGGGCTTCGTCGCGAATCTGCTGGATGAGCAACAGCGCGGGAGATTCGCGCGGCAGCATCTTTTCGCTCTGCCCATCATGCATGATGAGGGTTTCGAGGCCCGGCTTGCGGGTGGTGCCCTTCGCCACACCTACCACCTGTATCTCGTCGATCTGCAGGGCGTTCAGCACCTCAAGCGCCTGCGCCACCTGCCCCTTGCCACCGTCAATCAGCAGAATGTCCGGCATGACGGCGTCTTCGCGCTGGAGTCGGCCATAGCGCCGCTCCAATGCCTGCCGCATGGCTGCATAATCATCCCCGCCCGTCACGCCTTCAATGTTGAACTTCCGGTACTCAGACTTTCGGGCCCCCTCCTCACCGAACACAACGCAAGAGGCAACAGGTGCCTCGCCACGGGTATGGCTCACGTCAAAGCATTCGATGCGTGCGGGCAGTTCGGGTAGTTCGAGAAAATCGCGCAAAGCTTCCATCCGCCGCTGATGGCCGGAATCAGTGGTAGCGCGATCGCGCGCCGCAAGTTCCGCATTGTGCCGCGCCATCTCCAGCCACTTGGCGCGCTCAGCTCGCACGTTGGGCCGCAGCCTCACCACGCCTTGCCGCTTGTCAGCCAGTGCTGCGGCCAACCAATCGGCCTCCTCTTCCTCCAGGGGTTCACTGAGCAGAATGTCGGGGGGAAGATCTCGTTCGGCATTTCCGGCCAGGTAGAACTGGGCAATGAATGCGCCAAGAATCTCGGCTGTGATGGCTCCCGCTGTGTGGGCAGGAAAGAAGGCCTTGTTGCCGAGATTGCGCCCACCACGGATGAAGAAAATCTGGATGCAACCAATCCCCTCGTGCATGGCACAGGCGATGACATCGTAATCGCCGCCCTCCGCCGTGATGTGCTGCTCGGCCTGCACACGCTGCAATTTGTTGATTTGATCCCGCAAGCGGGCCGCCTGTTCGAACTCCAGTTTCGCGGCGCTGGTCTCCATGGCGCCGACGAGTGCAGAGACCACTTCGTGACTACGCCCCGACAGGAACAGCAGGGCATTCTCCACATCGCCTCGATAGGCTTCCGGGCTCACCAGGCCGACACACGGCGCCGTGCAGCGTTTGATCTGGTACTGCAGACACGGCCTGCTGCGATTGCGGAAGTAGGTGTCTTCGCACTGGCGCACCATGAACAGCTTCTGCAGCAGGTTGATGGTAGCGCGCACCGCACCGGCATTCGGATAAGGTCCGAAGTAGCGTCCATTACCGGTGCGGGCACCGCGGTGGAAGGCGAGTCGGGGAAATTTGTCTGCCGTGTTGACGTAGATGTAGGGGTAGCTCTTGTCATCCCGAAGCACCACGTTGTAACGGGGTTTGAGCTCCTTGATGAGGTTGCTCTCGAGAATGAGGGCCTCGGTCTCATTACGTGTGACAACGACTTCGATGTCGCGCACCTGGTCTGCCATGGCCCGCACCTTGGGCGAGTGACCCTGGTT
>JAURMM010000166.1 GCA_030830685.1 Gammaproteobacteria bacterium | reverse complement strand
CTCGCCGATGAGGCTCGCGCCCAGAACCGCGGATTCCTCATGCGCTGCGAACGAGGTCGGCCCTTCGTCACGCTCAAACTCGGGATGAGTCTCGATGCGCGTGTGGCGCTAGCAGATGGTTCCAGTCAGTGGATCACCAGTGCAGAAGCACGGGCCGATGTACAGCGGCTGCGCGCTTCCAGCTGCGCCGTGCTGACGGGTAGCGGTACCGTGCTGGCGGATGATCCGGGGCTGGATGTGCGGGATCCGCGTTTCGATCTGGGTGGACACCCGCCGGGACGAATCATCCTCGACTCCGCGCTGCGGACACCCCCAGGCGCCCGCATTCTCACTCCGCCGGGTCAGGTGTGGATTTTCTGCGCCGAGGGTGCGGAACGTGACAGGGCCGAACGTCTGCGCGCGCGCGGCGCACAGGTCGAGACGCTGCCACGGGCGGCGAGCGGGCTCGATCTGCCCATACTGCTTAAACGACTCGCCGCGCTCGAGATCAACGACCTGATGGTGGAATCCGGTCCAGCCCTGGCCGCGAATCTTCTCGGTGCCGGGCTGGTGGATGAACTTGTGCTGTATGTTGCGCCGCTGTTGCTGGGTCCGGATGCGCGCGCCGCGTTCGCCTGGCCCGCCCTTCACAGCCTTGCAGAAGCGCCGCATATGGCGGTTGTGGAGGTGGCGCGTGTGGGCGTCGATCAGCGCCTTGTACTCCGCCCCGGGTCACCTTGACGGGTCAGGGAGCATCCCCGATAGTGGCTGGATGTTTACCGGAATCATTCAGGCCGTCGGCCGCATAAGCGCGCTCGTCCAGGGCGATCAGCAGATGCGTCTGTCCATCGATGCCGGAACCCTGCCGCTCGGCGACGTCAAGCTTGGAGACAGCATCGCGGTCTCCGGCCCCTGTCTCACCGTCACTTCGCTCAGTGGCACCGTGTTCACGGTGGATGTCTCACCGGAAACGCTGGCGCACACGTCATTGGGCCGGCTCGCGGTGGGCTCACGGGTGAATCTGGAAAAGGCGTTGTCGCTGGCCGACAGACTCGGCGGACATCTCGTCAGCGGTCATGTGGACGGGGTGGGGGAAGTGCAAGCTCGGGAGACGCGTGAAGACTATGTCTACTTCTGCATCCGTGCGCCCCGACCGTTGGCGCGTTACATCGCACACAAGGGTTCGATTTGCGTCGAGGGTGTCAGCCTGACCGTCAACGGCGTGCAGGACTGCGATTTCGAATTGCTACTCATTCCCCATACGCTGCGCGAGACCACGCTTGGTGAGCTCGTTGCAGGCAGCCCCGTCAACCTTGAAGTGGATCTCATTGCACGCTATCTCGAACGCATGATGTTGAGCCAGACCGAGGCCGGCAAACCTGCTTGAGCGGCCGAGGGCCGCGTTCTTCAGCACAATCACTCCACGTTCCCGTTTCACCTGCAGATGGAATTTTCATGGCACTGAATACAACCCAGGAGATCATCGACGATCTGCGTGCTGGCCGTATGGTCATCATGATGGATGACGAGGACCGCGAAAACGAAGGGGATTTCGTCATTGCAGCGTCGCATTGCTCAGCCGAGCACATCAATTTCATGGCGCGCTATGGTCGTGGCCTTATCTGTCTGACCATGACGGAGGCCCGCTGCCGTCGGCTCAACCTGCCGTTGATGGTGCAGGAAACCTATTACACCCATCGCACCAATTTCACGGTGTCCATTGAGGCGGCAGAAGGTGTGACCACGGGCATCTCGGCGGCTGATCGCGCCCGTACCGTGCAGGCGGCGGTAGCCCCGAACGCCAAGGCCAGCGACATCGTCCAGCCTGGGCACATCTTCCCGCTGATGGCACAGCCTGGCGGTGTGCTCACCCGGGCCGGACATACTGAAGCCGGGTGCGACCTCGCAACATTGGCGGAACTGGAACCGGCGTCCGTGATCGTCGAGATCCTGAATGACGACGGCACCATGGCGCGCAGGCCGGAACTGGAGAAGATCGCGCAGCAACACAACATGAAGATCGGCACCATTGCCGATCTCATCCGCTATCGCATCGAGAACGAGAAGACCGTGGAGCGGGTGGCTGAAGCCGTGCTGCCGACCGAATTCGGTGAATTCAGACTGGTCGCGTATCGCGACGCCATCCATCGTGATCTGCATCTCGCGATGGTCCGGGGCAAAGTCTCGCCCGAACGGCCCACCTTGGTCAGGGTCCATATCTACAACCCCATCCAGGACCTGACCGCGAGTGTGCGCAAGGATGCCGGGTGGCCGCTGCGCGATGCCTTGCGCCGCGTTGCGGAAGCGGGTGAAGGGGTGGTGATCGTGCTCGGCAATCAGGTGGATGATGACGAAGTCGTCCGCCAGATCTTCCGTTACGCAAGCAACGAAGTCCCAGAGAGCCAGGCACCCAAGGCTGGCGCCGTGACCGCAGACTTTCGCCAGATAGGGCTTGGGGCGCAGATCCTCGGGGATCTCGGGGTGCGCAAGATGCGTGTCATGAGCAACCCGCGGCGCTACCATGCACTCTCCGGCTTCGGGCTCGAAGTCGTGGAATACGTCACCTGACGCTTGTCGTTTGCCCATTTCCCGGACGCCCGCCCAACGCATCTGATTGAGGAGTGCCGCGCATGAGCCAACCGAACACCATTGAAGGCAAGCTGGTCGTCACCGGCAACGTACGGATCGCAGTGGTCTGCAGTCGTTTCAATCACTTCATCGTGGATGAACTGCAGGCGGGCTGCCTGGATGTCCTGCACCGGCACGGCGTGGAGCTGGGTGACGTGACCGTCGTGAAGGTTCCAGGGGCATTTGAATTGCCGGTCGTCGTGCGCAAGCTCGCCAAGAGTGGCAGCTGGGATGCGGTGATTGCGTTGGGCGCGGTCATTCGCGGTTCTACCCCGCACTTTGATCACGTGGCGGGTGCCTGCACCAGTGGTCTTGCCGCTGCCGCCGCAGACAGTGGCGTGCCGGTGATTTTCGGAGTTCTGACCGTCGACTCCATCGAACAGGCCATCGAGCGTGCCGGCACCAAGGCCGGCAACAAGGGTGGGGAAGCTGCGGCGACCGCGATCGAGATGATCTCAGTCCTGCGGCAGATCTGACGGCAGTCGAGGATGTCCGGCAGTAATCGGAGCAACCACGGACGGGTACGTGCGCGCCGCTGTGTGGTCCAGGCGCTCTACCAGTGGCAACTTGCCGGCCAGGATCCGAACGAAATCCTGAAGGAATTCGTGGCCGAGCGAGAGCTCGTCAAGGTCGATCTGGAGTACTTCTCCGCGCTGACGCGGGAAATTCCAAAAAAGGTCGAAGTCCTGCAGGCTGATCTGATGCCCGCACTGGATCGCGAGTGGTCCAGGCTCGGGCCAGTAGAGCGCGGTGTTCTGCTGCTCGGTGCCTACGAACTGCATTTCTGTCCGCATATCCCCTGGCGTGTCGTGGTCAATGAGGCTGTCGAGCTGTGCAAGATGTTCGGTGCCGAAGATGCACACAAATACATCAACGGGGTGCTCGATCGCACTGCGCGGCGCTTGCGTAGCATGGAAATAGGCAGCGCCGCGGACTCGCCTGCCGCGTGAGGCAGCGGTACGCTAGTGCAACCCGGCGCCGGCGTTTCTTTTTCCAGCATGGATGAATTCACCCTTATCGAGCGGCTGATCGCGCCGGTCGCAGGCAGCCGCGCCGATGTCTGCCTCGGTATAGGCGACGATGGAGCAGTCGTGCGTCCACCGCCGGGTGAAGCGCTGGTGCTGGTCCTCGACACCCTGGTGGAGGCCGTGCATTTCCCGCGCGGCTTCCCGCCCGGGGATATCGGCTACCGTTCCGCTGCCACCAACCTGAGTGATCTCGCCGCCATGGGCGCAACGCCCCTCTGGGCGACCTTGGGCCTGACCTTGCCGCAGCCCGATGTCGAGTGGGTGCGTGCCTTCATGGCAGGTCTGCAGGCCGCATTGGCGCCGCACGAAGTGCAACTCGTAGGTGGCGACACGACGCGGGGTCCGCTCTGTCTCAGTCTTCAGCTTACGGGCTCAGTGCCTGAGTCTCTGGCTTTGCGAAGGAACGGCGCACGCCCGGGTGATCGCCTGTTCGTCTCCGGTTTCCTGGGCGATGCTGCAGCTGCCCTTGCCAGCTTGTCCATGCCTGAACCCATGCCTCCCGGCGCGCACTATCTGCGCGAGCGCTTTGCGCGGCCAACTGCCCGCGTCGGCCTGGGACAGGCATTACGCGGTCTCGCCACCAGCTGCATCGATATCTCCGATGGCCTGCTCGGCGATATCGGCCATCTCCTTGCATACAGTGCTTGTGGCGCCGACCTGCGGGTCGACCATCTGCCACTCAGTCCGGCGCTGGTGGAACTTCTGGATGCAGACACGGCATTGGCGCATGCGCTGAGTGGCGGGGACGACTATGAGCTTTGTTTTACCCTGCCGCCGGCCACTCCACCAGCCGTGGTCGGGGCCCTGAGGCAACACTGCGCCGTTACCGAGATCGGCCTCATCACCACAGAACGGGGGCAACTGCAGCTCAGGGACGCTAATGGTCCGGTGACGCCACCGGGACCCACTGGCTACCGCCATTTCCCGTGATCTGCTCTCAGCTCGCGCCGAGCGCGGTATACACTCGCGTGACCTGAATCTCGGGGGACACGTCATGCCAGCCGGATTTTGTGCTCGTGGCTTGCCACGATGGCCGCGCCTGTTCTGTCTGCTCTTCTTCTCGAGCATGGCAGGTGCGCAGCCTGCCGGTGAGGACCAGTCTGCAGTTGATGTGTGGGCAACTTTCCTCAAGCCCAGATATTTCAAGGATGTCGTGCTCGTCGAAGATGATACCGTCATCACCCTCAAGACCCCGTACCGTGCAGAGGACGCAGCCTTCACACCGGTGTCTGTCACGGCGCGTTTCCCACAAACGCCGGCGCGCTTCATCGAGAAGATTTTTCTCATCATCGACAACAACCCTGAGCCACTCGCCGGCACCTTCACATTCACGCCGGCGGCGGGTCGCGCGGATTTGGCCTTGCGGGTGAGAGTGGACAGTTATACCCATATCAGGGCTGTGGCGGTGCTCAATAGTGGTGAACACCACGTGGTGAGCAATTTCGTGAAAGCGCAAGGGGGATGCTCGGCGCCGCTGGGCTCTGATTACAAGGCCGCAATGGCGCGGATGGGCGAGATGAATTTCCGCACCCTCACCCGGGGCGCCCCGGGCGACGTAGTGCTCGCCCAGCTGCTGCTGCGCCATCCGAATGTCTCGGGCATGCAGAAGGATCAGAAGACCCAGCTCATTCGCCCCGCGCATTTCATCAAGACCTTGCGACTGAGCTACAAGGACAAACCCGTCATGACGGCGGAAACCGGCATCTCGATCAGCGAGGACCCGAGCTTCAGGTTTTTCTTCCGACCAGAGGCTGGCGGTGAACTGCGTGCGGAGATCTCTGATTCCGAGGGGTTGCAGTGGAGCCGCGTGTTCACCGTGAACGTACAGGGGCGGGCCTCTCCAGTGGACGACTCTTCAGATACCGAAACCAGAAAAAGCAACGGGTGACAGATGACCAAGGATTCCTTCCGCGCGAAATTGCGGCGTCGTGAACGCCTCATCGGCTCCATCGTCAGCATGGCAGCTCCTGAGACTACCGAGATTCTGGCTGCCAGCGGCCAGGACTGGCTGTTCATCGACGGAGAGCACGGGCCCTTGGGGCCACTGGATCTGCAGCGCATGATCATCGGCGCACACGGGGTTCCCTGCGTGGTGCGGCCGCCGAATCATTCCGAGACCGAAATCAAGCGCGCACTGGATGTCGGTGCCGCCGGCATTCTGGTGCCGCAGGTGAATACGGCAGAACAGGCTGCTGCTATCGTGGCCGCGGCGAAGTTCCCCCCGTTGGGACGGCGCGGAGTCGGTGTTTCCCGCGCCAATGGTTACGGCTACGGCGTGGGACCTTATGTCGCCCACGCCAATGACGAAACTGCAGTCATTGTCCAGGCTGAACACATCGATGCCGTGCGCCAGATCGAAGAGATAGTGAAAGTGCCGGGGCTAGATGCCGTCTTCGTCGGTCCTTATGACCTCTCGGCCAGTATGGGCAAGGTCGGCCAGCTGGATGATCCAGAAGTGCTTGCCGCCGTGGCGCATGTGGCCAGGACCGCGCTGGCTGCCGGGCTGGCGCTCGGCTACTTCGCGACGAGTCCGGCCGCCGTGGCTCCTAGGATTGCGGAAGGCTTCACCTTGCTGGCCTGCGGTGTGGACACCTTGTTTCTGCGCCAGGGCGCCCAGAGCATGGTCGAAATCCTGAGGAACGCACCGGGCTGATCCAAGGGCGGAAACGCTCGCCCGTTTGTGGCGCATCTCGACCCCCGGCGCCATACTGCAATCCTCATCCGGGGTCACCGCCCCAAGATGAGCATGGTCCTTGCAGGATATCCGGCACACACACTGAGGATGGCTTGAGAGAATGGCGCAGGCGGCACTGCAGATCGATTGGCGGATGTATCCCCGAACCGCGGCGCTGGATGAACTCATCGGTCAAGGTGGCCGCGCGCGGCCACCGGCCGGGGCCTTGCTCAAATTTCTCAAGCGCCTTGAGGGTACGGAGCTCTTCAATCGGCGCAAGGCTGCGGAACAGGCGGTCCGCGAGCTCGGGATCACCTTCACGGTCTACAGCGACGGTGCCAACATCGACCGTCAATGGCCCTTCGACATCATCCCGCGCATCCTGCGGGCATCCGAATGGCGCGGGGTTGAAGCGGGGCTGGCGCAGCGCCTGCGCGCGCTGAACTGTTTCATCGACGACGTCTACCACCGCCAGCACATTTTCCGCGACCGGGTGATCCCGGCCGAAGCCGTGATGGCCGCCGGCAACTACCGGGAACCGTGTGCGGGCGTACGTCCGGCCCACGGCGTGTGGGCCCACATCTGCGGCAGCGATCTGGTGCGCGACAGCGACGGCCAGCTCTATGTGCTTGAGGACAATCTGCGCGTGCCCTCCGGCGTGTCCTACATGATCGAGAACCGCAGGCTCACCAAGCGCGTGCTTCCGGAATTGCTGGAGGCCTATCAGGTGGCGCCGGTAGGTGAATATCCCGCGCAGCTCTTTGACACGCTTGCGTCGATCAGTCCGCGTCGCTCCGAGACGCCCGAAATCGTCGTACTCACACCCGGAATCTACAACTCAGCCTATTTCGAGCACGCCTTCCTCGCGCAACAGATGGGCGCTGAGCTTGTCGAGGGCGGAGACCTGGAAGTAGGAGACGATGATTGCGTCTACATGCGTACCGTCCGTGGACTGGTGCGGGTGGATGTGATCTATCGCCGCGTGGATGACGCGTTCCTTGATCCGGAATGCTTCCGCAAGGATTCCATGCTTGGAGTGCCCGGACTGATGCGGGCATGGCGTCTGGGCAAGGTGGCGATTGCGAATGCGCCGGGTACCGGCGTCGCGGACGACAAGGTCGTCTACGCCTATGTTCCTGACATGATTCGCTACTATCTCTCGGAAGAGCCGATGCTGCCGAACGTTCCCACCTATTTCTGCCATGACCCTGTGCAACGCCAGCATGTACTTCAGAACCTGGACAAACTGGTGGTGAAGCCCACCAATGAATCCGGAGGTTACGGCATTCTCATCGGGCCCTCTGCCAGTCGCGCCGCCCGCGCCGCCTGCGCGGAGGCTATCCGCGCCAATCCGCGCGGCCACGTTGCGCAGCCGGTGGTGTCGCTCTCCACGGCCCCGACGTTGCTCGGGCGTGAGCTGGTGCCTTGTCACGTCGACCTGAGGCCGTTCTGTCTGCAAGGCGCTGCGAGTTATGTCACTGCGGGAGGGCTCACGCGCGTGGCCATGCGCAAGGGTTCACTGGTGGTGAATTCCTCGCAGGGCGGCGGCAGCAAGGATACCTGGGTAGTGGCGGACTGATGGCCATGCTCTCCCGGGTCGCAGAGAGACTCTATTGGCTCGCCCGCTATGTGGAGCGCGCGGAAAATACGGCGCGCCTGGTGAGCGTGAATGCCCATTTGCTGCTCGACATGCCTGAGGCCGTGGACACCTTGTGGGCCTCGCTGGTGGAGATTCTGGGCGCACATGAGGATTTCTTTGCTCAGCATGAGAAGGCCACTGAGCGCAGCGTCCTGCGCTATGCACTGACGGAGGAGACTACCCAGGTATCGCTGGTCTCGGCGCTACGCATGGCGCGCGAGAATGCCAGGACCGTGCGGGAGATACTGCCCTCCGAAGCATGGGAGCTCATCAACCAGTTGCAGTTGGAGGTCAGGGAAACCGGCGAACAGGCCTTGGCACGGCGGGGGCGCCAGGCGTTTCTTGATCGTGTCGTGCAGCAGTGCCAGCAGTTCTCCGGCATGATCATGACAACCATGAGTCGGCGTGAGCCGTTTCACTTCGTCAACCTGGGCTGGTCCGTCGAACGCGCCGACATGACTTCACGTATTCTGGATGTGGGGTGTACGTACGTCGCGGGAGGACGCGGCAATCGGGCCTTGCTCGATCACGAGGGCGTCTTGTGGATGAACGTGCTCTTGTCGCTCAGTGCCTATCAGATGTATCGGCAGCAGGTGCGTGGCAGGGTAGAGGGACGCAGCGTAGTCGGCTTCCTGTTGCAGGACACGGCGTTCCCGCACGCCATCGCCTGCTGCCTCGACACGCTGGAAGCTACGCTCGGGGCCTTGCCACGCAACGGTGCGCCGGTGCGGCTCAATCGCTCGCTGGCCAAGCTTGTAGCTCGCGCGGATCCCTCGGCGCTGGTCGCCTCAGGCCTGCACGAATTTCTGGATCAATTGCAGGGCGAACTGGGCCGCCTGCATGCACTGATCCAGTCCACCTGGTTCAGGCAGGCCATCTGAACCTCAGGCAAGAGCCGCCCCTCTCCGCTGAGGCGAGCCGGGCTACTCCGGCTTGTCCCCCAAGCGGATCTTGCGTCTCGTGTCGCCACTCGCCGCATGGGGGGTGCGCAGGACGCTGTCTGCACTTTTCTCTATCTCGCGCGCCTCATCGGCAAGACGCGCGGCACTGCGCATCATCTCGTGACCTGCGGCGACCAGCTGCACATAACGCGCGACCTCCTGCTCTTTGAAGCAGCCGTCGGCAGTGACAGCCGAAACGGTCTCCGCTATACAGAGTGCCGCATGTGCCTTGGCCGCAGCATAGGGATTGCCAAATCCGCCCGCGGCAACCGCACGCGCTGCATCCACGGTGATCGTCGGCAGGCTCGGCGTGCCGCCCTGCTTGAGGATTTCAATCACGCGATCCAGTTCCTGCTGCACGAGGCGCAGCATCCCGGTCGCAGCAAGGACCTTGATCACGTCGGCATTGAACAAGCTCATCTCGGTGGGATCGAGAAACTCCCTGCGTGCGCCGATCATCGAATCGGCCGGGAAGATCATGAACCCTTGGCCGGGCGGGATGTTCATGACCTGCTTGCCCTCGTCGTTTTTCTTGAAGAACGCTTTTTTCGAAGGACCGTCAGACAGGGTGACCAACGGGATCCCGGCCGCGGTGATGGCCTTGCGCGCATTGCCGGGACCGGGAAGGGCGGCATTGGGACTGACCAGCAGGACCAAGTCAGGGGCATACGCGAGCGTGGCCTCGGTGGGCGGCTGACAGGAAGCAGGATCGAGCTTTGAGCCGCAGGTGAAGGCGCGCACTTCCAGATCCTCGCGGTCGGCACGTTCATCCAGCAGTAGATCGAGCAGTGGTGCCGCGCCGATACAGCCCAGCTTGAGCACGCCGAGACGGAAAACCCTGTCAGCCATTGAATCCTCCAGGCAGTTCATGCGGAAAAGGGGAGGGAGAGACTAGCACGCCGCACCTGCGGCGCCGAAGAAGCACGCTATGTGCGGGTGATGCGCACCGCGACCTTGGGTACGTGGGTGCCTGCGCCGAGGAGCACGCCGCGCAGCGGCGTGACATCCGAAAAGTCGCGACCCCAGCTCAGGGTGATGAACTCCGTGTCGGCGAATTTTCCGTTGGTGGGATCGCAGCCGATCCAGCCCGAGACCGGGCAGCGAGTAGCGACCCAGGCATGCGAGGTGTCTGCGCCTTGCAGGGCCGGTGCCCCCGGTGCACGTTCATTGATGATGTAGCCGCTCATGTATCGTGCGGGCAGGCCGAGCCCACGCAGGCCGCTCAACATGAAGTGCGCAAAATCCTGGCACACTCCGCGGCGTTTGGCTTCGACCTCGGCCACCGATGTCGAGATGGTGGTGGCAAGCGGGTCATAGACGAAATCTTCCCGGATGCGCAGCGTCAGTTCATGCAGGGCGGCAAGCAGAGGTCTGCCCGGAGAGAAACTCCGGCGGGCGTAATCCGTTGCTTCAGCGATCAGAGGCACGTGAGGTGAGGCCAATCTGAATTCCGCTAGTGCGGGATCATCGTTGAGCCGTGTGCCGGGCGGCATGGCGTCGCGGTCCCATGGTGTTTCCGGATCCCACCCGGGAAGCTGGCTGCTGATCGTCACCTCCGACTCCGCGCGAACCAGCAGATCACGGTGCATGGTTTCGTGCGTGAAGCGCAGCGTGCGATTGCCGAAATAATCCGTTGCCCACGACCGTTCGGTTGCCTCGGGGATGAGTGCGATTTGATGGTTCGTGACTTTCTGCCAAGCTGTGTCGCGCGGCGAGAGATGGGCCAGATGGCGCCCACTGCTCACCGGATGTTCATAGGCGTAACGGGTCTCATGGATCACCTTGTAGCGCACTGTTGCGGAGCTCATGGGGCGAGGGTGGGCAGGTCGAACCCGCCCAGATGACTGAAGTACTGGCCGGAAAGTTCGTCGTTCAGTTCGAGTGCTCCCTGATGGACTTCGCGAAGGACTGTGCGGAAAAGGCGATGATCGGGATCGGGGTGCTCGCTGTGCAGGACAGCCAGACGTGCCCGGAGCTCGCGCAGGGCCTGAACACCACGGTAACCGACTTCCCGCTCCAGGTGCACGAGGTAATCCACGAGCCCTCCCAGCAGGAAGTCCACAGCGCGTGGATTCGCCTCATCGAAGACCACCAGCTCCAGAACCGAACCCCAGTCGGTCCGCGTCATGTATCGCGCACGATAGGTCACCCCGGAGTCGCAGAGTTCGAGTAACCAGCCGAGATTCTCCGGACTGCATTCATCGAGCGCGACATCGATGGCGGAGGTCACGAAGGCCAGTCGCTCCAGTCGCCTGCCAATGGACAGAAACCGCCAGCCAAGATCGCGCGTCATGCCGTCAATGGCGAAACCGGCGACGGTCATCAATGCGATGATGACCCGGTCCAGCCATTCGAGGCTCTCGGCCACCGAGAGTTGGCGCCCGAGCGCCGTTTCTTGCATCAGGCGATTGATGACGCGCCAATTGTCGAGCGACATGCGGTCGCGCAGCCCGAAGCCGACACGCGCGAGATGGCCGAGTTGAACGGCGAGACCCGCCGGGTCACTGTCCAGGGTCGCAGCATGACACCAGGGGCGTGTGCCGCGTGCAGGTAGCCCCTCGAGTCCCTCTCGGGCCGCGAGTGCGGCAAGCGCCTGGGTGATTTCTCCCGCATCTTGCACGAGGGCGTTGATGCCGGTGCGCAGGAGCCGCGCCGTGTCATCGCAGCGTTCCGCATAACGCCCGAACCAGAAAAGATTCTCCACGACGCGGGAGGTAATCACGGCGCCGCCGCGCGGGCGGCGTTCGCTGAGCAAGGTGGGCGAGGGTTGTGACTGCGCCGCTGCCAGGATCCAGGTGTCCTTGGTGCCGCCGCCGCGCTGGCTTGAAATGATGCGGGGATCAGATTGGGTAGCGACCCGCGTGAGCGCGCCCGGCATGACGACATAGCCCCGCGGACTCGCGATGGCAAAACTGCGCAGGCCTATCCCGCGGCCGCCGAGGCGCGTGCCCTGCGTGAAGCTTGGTGCCTGGGAGATGCGGACTGTCTCCTGGGCCAGATATTCATGAGGTGTCGCAGACAGACGCGCCTTGAATTCCAGCCGCGCAGCTCCGGTGAGATCCTGTCCGAAGACAGGTTCGAAGCTACGCGCAGGATCGGCCGGCTTGAAGATCAGGCGGTCCATTTTCTCCAGGGCATCGTCGCGCGCGGCTGGCTCGCCACACCACCAGGTCGCAACCGAAGGCAGCTTGAGCTTTTCCCCCAGCAGGTGCTCGCACAACCGTGGCAGAAAGCCGAGCAGACAGCCCGATTCGACCACTCCGGAGCCCAGCGCATTGGCCATCAGCACCGTGCCCTGTCGCGCACACTCGAGGAGCCCGGGCACACCGAGCGCCGAATCGGCACGCAGCTCCAGCGGATCACAGTACGCATCGTCCTGACGCCGCACGATGGCGTGTACGCGTTTCAGACCTTGGAGTGTCTTCATCCAAACCCGTTCCTGGCGTACCACCAGGTCACCACCCTCGACCAGTGGAAAGCCGAGATAGCGCGACAAGAATGCATGCTCGAAATAGGTCTCATTGAAGGGACCCGGAGTGAGTACGACGATTTGTGCCGGACCGTCGCCCTCCGGCGCGTAGTGCAGCAGGGCATCACGCAATGCGAGGAAGTAGCCTGCCAGGCGGCGCACCCCGAGGGAGTCGAACAGGTCGGGGAACGCGCGCCCCACCATCAGCCGGTTTTCGAGTGCATATCCGGCGCCGGAAGGAGCCTGGGTGCGATCGCTGAGCACCCACCAGCGACCATCGGGTGAACGCGCCAGATCAGCTGCATAGTGATGGAGGTGTATTCCACCAGGCACCTGCATGCTGCGCGCCGGTCGCAGATAGCCGCTGTGCCCGAGAATCATCGCCGGCGGCAGCAGACCCTCCTGCAACAGACGCTGCTCGCCGTAGAGATCCTCGAGGATCAGATTGAGTAACCGCGCACGCTGTGCAACGCCAGCCTCTATTTCAGCCCATTCGGCTGCCGGCAGGACCAGCGGCAGACAGTCGAGCTGCCATGGACGATCGAGACCCTGCGGGTCGGCATACACGTTGTAGGTGATGCCACTGTCGCGGATATCCCTGGCGACACCTTCCAGCCGTGCCTGCAGTGCGCTGGCAGACAGGCCTCCGAGCTCCTCGCACACCCGTTCCCAATGCGCGCGTGGCTTGCCGTCACGACCACGCAGTTCGTCATAGCGATCCCGCTCGTAGGGGTAATGTGCAAACAGATTCTGCAGCATGGAGATTCTGTAGTCCGATGAGTCTTCAGCGCTGGCGGCGCAGGTCGAGCGTACAGGGACTGTCCATCTCCCGCATGGCGGGAGCCGGCGTACGTGCACCGGGATTGAGTCCGATTCTGAAGAATCGCGCAAGCCGGCGTGCATCAGCCTCGTTGGCATTGACCGGCCGCGTGGCGTAATTGCGGCCACCGGGATGCATCACATGGTACTGGCAGGCGCCGAGTGCCCGCTCCGACCAGGTGTCCAGCACCTCAAAGGTGAGCGGAGTGTCCACGCCCAGTGTCGGATGCAGGCAGGACGGTGGTTGCCAGGCACGATAGCGGACACCAGCCACGAATTCGCCCTCGGTGCCCGTGGGCTGCAGGGGCAAGGCTTTTCCGTTGCAGGTCACGACATGGCGACTGTCTCCCATGCCGCGCACGCGCACCTGCAGACGCTCCAGCGAGGAATCGACGAAACGCGTGGCGCCACCCTGCGCCTGCTCCTCGCCGAGTACTTGCCAAGGCTCGAGTGCCGCGCGCAGTTCGATGTCGATACCGCGCGCAGCGAAGTCGCCGAGACGCGGAAAGCGGAACTCGAAGTGGGGAGCAAACCATGCCGGATCAAAGACAAACCCATGCGCAGCGAGATCTTCGATGACGTCGCTGAAATCCTCCCACAGGTAATGCGGCAGCATGAAGCGGTCATGCAGCTGATTGTCCCAACGCTGGAGTCGACGGGGCGTGTAGGGGTGTTGCCAGAACCGCGCCACCAGTGCCCGCAACAGCAACTGCTGCACCAGGCTCATGCGGGCATGCGGGGGCATCTCGAAGGCACGCAATTCAAGCAAGCCCAGTCTGCCCGTCACGCCCTCCGGTGAATAAAGCTTATCGATGCAGAATTCCGCACGATGGGTGTTGCCGCTGACATCCACCAGCAGATTACGAAACAGGCGGTCCACCAGCCAGGGCGCGACGGGCGCAGATTGCTGGCGGGCGAGCTCCTGCAGGGCGATCTCGAGTTCATGCACGGCCTCGGGACGCGCTTCGTCGGCCCGAGGCGCCTGACTGGTGGGTCCGATGAACAATCCCGAAAAGAGATAGGACAGCGCGGGATGCTGGTGCCACCACGCCACCATGCTG
>JAURMM010000165.1 GCA_030830685.1 Gammaproteobacteria bacterium | reverse complement strand
GTGGCGATAATGGAGGCCGCTTTGGCCTGCCGTAGCAGCGGCAGCAAGGCCCGCACCATGAGGTAGGGACTGTGCACATTGACCTGGAACACGCGGGCCCAGAGCACGGGGTCGGAGGTTTCTATCCCGCAGAGCTCACCAAGCATGGCGGCATTCAGGACCAGCCCATCGAGACGTCCGCAGCGTTCGGCGACGAGACTTGCGAACGTCGCGTAGTCATCGAGGCTTGCACCTTCAAGATTGATCGGCACGATGACGGGCTCGGGTGCGCCGAGCGTTTCGATCTCATCCGCCAGGGCTTCGAGCCGGCGCACATCCCGACCCGCGAGCAGCGTGTGTGCGCCATGTCTGGCGCAGTCCAGCGCGATGGCCCGGCCTAGACCCCGGCTGGCACCAGTCACCAGAATGACGTGATCTTGCAAGACATCGGCGGAAAGTTCTGCGTCGAGCCGCAGCGGAGTCGGGGTCATGGGAAGTCCTCGCTGAAGGTCAGCTGAAATCGCCGGCGCGTAGGATTGTGTCGCGCGCGTAGTTCACATCGTCACGTTCGAGATAGTCTAGTGTGTAGTGCAGTCCGCGGCTCTCCTTGCGCTTCATCGCCGAGCGGATGATGAGCTCGGCAACCTGCACCAGGTTACGCAATTCGATGAGATCAGAAGTCACACGAAAATTGGCATAGAACTCGCCGATTTCCCCGCGCAGCAAATGAACGCGCCGAAGGGCACGTTCGAGCCGTTTGGTGGTACGCACGATCCCCACGTAGTCCCACATGAATCGACGCAGTTCGTCCCAGTTGTGAGCGACCACGACCTCTTCGTCAGCGTCCGTGACCTGGCTTTCATCCCAGGAGGGGATCACAGGCAATGCCGGCACGAGAGCCTGTTCCGCGAGAATGGCTTCAGCCGCAGCCGAGGCGGTGACCAGACATTCCAGCAGGGAATTGCTGGCCATCCGGTTGGCGCCATGCAGGCCGGTGCAGGCCACCTCGCCGATGGCGTACAGACCCGGCAGGGAAGTGCGGCCCGCCACATCGGTCACCACGCCGCCGCACAGGTAATGTGCCGCCGGCACGACGGGTATCGGCTGACGGGTGATGTCGATCCCGTACTCCAGACACTTCTGGTGCACCGTCGGGAAGTGGCTGCGGATGAAGTCAGCGGGCCTGTGGCTGATGTCCAGATAAACGAAATCAGACCCCAAGCGCTTCATTTCGTAATCGATGGCGCGCGCGACGATATCGCGTGGGGCGAGCTCCAGTCTCTCATCGAAACGCTGCATGAAGCGCTCGCCACTGGGCAGACAGAGATGACCACCTTCGCCCCGCAGGGCTTCTGTCAGCAGGAAAGTCTTGGCCTGCGGATGGTAGAGACAGGTCGGATGGAACTGCACGAATTCCATGTTGGCAACGGCGCAGCCCGCCCGCCAAGCCATGGCGATCCCGTCGCCCGTCGCGACATCCGGGTTGCTGGTGTAGAGGTAGACCTTGCCGGCCCCTCCTGTGGCAAGCACGCACCAGGGCGCTCGCAGCGTCAGGACCTGCCCGGCACCCTTGTCGAGCACATAAGCGCCCACACAGCGGTCTGGCGTGCCCCCCAGCTTGCCGGTGGTGATGAGATCGATGGCGATATGGTGCTCGAAGAGCGTGATGCCACCCTGCGCGCGCACCTGATCGAGAAGGGTAGTCGAGATGGCGCGCCCCGTGGCGTCTGCCGCATGCACCACGCGGCGACGGCTGTGTCCGCCTTCCCGGGTAAGGTGGACGGTTTGGCCACCATCGGCGGTGTCCACGGTGGTGAAGGGCACCCCTTTGCCAATCAGCCAGGTAATCTGCTCGCGACCGTGGCGGACGATGGACTCCACCACGTCCCGGTGGCAGAGCCCTGCACCTGCACGCAAGGTGTCCTCCACATGCGACTCGACCGAGTCATCAGCATCCATCACCGCGGACACGCCACCTTGGGCGTAAAGAGTTGCGCCCTCCGTTATTTCTTCCTTCGCGATCACGCACACCCTCAGACGCTTGCCGAGGTGCAGGGCGAGGGTCAGGCCCGCGGCACCGCTGCCGATGATGAGGACGTCAAAGTCTCGTTGCTGTGGCATCGTCTCTCGCTTGATATACTCCGGGACCTTCCAAGCATCTCCATCCGAACTTATCCAGCATGGTGACGGTCTATCCCCGAGGTGCGCTCACGGTGTGCCTCCATGATACAGGGACTCATCCTTGATGGGGGACACCGATCTCGCACTGGTGGCGCGGGTTCAGCAGGGAGACAAGAAGGCCTTTGACCTTCTCGTTACCCGCTACCAGCACCGGATCATCAAACTCGTGTCGCGCTTCGTGCGGGATCGGGATGAAGCGATGGATGTTGCGCAAGACGCTTTCATCAAGGCCTACAGGGCACTCCCCGGATTCCGGGGGGAAAGTGCGTTCTACACGTGGCTCTATCGAATCGCGATCAATACCGCAAAGAACTACCTGGCCGCAGCTTCGCGTCGGCCTCGGGAGGTCGAATTGCACGATGCCGAAGGCGAAGAAATCTCCGTCGAGGACCTCCAAAAGGAGATGGAAACGCCGGAGAAGCACCTGCAGGTCGAGCAGATGAAAGTGATCATCTTCAAGACCATCGAGGGGCTGCCGGAAGACCTTCGGACGGCAATCCTGTTGCGGGAGATGGATGGGCTGAGTTATGAAGAAATCGCCCAAGCCATGGATTGCCCGGTGGGTACGGTCCGCTCGCGGATCTTCCGGGCGCGAGAAGTAATAGACGGCAAACTGAAACCTCTACTCGAATGC
>JAURMM010000164.1 GCA_030830685.1 Gammaproteobacteria bacterium | reverse complement strand
GAATGCATGAATTGTCCCCCGAGGCTCTTGCCGGCAGAGCTCTGTGGCTCCTGCCGGCATGATACCGAATGGCGGGGTTCCGGAAAGGGGTCCGTATCCTCAGGCGGCCTGGCGTTCCCACCAGGCTTTGACGGCAGCGTTTACCTCGGCGGCGTGGAAGCGCGCCGTGCGATTGGTGGGGTAGAGCGCCTCCTCGTAGAAGAAGCCGGGTAACTCATCATCCTCCACCGAGAATCCGGCTGCACGGTTGAACTGGTCTTCCAGGCGCAGGGTCTCGCGTCCCAGCGACTTGAAGAATTCTGCATCGAAGCTGGTACCCAGTGCGCCATTGATGGCATCAACCACCATCTCAAGCTGCACATTGGTGACTGAGCGCCCGAAAAGACAAAGACCGAGGGAGTCCGTCGCCGCACACATCACCTGGGTATCCATGCTCACACCGACGAGTTCATCCAGACTTTTGCCCTCGCAGTCATATTTTGGCGCATTGCCGGCGGTGTGGTCCGCACCCTGGGCCGTGACCATCATGGTGATACCGGTGACCTCAATCACCCGTGGATCGTAGGCACTGATGCCTTGCTTCTTGACCACCGGGGTACGATGAACCTTGTAGTGTTCGCCCACGCGGGCTGTCCCTTGCGCCCACAACCTGCCTTTCTCGGTGCCGTGACGGATTTCATCCATCACCGAAAGCAGGAATTTCATGTCGCCGAAAGGTGCAAGCCCGGCGTCCAGCAGCACGCCCATCATGGCACCGGTCTCGATGGTGTCGATGCCGAGATCGTTGGCATGGAAGTTCAAGAGCGCCAGATCATCGGGATCCGTGAGGCCACAGTTGGTGCCCATCAACCCGAGGGTCTCGTATTCCACGGGGGAGACGATTTCCTTGCCGTCCTTGTCCACATACACGTTGCTGCATTCGATCATGCAACCCGGCATGCATGCGTGGGAGGTCTCACCACCGCGGGCGAGATTCTGCGCCCGGATGAAATCTCCTCCCATCTTCATGACTTCCTTGCTGGTGTCCACGCTGCGCCCGGAAGTGAAATTATTCACGGGCAGGCCACCGATGAGATTCGTGTAGTCGGCCATGGCAGCCGTACCGTAATCCCGATACATGTTGATGGCCTCATCAGACTTGATGAGCTGGCCGTACTGCTTCACACCCTGGAGCACTTTCTTGCGGTCATTGAAGCTCGGCATCTTGTCCAGATCGACCACGATGGCCTTGACCTTCTTCACGCCCATGACCGCGCCCACTCCGCCACGTGCCGCCAGGCGTGAGGGACGCGCATCAGTATCGCTGAAAGCGATGCCCGCCAGCAGGCCGTGGTACTCACCGACCGGGCTGCAAATCGCGAGACTGACCTTCTTGCCGTACTTCTCGTGCAGCAGTCTTGCGCAGTCGAAATTGGCCTTGCCCATGTAAGGTTCGGCGGCTTCGAAGGCAATTGTGCCATCCTTGCGCAGATGGATGACGACCCACTCCGGCGAGGCATTCAGCAGCGTGAAACCCGCAATGTGCAGATGCCCCATGGCGAGTCCGAAGGAGCCGCCGGCATTGGCCTCCTTGATGCCTCCGGTCAGCGGGCTCTTGCAGCCGACGCTGGTGCGGTTGGCATTGGACCAGTTGGTGCCTGCGAACGGGCCTGCCGAGAAAATCAGCGGGTTCTCCGGCGACAGCGGATCACAACCGGCAACGCCCATTTCAACCAGCGTCTTGGCGATGAAATAGCGTCCGGCCTTGGCGATCTGAGCCCCACTCAGGGTCTCCTCGCGAGTGCTGTGGGTGGAAAGATCAATGTGCAGGTACTTGCGTTCACTCATGACGGCAATCCGGTAGGTGGAACTTGTGGGGATGGATTCTAAAGACTTCGCGGCTTCATGGCACGGTCAGGGCGCGCTGCAGCGTGGTGGCGGCGAACGCGCCGCGCGGGTACCCCCCGGTCATCGACGGGGGGTATGGGCCCGTCACGAGAAGCGCAGGCGTATGGTGCCCAGCGTCTGGTAGTGCACGGTGACGACATCGCCCGCCTTGACTGGCAGGGCCGCTGTAATGCCTCCCGTCAGGACGAGAGACCCTGCCGGGATATCCTCACCCAGCGCCGCTCGCTGCCGGGCCAGCAGTGCGACGGCTTCCAAGGGATTGCCGAGCACCGCGGCGCCGGCGCCCGTTTCCTTCACCTCGCCATTGCAGGTGAGGACCACGCCTTCCGTCACCACGTCGATGCTACCCAGACTGCGGCTGTGTCCGCCCAGCACGTAGCCCGCGGCCGAGGTGTTGTCCGAAACCACGCTCAACAGGTCGAACCTGAAATCTGCATAACGGGAGTCAATGATTTCGATGGCGGGCAGCACAAAGTCGACGGCCTCCCCTGCTTCCAGCGCGGTACAGTTGGCGCCGCCGAGACTTCTTGCCATCACCACGGCGATCTCGGCCTCGATGCGTGGATGAATGAAGCGGTTGACTGGAATCGTGGCGCCGTCGCCGTAAGCCGCCCGGTCGGTGATGAAGCCATGGATGGACTCTGCCACGCCCACTTGCTGCATCTTGGCGCGCGAGGTCAGCCCCATCTTGAGACCTGTGACGCGGGTGCCACGGGATTCCATGCGCTGGCGCAGGCATGCCTGGATGGCGTAGGCATCACCCAGCTGCATGCCCGGATGACGCTCGGTAAACATTTCAACGGGCTGGCAGGCCATGGCTGCCTCATCAAGACATTCGCCAAGCGCAGCAACTTCCGCGTCGGCCAGGGTGCGTTCGGTCAGCATGGTGGTTCTCCGCGGCCAGCGTACGGTGTCAGGTGAATTCAACTGCGAGGCGACCGAGGCCACCCACTGCAACTTCCATATGATCGCCTGGCGCGATGGGAATCAAGGGCACCAGCGATCCGGAAAGGATCACTTC
>JAURMM010000163.1 GCA_030830685.1 Gammaproteobacteria bacterium | reverse complement strand
TGCCACGCCATGGCTTGCTCCATCTCGATGCCGGTCACGGTTTTCGCATACTTGTAGACCTCCAGAGTCACCGCTTCCACCGTCTTTGGACCGATCTTGCGCCCGGTCATCTGGGCGAAAACTTCCATGAAGTAGCCGAGCGTGGTGGCCCAGATGCGCATGCTCGATTCGTTGAATATCTCGGCGTCGTACTGGATGCGCACGGGCTCGCAGACGTGACCGAGACTCTCAAGCAGGCGCACAGTGTCAGCGAGGCGGTCCTTCTGTTCCTTGGCAGTGGCGCGGCCACCGGGCAGTCGATCGACCACACCGATGCGCAACCGCCCCGGTGCGCGCAGGGCCGCGGCAAGGAAACTGCTCCTGGGAGGTTCGGCCGCGTAGAAATAACCATCATCCGGGCCGGCCAATGCATCGAGCAGCGCAGCGGAATCGCGCACGCTGCGGGTTTCCGCAAATTCGATTGCCAATCCCCACAGGAAGATCCCGGCATCCGGTCCCGTGGGTGTGCGCCCGCGCGTCGGCTTCATCCCGACCAGGCCATTGACGGCCCCGGGGATGCGGATCGACCCGCCACCATCATTGGCATGGGCAATGGGCACCATGCCGGAGGCGACGGCTGCACCGGCTCCGCCTGAGGAGCCGCCCGCAGAATATTCGAGGTTCCATGGATTGCGCGTGGGTCCGTAGACCAATGCTTCGCTGTTCGCATTGAACGCCATCTCGGGTGTGGTGGTGGTCCCCACGGTCACGAGGCCGGCCGCCCGGCAGCGCCGCATGAGCTCCGTGTCGGCGTCAAAGCGCACCCCGGCAGCCAGGCGGGAGCCGGCGGAAGTCACCATGCCTTTGAAGTGCATGCCGAATTCCTTGACCAGGAAGGGCACGCCACGGAAAGGGCCCAGGGGCAGTCCGGTCTTGATTTCCTTCAAGGCGGAATCGCGCAGCTGCTGCACCACGCAGTTGACCTCCGGGTTGAGGCGTTCAATGGCGTCGATGGCGCTGTCGACCAGATCGACAGGTGAGACTTCCCGTCGCCGCACGAGCTCTGCCAGGCCCAATCCGTCGTAGCGCGAGTATTCCGGAAAAATCATGTGCCCCCCTCTTGGTGTTTTGAATGTCGCTGCGCGTTGCCGCTGGTTCGAGATTACACAAGCAGTCTCCGTACGGACAATCTGGCTCATTCATTTGGCTGCGGGCTCGCGCATAATGCCGCGCACAGCACAATCTGAAGGAGCGCGCATGAAGGCCATCGTGAGTGAACGTATAGGTGGACCCGAGACATTGGTCCTGCGGGAGTTGCCGGCGCCGCAAGCGGGCGCGGGCGAGGTTCTGATCCGCGTGCGCGCCTGCGGCGTGAATTATCCCGATGCGCTGATGCTGGAAGACAAATATCAGTTCAGGCCGGAACGCCCGTTCGCCCCGGGTGGAGAGGTTGCGGGCGAGGTGCAGGCCATCGGCGCGGGCGTGGATGGTTTCAAGCCCGGGGATCGGGTGATCGCGCTGGTTGGACACGGTGGGATGGCGGAGCAGGTGGTGGCAAGCGCCAGCAAATGCCTGGCTATGCCCGCAAGCATGCCCTTCGACGAGGCTGCGGCTTTCATTTTCACCTACGGGACCTCATGGCATGCCTTGAAACAACGGGCGGGCCTGAAAGCGGGTGACACACTGCTGGTTTTGGGTGCAGCAGGCGGCGTCGGGCTCGCGGCCGTGGAATTGGGTGCCGCGGCAGGCGCGCGTGTGATTGCTGCGGTGTCCAGCGAGGAGAAACTCGCGTTGGCGAAAGCCCACGGCGCGGCGGATGGCATCGTGTACCCACGGGGTCCGTTCGACAAGGAAAGTGCCAAGGCGCTCGCCGAACAGTTCAAGCAGGTCTGCGGCAAACGTGGCGCAGACGTGATCTATGACGCCGTAGGAGGCGATTACGCAGAGGCAGCCTTGCGTGCCATCGCCTGGGAAGGGCGTTTCCTCGTGGTCGGTTTCCCGGCCGGCATTCCGAAGATTCCCCTGAACCTGGCCTTGCTGAAAGGCTGCCAGATCGTGGGTGTGTTTTGGGGTGCCTACACCGAGAAGTCACCTGAAGAGAATGCTCGCAACAACGCGGAGTTGTTGCAGCTTTATACGGCGGGGAAGATAAAACCGCATGTCTCCGCACGCTTTGGGCTGGCAGAAGCAGGCAAGGCCATCGCCGAGCTGTCAGCGCGCCGTGCCCAAGGCAAGCTGGTGGTGCTGCTGGACTGATCGGCATCGGCTGCGCTGTTGCTGCTTGCGCTGGCCGGATGTTCCGGAGACGCGGACCCGCCGGCGGACACCGCTTCGCAGGCGGCAGCCTCTACGGCCAGAGGGGGGCGATGCCGAATTTTGCGAAAACACCGCCGTGCAGAAGGATAAAGAAGCGATTTACGCCTATCTGATGGCGCGCAAGGACGATGTGTTACCACCGGGACGTCCGCAGCGCCTGCCGTGAGCGCGCAGTCCTTGAGAGAGCACCGGTGCCGGTCTGCGATGACGGTGGTGCTCAAATCTCCGACGTGAAGCAGGCCAGCTGCGCCCGCAGACGTTCGACCTGCCGGCGCAGCGCGCTGACTTCCTCCAGTAGTTCCATGGTCAGCAACAACCCGGGCATGTCGAGCGCCAGATCGCGCTGAAGCTGCACCGCTCGCCGGACGACCACGATGGCCCGGGGCGGGAATACCCAACTTTCCAGCTCCTTGCCCTCCGGATTCAGAAGACCACACTCGACAAAGCGCTGCACTTGGTCAGGGTTGGTTTCGCACAAGGTGCAGACGTCCATCGCGCTGTAGGCAGGCGCACCATGCTCGAAATCGAAGACCAGAAGTTCGTGGGGGTTCACAGCACGGTTCTTGTGAGTCACGAATCTGGAGGCCGTCCCGGGCCGCGCAGAGGTCTCTCAGAGACTGCGAGGAGGCGTCGCGCCCCCGCCCACAGCCAGTTTTTCTGCCGCCTCCTGGCACGGCACACAACGTGAGGCTGCTGGCTGGGCCTGCAAACGCGCGAAAGGAATCGCGGTCCCGCAATCGGTACAGTCACCGTAGCTGCCGTCCTGCAGGCGCTTGCGTGCGGTCTGCAGCATTTTCAGCTCTGCGGCGTCACGCTGGATCTCGGCAATCTCGGTCGCCAGCAGCAGATCCGCTACCGCCGCGTCATCCGTTTCCTCCAGATGGTTCGCAAGGCCCATCGCGGCGGGATCCTGAGTGCGATGCAAGCCTTGGCGGAGATCGGACTTCATCACCTCGATGCGGGCGTATATGGCCCTGGAAAGCGCTGTGACATCGTCATGGGAGAGGCGGGAAGCAGGCATGAGCAGTTCCTCAGCGGCAGACAAGGACGGGAATGGTGGAGTGCGTCAGAAGTTTGGTGGTTTCGCTGCCCAGCAGCACGCCAGCCAAGCCGCGACGTCCATGGGAAGCCATCACGATCACATCACACTTCTTGCCGCGCGCTGTCTTGAGCACGGCTTCCCAGGGATGTTCGTCGGTCGCAATGACCTCGGAGCACGTCATGCCCAATGCCGCGACTGCACGTGCACCCTCGGCAAGCACCCGCTTGGCATTGCGCTCGACATTGACCTTGTACTCCTTGGGGTCGAGAACCATCGGCGCATAGCCGATGGGATCACCATAGAGTGGGGGCATGTAGGGTGCGACCACATGAACCAGTGTCAGCTTGGCACCCAGTGCACCCGCCAGCTTTGCACCGGTCTTCACGGCCTTGAGAGAAAGCTTGGACCCATCGGTAGGGACCAGAACATGCTTGTACATGGAATCACCTTTCTGGCGCGGACGCCTTTGGGCCGGAGCAGTTGAGGCACTCTACCGAGGGCAGAATCCCTTCATCTTGACCGGCATCAACGGATCTTGAGCTCGAGCTCTGCGACAAATCTCACGGCATCACCACGATGCAGCGTCCGGGTCTCGCCAGAAAGGCGTCCACGGCACCCGAGGCATCGGGACCGCACAGTGTGCGCGGCAGCACCAGTATCCGGGCCCTGACTGCGGCAGCAGTGGCAATGATCGCTTCAAGACTCTCCTCCACCCGCATCGAGCGCGCCGCGAGTGGCGGTCCTTCAAAGCTGTCGCGACGCCCGGCCTGCAAGACCTGCATGACGCCCCCCATGGCCTCGCTCATCGATTGCGCCGCCGTGATGACCGATTGATTTACGTGATGGGCCAGACACACCGCAGCAATTCTGGGCTCCCCGGCTTGCCCGTCATCACGCCAGCTCCCAAAGACCAATACGTCCTGCGATGCCAGCCCGCCGATCAGAAAATCTCTGCGCGATCCGCGCACCCACTCGAACTGGGCCTGCAGAAGGTTGGCGCGCCCGAGGGCAGCCAGTCGCTGCTGCCATTGGCGTTCGGTCCGTGCGCGGGTCTGCGAGACATGGGCGGGTGTCCACGCACGGCTCGCTGCGGAGCGGCGGTCAATCTGCTGAACGAATGGCAAGGCGGCAGCGACACCCAGGTCGAGGTTTTCCCGCACCTGGGCGATCAGCGCGCTGCTCTGTCCGCGCGCGAGGAGTGCCGCCAGTTCAAAAAGAAAATCAGGCGCGCCTGCCTCTTCGAGAGCCAGGACCACCCGGCGCTTGCCAGCGGACCCGGCTGCGGCAGGCTCACTCACCGCTCTTCCCCGGAGCCTGCAGGCTCCGCCCCTGCCTGATCCGCGAGTACTGGGCGAGCTTGTAGGCAACCGCCCGATTGAGGGAGCCCACGGAGAACCGCCCGTCCTGCCCGCGCACACCGGGCTCCCGCCCAGTGAGCAGTGCAATCGCCTCATCGACCGTGCTGACAGCATGGATGCTGAACTCGCCACTGGCCGCAGCCTCCACCACATCCTCACGCAGCATGAGATGCTCCTTGTTCGTCGCGGGGATGATGACGCCCTGACCGGGCGCAAATCCGCGCGCCCGGCAGATGTCGAAGAAGCCCTCTATTTTCTCGTTCACGCCACCAATGGCTTGTACTTCGCCCTGTTGATTGATGGAGCCGGTGACCGCATAGCGTTGCAGGATGGAAACGTCCGCCAGCGAAGACAACAAGGCACAGAGTTCCGCGAGAGAGGCACTGTCGCCATCCACCATGCCGTAGGACTGCTCGAAAGTGATGCTTGCCGCCAACGACAAAGGGATGTCCGAGGCGTAACGTCTTGCCAGAAAATTGCTGAGGATGAGCACCCCCTTGGTATGGGTCGGCCCGCCCAGCTCGGTCTCACGTTCGATGTCGATCACCCGCCCATCTCCGAAACGGGTGATGGCAGTAATCCGCGTGGGCAGACCAAAGGCGATGCTGTCGGTGGCAATGACAGACAGACCATTGATCTGCCCGACGACTGCGCCATCGGTTGCGATCAGGCGAATGCCACGCGAGATGCTCTCATGCATCTGCTCACGGATGCGATCAACGCGTTGCTGCTGCTTTTGTACCGCCTGCTGAATGTCCTCGCGCTCGATTCTGTCGTGCCTGGCGTTGTTGGCCCAGTAATCTGCCTCACGAATGAGTTCTTCCATGCTGTGAACATGTGTGGTCAATCGCTGCGCGTCCTCCGCAAGCCGCGAGCAGTGCTCGATCAGCGCCGCTACCGCAGCGGGACTCAGTGCGCGGGTTCCGGCGGACCGCGCCAGATGGGCGAAGGTGCTGGCATATTCCTGCTCGCTCTCCCGCGTGCGCGGGACGACATCATCGAAATCCGCGATCACCTTGAACAGATCGCGGAATTCCGGGTCGGCACGTTCCAGGGCATAGAGCAGCCAACGCTCTCCCACCAACACGACTTTCAGATCGAGCGGAATCGGCATCGGCTCGATGGAGACGGTGGTGAGGAGGCTGAACTGGAGTTCCGACGCATCCAGCTTGATTTCACGCCCGTGCAGTGCGCGCTTGAAGGCTTCCCATGCAAAGGGCTGCATGAGGATCTGTCGTGCATCCACGATCAGGAAGCCGCCGTTGGCCCGATGCAGCGCGCCCGGTTTGATGAGCGTGAAGTCGGTCATGAATGTGCCCATCTGGGCACGATGCTCGATGCGTCCCAGAAGGTTTCCAAGACTGGGGAGGTCCAGCATTTCCACCGGAGCGCCGGTACAGGACTGGTTGTCCACCAGCAGGTTGACCGCATAACGATGAAGGAACTCCGCCTTGTCAAAACCCTCCGGCAGCAGCCCGGGTGGCATTCCTTGCGGTGGCAGCGGCATGAACACCGGTGCGTTATCCACGATATCGGTGGCAACCTGACCGAGGTAAGCCTGCACGTCGGCAAGGTCCTCGTAGCGGCCGAGGATCTCATCCACCAGATGGCGCACCACGAAGTCGGCAATCTCGCGATTCAGCGCGCGCAGACGCTCCCGCATCTCCGTGAACCAGATTGGAAACTGACGCAGCGTGCGCTGGAGTTCTTCCTGCAGGGCAATAATCCTGGCCTTGATGCTTTCCTGCTCTGCCTCCGGCAGTTGCTGGAAAAGCGCCGGCTGCATCGCCTCCCCATGCTCGTCCTTGGGCGCAAAGGTAAAGCCGGACTGGGTTTCAAGAACCAGGATGCCGCTTTCAAGAGCCCGTGCGGTGAACTCGCTCAGCACCTGGTGCTGGCGTTCCTGGAATTCCTCCTCGATTTCTTCCTGACGATTGCGGTTTTCCTCGCGTCCGAAGGCTGCGGGAAGGGCGGTCTGCACGTCCTGCACAAGAGCCCGCATGTCCTCGCGCAATCGCTGTCCCGTACCCGCCGGGAGCCGCAGGGCGACGGGCTGCGAGTGCAACGCAAAGTTGTGGACATAACACCAGTCTCCCGGGATGGGACGCGTGGTGGCTTCCTGCCGCAGTTCCGCCTGGATGAGGCGCCGGCGACCGGTCCCTGTAGGGCCACAGGCGAAAACGTTGTAGCCGTTGCCGCGCATGCGCATGCCCATCTGCAGGGCTTCCAGGGCACGCGCCTGCCCGGGATGGGCCGCGGGATCCGGCAGTTCGGCCGTGCTGGCAAAGGCAAATCCCGCCGGATCGCAACGATGGCGGAGGCTTTCCGGGGGTAGGGCTTCCATGCGGTTCTCCAGATGAGCGCAGGGGCTGCGCTCGGCTATCGTGCGCATGCTCATGGATATCAATCAACCCCGGCCGGGACACAGGTGAAATGCGGTATGCTTGTCCGTGCCCCAAGCCCCATCCATCATGCCAGCGCAGCCACACACCCTGTCAGCCCACGATCCACTCGTGACGCTCGAGGATGTCTCCTTCGCGCGAGGGGCACGCGTGATTTTCGATGGCGTGAATATCGAGATTCCGCGCGGCCGGATCACGGCCATCCTCGGCCCCAGCGGTGGCGGCAAAACCACACTTCTACGACTGATTGGTGGCCAGCTCGCGCCCGCGTCAGGCAAGGTCAACGTCTTCGGGCACGATGTGCAGGCCTTGAACACCGCAGAACTGTTCGCCATGCGACGACGCATCGGGATGTTGTTCCAGAGCGGTGCCCTGCTGACCGATCTCGACGTCTTTGAGAATGTCGCGTTTCCGCTGCGCGAGCATACTAATCTGCCCGAATCGATGATTCGGACCATCGTCCTGATGAAGCTGGAAGTGGTCGGGTTGCGCAATGCACGCAATCTGTATCCGCGAGAGCTTTCCGGGGGCATGGCACGGCGTGTGGCGCTGGCACGCGCCATCGCACTGGACCCGCTGATGGTGCTGTATGACGAGCCCTTTGCCGGACAGGACCCGATCTCAATGGGTATTCTGGTGCGGTTGATCAAGAAGCTGAACGAGGCCCTCAATCTTACCAGTGTGATCGTGTCACACGATGTCACCGAGACGGCCAGCATTGCAGACCAGATGTATCTCATCGCGGAAGGCAAGGTGGTGGAGTCTGGCCCGCCCGCAGCCATGAAGAGTTCCAGCACCCCGGCGGTGGCCCAGTTCATGAGGGGACTTCCGGACGGTCCGATGCCTTTTCATTTTCCTGGCGTCGACTACCTGACCGATCTGGTCGACGGGGTGTCGTCGTGATCGAATTCTTTGCGTGGGTCGGCCGGCGCAGTCTTGCCTTCTTCGAGCGACTGGGCCGAGGCACACTTTTCCTGGTACAGGTTTGCGCACGCCTCGGATTTCTCCTCACCCGCCCCTCGCTCACCCTGGCCCAGGTCTGGGCGGTAGGTGTGCAGTCTCTCGTGATCATCGGGGTGTCCGGCGCCTTCGTCGGCATGGTGCTCGGATTGCAGGGCTACAACACCCTGGTCACGTTCGGCACCGAGGAATCCCTGGGAGTGGTGGTCGCGAAGTCACTCTGTAGGGAGCTCGGTCCGGTGCTCACGGCGCTGCTCTTCGCAGGACGTGCCGGCTCGGCGCTCACCGCAGAGATTGGACTGATGAAAGCGACCGAACAGATTCCTGCGCTGGAAATGATGGGCGTGGACCCGCTGCGCCGACTGATCGTTCCGCGGTACGTCGCGGGTCTCATTTCCATGCCGTTGCTGGCCATGATTTTCACCGCCATCGGGGTGCTGGGGGGTTATTTCTGCGGGGTAGGTCTGCTCGGCGTGGACGAGGGCGCCTTCTGGTCGCAGATGCAACTGCACATGGCGCTCGGCACCGATATCGGGAATGGCGTGGTGGTCAAGAGCATCGTGTTCGGTGCGGTGGTCACGTGGATCGCGCTATTCGAAGGTTTTGATGCCATCCCGACCTCCGAAGGCGTGAGCCAGGCCACCACGCGGACGGTGGTCAACTCATCACTCGCGGTGCTTTCGCTGGACTTTGTGCTGACCGGTCTGATGTTCGATTGAGACCTGAGCCAACAATCATTATGTTTTCGAGGGAGGCCTCATGAAAATCACCCGCACCATGGAGATCAGCGTCGGCTTCTTTGTGAGCCTGGGCCTTGCTGCTCTGCTGATGCTGGCGCTCAAGGTTGCCAATCTGACGTCATTCGGCACCACCGACGGCTATCGCATCCTCGCTCGCTTCGACAATATCGGGGGCCTTCAGGAGCGTTCTGCTGTGAAAATGGGGGGAGTGCTGGTCGGGCGCGTGACTCGCATCGACTACGACAGTGACAGCTACCGGGCGGTGGTGGAGATGAAGATTGATCCGCGTTTTCGCGAGATCCCGGTAGATACCGCCGCCAGCATCTACACAGCCGGTCTGCTTGGAGAGCAGTACGTAAACCTCGACCCGGGTGGGGATGAAGAAGTACTGGCAGAGGGCAGCGAACTGGAAATCACCCAATCGGCAATCATCATGGAGAGGATGCTGCAGGAATTTCTTTACTCAAAAACCGCCAAAGACGAAAACTCCTGAGGTCTCATGCATTCTCCATTGCGCTTACTCCGCTCGAATTCCCTCGCAGCCCTGCTTGGCCTATTACTGCTGATTCCCGCCATCGAGGTACAGGCAGACCCAGAGACCGGTGCCGAGGCACTGGTACACGTCACCTCGGACGCCTTCTTTGCACGGCTCAAACAGGATGCGGCAATCAATGCGGCCAACCCGGCAAATCTGCTGGCAACCGCGGAAGAACTGGTGCTGCCACATTTGAACTTCGTCGCCATGTCGCAGCGGGCCCTCGGCCGGCACTGGAAAGCCATGACGGACGCCCAGAAAGGCAGCTTCGTGCATGAGTTCCGGACCATGCTCTTGCGCACCTATGCCAAGACTGTGAACGACCATCGGAATGCGACAGTCGATATCAAGCCCGAGCGGCGTCTCTCTGACAAGGTTTCACGGATTCGCACTGTAGTGTCGAGATCCGCCGACGGCCCGCCCTTCCTTATCGACTATGAGATGCATCTGGAATCCAGTGGCTGGAAAGCATACGACGTGACGCTCGATGGCGTGAGTCTGGTGGTCAGTTACCGGGCCGGGTTCAATCAGGACATCGGGCGCATCGGCATCGATGGCGTCATCCAGCAGCTCAAGACCAGGAACCAGAAGCCGTTCTGATCCCCGGCCTGGAGCCCTCGCTGACTCAGTCGACTTTTTCGGCCTGGGAGGTGCCGAGACTGAAGCCCCGATAACCGTCTGCCGATTCAGCGGCAAGTACCTTGCGGTATTCTCCGAGCCCTCCCAGATAGAACTGCACCGTATTCGGCTTGCCCGGAATGTTGGCACCGAAAATCCAGGACTCAGCCTTGGGGAACAAGGTAGCATTTGCGATAGTTTTGCAGGTTTCGCACCAGACCCGCTCAGCCTCTGCTGTGGCCTCGGCGATTCCCAGTCCCTGGCTGCGGACGTCCCGGATCAGATCCGAGATCCACTCAACTTGCGTCTCGATGCTTGGCGGTAGGTTGGTAAACGGCCCATTCGGGCCGAGGATCATGAACATGTTGGGAAAGCCTGTCGTGGTGACACCCAGATAACTCGTCGGTCCCTGCTTCCAGTGGTCCGCAATCGACAGCTGGCCGCGCCCACGCAGATCCATGCGCAGATAGTTGCCATCCACCGCATCGAAGCCTGTTGCAAAGATGAGCATGTCGAGTGGGTACTCCTCACCATCCTCGGTCACCACCCCGGTGGGTGTCATTTCGCGAATGGGGTTGGCCTTCACATCCACCAGCGAGACGTTGTCGCGGTTGAAAGTGGCGTAGTAGCCGCTGTCGCAGAGCGGACGCTTGGCGTAGAGATCGTGCGGCGTGAGTTTGCGCGCGGTTTCCGGATCCTTGACGATTTCGGCAATCTTGGCGCGCACAAACGCGCCCGCAGCCTCGTTTGCCTCGGGATTTGTCGCGATGTCGTTGAAGGTTTCAAACATGAACCGGAAGCCGCCGCCCGTCTGCCAGGCCTTCTCGAAGACAGCGCGTCGTTCTTCCTCGGAGACACTCATGGCGGGCACCTTGCTCTCGGTGAAGGCAAACGCCACCATTGAATTGCGTACGCCAGCCCAGATCTCATCGTAGTTGCGCTTGATTGCCGCCACTTCCTCGGCAGTGACCGGCCTGTTGCCTACCGGCACGCTGTACTGCGGCGAGCGCTGAAAAACGGTTAGGTGCTTCACCTTCGGTGCAATGGAGGTAATCACTTGGATGCCGGTTGAGCCCGTGCCGATCACACCCACCCGCTTACCTTCGAATGAAACATCCTTCGGCCAGTGCCCGGTGTGGTATTGCTCCCCGGCAAAGCGCTCCCGTCCCTTGATGTTCGGCAAGTTGGTGGCGGACAGCAGGCCCAGCGCCGTGACCATGAAGCGTGCCGTGAATGTCTTGCCCTGATCGGTCGTGAGCTCCCACAGGCCATTGACCTCATTGAAGCGCGCTTTGGGAATGAACGTATTGAACTGGATGCTTCGGCGCAGATCCAGACGATCGGCCACCCATTCGAGGTACGCAAGAATCTGGGGCTGAGAGACGTACCGGGTATTGAAATCCCACTCCTGCAAAAGTTCCTTGTTGAAGGAATAGCAGTAGACAAAGGTTTCGGTATCCGAGAGCGCGCCCGGATAACGATTCCAGTACCAGGTTCCGCCGACATCAGACGCTTTGTCGAAGACCCTGACATTCATGCCCAGCTCATCGCGCAGCTTATGCAGCATGTACATGCCGCCAAAACCTGCGCCGATGACGGCGACGTCGAGATCAGGGGTGGCTGCGGGAGGACGGTGTCCGGTCGGTGAGTTCATCTGTGATTCCTGGCAGGGGCATGTGGGTTTGGGGGCTACAGATGGCCCGGGTCACTCCGCGGCCATGGATCGCGCACAGGGCTATTCTTGCACAACCGATGCCCCCTTGATCCCTCTCGCCTTTATGATCGTTTTATTGAGTAACGGTCATTGCCAGGGCACCACCGTCATGCGGCAACAGGCCATCATCTTGGGCGCTCCGGCAGCACGTGCTGGTGAAAAAGCGATATGACCCGGAGAACCCGGGGATCTCGATCTCTCCAACCCCGGGGCAGGGCTGATCTACGCCACTCGCGAAAGCATCGATCCGGAAGTCATTGCGACCCTGTCAGCACCTCAGCGCTACGAAGCCCGGTTACCAGCCCTGCACAAGGGACAATGGCAAGTGCATGTCAGCGGTGACGGCTGGCGCATCACGGACGAGCTGTTCATCGAGGACTCATGATCGTGCCGAACTGCGGGGCGGCCTCTTTCCCGCGCCAATCGTGAGGCGTCCGGTCGCTATGATTTCAACGCTTCGGCAATCGATTGCAGAAACCGCTGTTCTCCCAGCGGATACTCGAGGACATCCCGCGCGCCCGTGCGGATGGCGTCGACCGCTTCCAGGATGGCGAGCGGGGGTACCGTGACGACGGTCGGAATTTCCATGCCCTTGAGACGAAGCTGCAGCAACATCTGGCTTGCCGTCATGTCTCCTGCGTTTCGATCCACGACCACCACGGTACGAGGTGAAGGCGTGAGGCTGGCCAGGATCTCGCTGCCAGTCGCCGCTTCGATCACCTTGTGGCCCGCACGCGTGGCCAAGGCCACCAATCGCGCCCTCTCATGGGCGTCGGCGTTGACGATCACCACGGTGATCGGCAACGCCTCTGCTGTCAGACCCAGAACATCCAGCATGAAGACACTCAGGCGTGGGAAACCCGCGCCACCTGCCCTTCGTTGGCCATGTCTTCCAGTGTCTGCAGCGAACAGATCCGGATGAAACGACGGTCCACTGTGAGCGCTCCCTTGCGCTGCAAATCCGTGAACAGTCGACTGATGGTTTCCACGGCGACGGCGAGATAGTTGGCAATGTCCTGACGCGACATCGAAAGGTTGAACTCCGTGGCCGAGCAGCCTCGGGCGGCGAACCGGTGGGAAAGCGCCAGAAGAAACGAGGCCAGACGGGCTGGCGCTGATTTCTGCCCGAGCAACAAAGCATGCTGTTCTGCGTCCACGATGTGCCCGGCGGCACCCCGCATCAACGCCGACCACAACCCGGGCGCTGAGGTGATGAGGGCCATGACCCGATCATGAGGAATGGTGCAGAAGGCGATGGTCTCCAAAGCGATGGCCGAGCTCATGTGCCGACGTTCAGCCATGGCATCAAACGCGAGAATATCCCCGGGAAAATGGAAAGCAGCCACCTGCTCGCAGCCATCCTCGCTGTCCAGGTACGACTTCACCGAGCCGGCCCGGAGCATGTAAAACGCATTCATCGGCTCCCCCTGCCGGAAGAGATGTTCACCCCGGGCGATGGGCGCCCTGGCGGTCACGTGGCGTGCAACCTCTCCGCGCAATTCCTGAGGCAGCGCCCGCACCATGCAGGGTGTGGTGCAACGACAGTTCGCGCACGAGGTCTGGGGGGGTGAATTGAAGGAAACGACGTTGTCCATGTGTGCTCTCCTCGGTGACGGCTCAGGATGGGGTAGGACCTCATCCGGCTTGGCGGTTTGTCTTGTCTGGAGGAGATTGTGCGCGGACGCTTCTGGCGTAACTATCCGGTTTTGTGCCTACCGGGACTTCGGGAATTACCTAGACACACCTCGGGTGCACGCAGGTCAGTACCCCTGCCGCGGAGACATTGCGCCATTCAGCGCGCGCGGGTGGCGAGGGTGACCAGCTCAGCGAGAGAACGGGACTGGGTTTTGCTCATGACCTTGGCGCGGTGGATTTCAACTGTTCGCTCGGACAGCCCGAGTTCCACGGCAATCACCTTGTTGGCCTGCCCAGCCACGATGCGATCCATGATCTCCCGCTCGCGCGGAGTGAGTGCGGCAACTCTAGCCCGGATCCCTGCCGCTTCGGCCAGTGCCGAGCGTTGCTGTGCACTGAGTGCAAGCGCCTGATTGATGCGGTCGAGCAGATCCTGATCCCGGAAAGGCTTTTCGATGAAATCCAATGCACCTGCACGCATGGCCCGAACTGCCATCGCCACATCACCATGACCAGTGATGAACAGGAGCGGGATGCGGCATCCTCGATCATTCAACGCTTGCTGGAGATCGAGACCGCTCATGCCCGGCATGCGGATATCCACCACCAGGCACCCGCCCATACCCGGATCGAATGCGCTCAGGAACTCGGTAGCGGACGCGAATGTACGCGACTCGAGGCCGACTGAGCGTACCAGCAAGGCCAGCGAGTCACGCACAGCCTCATCGTCGTCGATGATATAAACGGTCCCGCTCATGAGGGCTCACTTTCTTCACCGGGCCTCGTTTCCTGGCAAGGCAACTTGACTTCGAAAATCGCGCCGCCCTCCGGATTGTCGCGATAGGTCAAGGTTCCACCGTGCGCCTGAATGATGGAATGACTGAGGGAAAGCCCAAGCCCTACGCCCTCAGCCTTGGTCGTGAAAAAGGGCAGAAACAGCTTTTCCTGCTGTGCCGCCGGGACACCCGCCCCCCTGTCAGAGACCGTTATGAGCACACTGCCCCCTGCGCGAAGACTGCGTACCACAACCCTCCGGAGAGCGGGTTCCAATGACTGGCAGGCATCGATGGCATTGCGCAGCAGATTGAGCAGTACCTGTTGAATCTGGACCGAATCCGCCTGCACCTGGGGCAAAGATTCCGTCAGCCGGAGATCGATCAGTATTTGCGCGCGCTTGGCATCCAGGTCTGCGAGCCCCACGATCTGGGCCAGCAACTGATTCACATCCACTGGCTCGCGATTGCTTTCGTGCTTGGTCACGAAGGCTCGCACCCGTTTGACCACCTGCCCTATCTGCAGTGCCTGCTCAGCGATCATGCCCAAGCCTCCGCCAATTTCCTCCAGCGTGGCAGCGCCATTCTGCAGCAGTCGGCGGTAGGCCTGCGCCTGATTGGCAATGGCTGTCAGCGGCTGATTGATTTCGTGTGCAATCGCAGACGCCATCTCACCCAGCGTGCTGAGGCGGGCAACATGCGTGATTTCTGTCTGCATGCGTCTGACCGCTGCCTGGGCCGTGATTTCTGCCGTCCGATCGATGATCTGACCGATGAACTGATCCGGCCTGCCAGTGCGGGTTACGCGATCAAGATACAGATTGACCTCGGCGAGGGAACCATCGGCGCAGGCCAGTCCAAGCTCGAACAGCTGGCTTTGCTGCCCGGTTTCCAGAACCCGCTGAAGCGTGATTCGGATCCTGTCTGCCCAGGCACTTTCGAAGAGGGTGATGAGAGATTCACCTTTCATGCTCCCGGGAAGCGCCTTCAGCAGGCGCGCGAGCGCCGGATTTATCGAAGTCAGGCGCCCCTCCAGATCGGCACTGAAAATGCCAACGGGTGCATGCTCGATGATGAAACGCTTTTCTTCCTGCTGCTCCGCCAATTCCTCTTCTGCGAGCCTGCGGCGGCTGATATCCCTCGCGATACCGACGAACTTGACACCTTCCGGCGTCTGTATTTCGCCCACGGAGAGATCGAGTGGAAAAACATGTCCGGACTTGTGCAGGCCTTCTACTTCACGCCCGATGCCGATGATCTTTGGCTCGTGGCTGCGGTGGAAATTTTTGATGTAGCTATCATGATGCGGTGCGTGGGAGGGCGGCATCAGTACTTTCACATTCTGCCCGACCACTTCATCCGCAGAGAAGCCGAAGATTCGTTCAGCCCCGCTGCTGAAGTTCTCGATCACGCCATGGCTATCAATGATGATGATGGCTTCCACGGCGGCCTTGAGCAGACCCTCGTAGCGCGCCTCTAAATCACGCAGACGGTTCTCGAGATCGGTGGAATCAGACATCAGGGC
>JAURMM010000162.1 GCA_030830685.1 Gammaproteobacteria bacterium | reverse complement strand
TCGGGGCGCGAGTTCGATGGCTGCCGCCATGCCGTAGTTGCGGACATCAATCACGTGCGGGGCATCGCGCAGACTGTGGATGGCATCTTCCAGCACCGGCGCCAGCGCTTGTGCACGCTCGAGCAGGCCTTCTTCGCGATACACCTCCAGCGCGGCCAGCCCTGCCGCGCAGGCCAGCGGATGTCCGGAATAGGTGTATCCGTGGAAAAACTCGACCAGATGCTCCGGCCCGGTCATGCAGGCCTCATGGATATGTTTCTGAACCAGGGCTCCACCCAGCGGGATCACGCCACTGGTGATGCCTTTGGCAAAAGTGATGATGTCTGGCACCACGCCCAGTACGTCCTGCGCGAAGAGGCCGCCCATGCGCCCGAAACCCGTGATCACTTCATCAAAGATGAGCAGGATGCCATGGCGCGAGCAGATCTCCCGCAGACGTTCCAGATAGCCCACCGGCGGCACGATTACGCCCGCCGAGCCCTGCATCGGCTCCACAATCACCGCGGCAATGGTGGAGGCATCGTGCAGCTGGATGATTTTTTCGAGTTCATCGGCGAGGTGCGCGCCCCAGGTCGGCTGGCCGCGCGAGAACGCCATGTGGGCAAGGTCGTGCGTGTGTGGCAGGTGATCGACGCCGGGCAGCAGGGCACTCGCGAAGGTCTTGCGATTGGCCACCATGCCGCCTACAGAAATCCCGCCGAAGCCCACACCGTGATAACCCTTGGCGCGACCAATGAAACGGAAGCGGCCGCCTTCGCCCCGTGCCTTGTGATAGGCGAGCGCGATCTTGAGTGCGGTATCCACGGCTTCCGAGCCGGAATTGGCAAAGAACACCTGCTCGAATCCGCGGCCCACCGTGCGCGTGAGCTCGCCGGCAAGTTCAAAGGCCTTGTGGTGATTGGTCTGGAACGGGGGCGCGTAGTCCAGCACGTCGAGCTGGCGTTTGACGGCTTCCACGATCCTGGGGTGCCGATGCCCGGCGTTGCTGCACCACAGACCGGACAGGCCATCCAGAATCCTGCGGCCGTCTGCTGCGGTGTAATACATACCCTCGCCCTGCACGACCGTGCGGGGATGTTTGCGGAAGTAGCGATTGTGGGTGAAGGGCATCCACAGGGCTTCGAGATCCTCGGCTGCGGGGCCGGCATGGAAGTTTTCGAGGGGGCTGGGGCGATTCATGGTCGTGTCCTGCCGTAAATGCGGGTGTATGCCGCTGGGCGCATAGCCTAACCGACCCGCTACAATCCCTGCCATGCGACTGCTGCTGGCAGAAGACGATGCGATGGTCGGGGCCGCGCTCCGCAAGGGCCTGCAACAGGAGGGCCACAGCGTGGATTGGGTCCGCGACGGCGAGGCCGCAGACCGCGCCCTGCGCGACGGGGCCTACGACCTGCTGGTGCTGGACCTCGGCCTGCCCCGTCGCGATGGCCTGCAGGTGCTGGCGGAGCTCCGCCAGCGCGACACACCCTTGCCGGTCATCATCACCACCGCCCGCGATCAGCTGGATGACCGTGTGCGGGGTCTCGATCTGGGCGCCGATGACTACCTGGTCAAACCTTTCGATCTGGACGAGCTGTCCGCGCGCATCCGCGCCGTTGCACGCCGTTATGCCGGACATGCGCGCCCGCAACTGCATCACCAGGGCGTGAGCCTCGATCCCGCCACGCATGAAGTGCAGCGCGAGGGCCAAAGCCTTGCCCTGTCCGCGCGCGAGTTCGCACTGTTGCAGGCCTTGATGGAGCGTCCTCAGGCAGTGCTCTCGCGTGCGCAGCTGGAGGAGCGGCTTTACGGTTGGGATGAGGAAGTGGCGAGCAACGCGGTGGAGGTATACATCCATCATCTGCGCAAAAAGCTGGGCGAAGGCTATATCCGTAACGTGCGTGGGCTTGGCTACACCCTGGGGCGGGGCTCGTGAACACACTCTGGCGCGGCGTCTCGCTCAGATCCCGGTTGCTCGGGGTGCTGCTGACGGCCGTCGTGCTGTCCACTGCGGTCGCCACCGGAGCCACCTACTACTGGGCCCGGCACGAGATCGATCAGCTGCTCGACTATCACCTGCGACAGCAGGCGCTGGCGCTGCGTGACAAGGCGTTCATGCTGGGCACCGTGGTGGTGCCCGAGCCGGATCCGGAGCAGGACTTCGTGATCCAGGCCTGGGATTGGCGAGGGCAGCGGGTCTACCTCTCGCATCGAGGCGTGGTGTTGCCACGCAGCCAGGCGCCGGGCTACAGCGACATCCAGGCCGGCAAGACTGAATGGCGGGTATATGCCATGGTGCTCGGCACGCACCTCGTGCAGATTGCCCAGCCGATGCGTCTCAGACGTGCATTGGCGACCGAGGCCACGCTCAAGATCCTCTATCCACTGCTCGCAGTACTGCCGGTGCTGGCGCTGCTCGTGTGGTGGAGTGTGGGCCGTGTGCTCTCGCCCCTCGGTCGGCTGGCGCGGACTATTGGCAGTCGCGAAGCGGCCACGCTCGCGCCCATTGATGCGACCGATCTGCCCTATGAAGCACGCCTCATGGTGGAGGCCTTGAACGATCTCATCGCGCGCCTTCAGCAGTCGCTCACCCGCGAGCGCGCCTTCATGGCCGATGCCGCGCACGAGCTGCGCACACCCCTGACGGCGCTGCAACTGCAGGCACAGCTGCTGGCTCGCGCAGACAATCCTGAGGAGCAGGCAGAAGCAGCCACCGCCTTGCGTGCGGGTGTGCAGCGGGCTGCGCATCTCATCGAACATTTGTTGAGTTACGCCCGTGCAGATCTGGCGGATGACACGGCCGGGCGCGAGAGACTCGACTTCAGTGCCCTGGTGCACGAGTGCGTGCAGGACTTTGCGGAACGTGCGCAGGCGCAGGGCCTGGAGTTGCACGCTGCAATCACGCCAGCAATTGAAATATCCGGTCAGGCGACGGCGCTGCGTAGCGTGGCGAGCAACCTGCTCGACAACGCCCTGCGCTACACGCCCCCACCGGGGCGCATTGCTCTGGACCTGACAACCGAGGGCGATGATGTCGTGCTGCAGGTCACGGATACAGGTCCCGGAATTCCGCCTGAAGAGCGCAACCGTGTCTTCGATCGCTTCTACCGGATTTCGGGCACGGCCGCAGAGGGCAGCGGGCTCGGCCTTGCGATCGTCAAGCGGGTGGTGGAGCGACATCACGGCGAGATCGCGGTTGCCAGCGGTCCGGGCGGGCAGGGGGCGTGTTTCCAGATCCGGCTGCCGCGGGCCACAACCGCACCCCATCCCTGACTCGCCATGCCCCGGGGCGGGCTTAAGTCTGGTTTAAGCCTCGTCATCCAGAGTTGCACCCCGAGGGCACACGCCCGCAACACTCTGGAGGTCTTCATGTTCAAGCGCAGAATCCTGGTGGCAGCCGTGGCCGGTGTGGCCATCGCGACCCTGTCCGCCACCCTCATTCCTGATCAGGGCACTGCCCAGGCTGCAGACTCGGCCAAGACCGTAGCCTATGGACTGCCTGACTTCACGGATCTGGTGGAGCGCACGGCGCCTGCCGTTGTCAGCATTCAGGTGGCGCGCGCCATGCCCACCGGCCGCGGTCCCATGGGGCGGGGTATGCCCCCGGAATTCTTCCGGCGCTTCGGCCCGCCCATGGGGCCGGGCGCAGAGCCTGATGAGGGTCCTGTGCAGCAAGGCCAAGGCTCGGGTTTCATCATCAGTGCCGATGGTCTGGTGTTGACGAATGCGCATGTAGTGGAGGGTGCGGACGAAGTCACCGTGGTCCTGGCTGACCGTCGCGAGCTGAAGGCCAAGGTCCTTGGCCTGGACGAGACCACGGACGTGGCTGTACTGCGCGTGCAAGCCAAAGGCTTGCCAACGCTCGCTGTGGGCGACGCGGAAACCCTGAAGGTCGGCGAGTGGGTACTGGCTATCGGCTCACCCTTCGGTTTCGACCATACGGTGAGCGCGGGCGTGGTGAGCGCGAAGACACGGTCCCTGCCACGCGGCGGCTATGTGCCCTTCATCCAGACGGACGTGGCGCTCAATCCCGGCAATTCGGGGGGACCCTTGCTCAACCTCAAGGGTGAGGTGGTGGGCATCAACTCCCAGATCTACAGCCGCAGTGGCGGGTACATGGGCTTGTCCTTCGCCATCCCCATCGATCTCGCCATGAACATCCAGCAACAGCTGGTCAGCGATGGCAAGGTCACGCGCGGACGCCTCGGCGTGAGTGTGCAGTCGGTGGACCAGGCGCTTGCTGATTCTTTCGGGCTCGACCGTCCGCGTGGCGCGCTGGTGGGTGCCGTTGAGCGGGGCCTGGCCGCGGACCGCGCTGGGATTCGCGCGGGCGATATCATTCTTGCCATCGACGGCAGTACGGTCACGGATTCGGCCATGCTTTCGCGGGTCATAGCCGAGCATAAGCCAGGCAAGGATGTGAAACTCGAACTACTGCGTGAAGGCAAGCGCAAGCAGTTGTCGGTGGCTCTGGGTGCTGCGGAGGAGAGCGGCTCCGCGGTGGCCGACGCCGGGACTCCTGAAAAGGCCGCGGGCCGCCTTGGGGTAGTGGCACGCGCGCTTGAGCCTTCCCAGCGGGAAGCAGCCGGAGTGCGCGGAGGCGTGCTGGTGGAGGCTGCGGGCGGACCGGCAGCGAAAGCGGGCCTGAGGGCCGGCGACATCATTCTGGCCGTCAACTCCCGCCCCGTGGGCGGTCCGCAGGAGCTCGCGAGCCTGATCGCCAAGGCACCCGCCAAGGTTGCGCTGCTGGTGAAGCGGGAAGGCGGCGAACTCTTCGTGCCGGTCGATCTCGGCTGACCTTTCGCCCCGTCAAAGGCACCGCTTGGTGGAGGGGACGCAAAGCCGCCCCTCCACTCTTCCTGGGTCTTGTCCCCGGTCATTGGTCTTTACGGAACGATGGGGTAAGTTGCGCGCTGCTTGTGCCCTCATAACCTGTTCCGGGGAGCTCCATGTATTCCTTGCGATTCCGCCTTGCGCATTGGGTGCTCGCCCATCGCAAGACCGCCTGGCTGTTGTTTGCCCTGATCACTGCCTTCTTCGCCGCCGGTCTGCCGCGTGTGTCTCTGGAGACTGTGTTCTCCGACTTGCTCCCGACGGACGATCCTTTCGTGCAGGCCTTCCAGGATCATCCTGATTTTGGCAACCCACTTTCCGTGGCGGTGATGGTCAAGCGCAAGCAGGGCGACATCTACAACGCGCAAACCCTGCAGAAGATCTATCAGCTCACCCGCGACATCGATCTCGCGCCCGGGGTGGACCACGACATGATCCTGTCCATCGCCAGCACCAAGGCGCGCTACAGCGAAGCCACGGCGGAAGGCATCGACATGCGTCCGCTGATGGAAGACCACGCCCCGACCACTGATGAAGAAGTGGCACGGTTTCGTGCGATGGTCGACAAGTCCCCCAATGTGCGCGTGTTCCTGATTTCCCGCGACGACACCGCGACGCTCATCACGGCCACCTTCATCGAGAAGAAGGTCGATTACGGCGAGGCCTTCGCCTTCGTGCAGGATCTGGTCGAGAAGGCGCGCGACGCTGAACACGACGTGTATCTGGCCGGGCAACCCATCCTGTTCGGCTGGGTCTACAAGTATGAGCACCAGATGATTCTCATCTTCGGTGTGACGGTCGCGGCCCTGGTGCTGGCATTGGCGCTTTATATGCGCAATGCGGTCGGCATCATCACGCCTATCATCACCAGTGCCACAGCGGCCATCTGGGCCTTCGGTCTCGTTGGATGGCTGGATGTCTCCATCGAGCCCTTGCTGATGGTGGTGCCGTTATTGTTGACGGCCCGATCATTTTCACACTGCGTGCAGTTCACGGAGCGCTTCTACGAGATCTATGCCGAGATAGGCGATCGGGTGAAAGCCGCCGAGGTCACCATGGGGGTCATGATGGCGCCCAGTATTCTCGGCATCATCACGGACATCCTCGGTATCTTCATCGTGGGCTTTGCACCCATTCCGGCCATGGTTCGGCATGCCATCTTCTGTGGCATGTGGGCAGTCTGGCTCATCCCGACCGGGGTGGTGATGATCTCTCTGCTGCTGGCTTCCCTACCCGCGCCGGGGAATGTCGAGCAGATGATCGGTCGCGGACGCCAGTCCGGTGTCCATCACCGTTTCCAGTCCGTGCTTGGATCAATCGCCAGTCTCACCTTTGGCTCGCGCGCGCGCATCACCACCATCGTGGTCGCTGCTATCGCCGTCTGGGCCACCTGGACGGCCTCACAGATCAAGATCGGCAACCCGGTGGAAGGCAGCGGACTGCTCTGGGACTACTCGGAGTTCAATACAGCAGTGCGGGCGATCAACCGGCACTTTCCGGGAGTGAATACGCTCGAAATCGTGCTCGAGACCAAGGCTGTCAAGAGCTCTGATCTGGAAGTGCAGAAAGTTGAGACCATTCAGACCATGCAGCGGTTGCAAAGACTGCTCGAGGCGGACCCTGAGTTGCCACCGCGAGCCACGCTGTCCTTTGCGGATTACATGGAAGAGGGCAATCGGCTCTTTAACGGTGGCAGCCCCAAGTGGATGCCGCTGGACCCCACCCAGATGGCCATGAGTGCGGCGGGTTTTGCGGTCACCATGGGAACCAGTGCCAAAAACTTCAACAACCTGGTGGATTTCCGCTGGCACGACGGCACCGTGTCGCTCTGGTATCCGGACAACAAGCAGGAAACAGTGGATGCCGCGCTCGCTTCCGCGCGGCGCGCCATCGAGACCGTGGGGTTTGAGCACGAGACTTTCATCGTGCGCCTGGGCACCGGCACCATCGCCCTGCAGCAGGCGGTCAACCATGTAATCGAGCGCTACTACGGAATCTGCATGGCGGTGCTCAACCTGCTCATCATGCTGGCGGCTTCCTATGCCTACCGTTCGCTGGTGGCAGGACTGCTGCTATTGGTCCCTGTGAACATCGCGCATCAGGTGATGACTGCTGCCATGCACCTGTTGGGTGTGGGACTGGATGTGAACTCGCTCATCGTGGCAGCGATTGGCGTCGGGGTCGGTATCGATTACGGCATCTATCTGCTGTCACGCATCTGTGAGGAGCACCACGCCCATGAGGGCGACTGGGGCCAGGCCATCACTCAGGCTTTGCGCACCACGGGCAAGGCCATCATGTTCACGGCCACGATCATGGCCATCGGCATCGCGCCCTGGTATTTCATGTCTGATCTCAAGTTCGTGGCAGACATGGGTTTGCTGCTGATCGTGATCATGGCCATCAACATGGCTCTGGCACTGGTGGTGCTGCCTCTGGTGGTCTGGCTGGTCAAACCGAAGTTCGTCGCCCGTCGCGATTTGTTGCTGGGTGAGAGCGTGGACCTGAGTCAATTCATGTCGCCTGCGGCACGGGTTGATGGCCGAGGCTGAGGGACGTCAGTCCCGATGAGGTACCGGCCCGGGTTCATCACCCGGACCGGACACAAGCGGAGGGTTGCAAAGGCAGCACCCCGATGCGCTGCCAAGGTGAACTCAACCGATAGCGCCTGAAGCTTTCAGGTTGCCGATTTCTGCGTCAGAAAAACCAAAGTCCGCCAGCACCTCGGCAGTATGCTCACCCGGCAAGGGTGGGGGCAGGTCGAGCGTCGCAGCCGTGCGGCTGAAGCGTGGTGTCGGCGCCACCTGCTCGAGGTCGTTGTGAGTCACAAACGCCTGCCGTGCCCGGTTGTGCGGGTGTTGCATGGCCTCTGTCGTGCTCAGCACCGGCGTCGCGCAGGCATCCTCGTGCTGCAGGATGGCGGTCCACTCGTCGCGCGTCTTCGTCTTGAACACTTTTGCAAAGCGCGCCTTCCACGCCGGCCACCGGGTCTTGTCGTGCTGGGGCTCGAACTCAGCCGGGTCGAGTCCCATGAGCGTCAGCAACTTCACATAGAAAACCTTCTCGATCGCCCCTACGGCGATGTAGCCGCCATCGCGCGTCTCGTAGGTGTCATAGAAGTGAGCCCCGCCATCCAGCACATTGTCGCCGCGCTGCTCAGTCCAGCTGCCGGTTGGACGGAAACTGAAGAACATGTTGGCAAGCATGGCAGCCCCTTCGGTCATTGCCGTATCCACTACCTGACCGCGACCGGACTGACGTGCCTCGAGGATTCCGCACACCATGCCGAATGCGAGGAACATGCCGCCGCCGCCGAAGTCTCCGACAAGATTAAGCGGTGGCACAGGTTTGCGGTCGCGTTCACCAATCGTGCTGAGCACACCAGAAAGTGAGATGTAGTTGATGTCGTGACCAGCAACGCTCGACATGGGGCCGTTCTGGCCGTAGCCAGTCATGCGGCCGTAGATCAGGCGCGGGTTGCGGGCATGGCAGATATCAGGCCCCAGGCCGAGACGCTCCGTCACGCCGGGCCGGAAGCCTTCAATCAGTCCGTCAGCCTGTTCAACCAGACGCAAGACCACTTCACGGCCTGCCTCGGACTTGAGATCGACTGCCACCGAGCGTCGGCCGCGGTTCATGATGTTCATGCGGGGGGGCAGCGCGACACCCAGATCGGCCGCCTGTGTACGGTCCACGCGGATGATGGTCGCCCCCATGTCAGCCAGCAGCATGGCTGCAAAAGGGCCTGGCCCGATTCCCGCAAGTTCCACGATTCTGACGCCGGCCAATGGTCCCATGCTCTCCCTCCCGCTGCTCAAGGTTGACGAAAAAATTTCCGGATTGCGCCGGTCACGCTAAATCACATGCGTTCATCCTGCCAGAGCCCGCGGCCGGCACTCATCAGCCTGCGTGGCGCAAATGCACTTCGACCAGGGAAAAGTCATCCTCAAACGGCCCCGGCGTGCCCTTCATCTCGCGCATGTGAATGAGAATCCGTTCGGCATCGTTCACGGCCATGTCCTGGTGATCTAGCAGCGCATTGGCAAAATCGAGACAGGAGAGTTCACCCTTCCCCGGCATATCGAACTCGTAAACGCCATCACTGAACACGAAAAGCTTGGCCCAGGGGCCTACTGCCTGCACGCTCTCCTCGAACTCCGCGCCCGGAATCCAGCCGATCGAGAAGTTGGGCGTGGACAGAAGGTGCTGCGTCAAGCGGTCTGGATCATCACCGGTGAAGAGCACGGCCGGCGGGTGGCCGGCGCTGGCGAAAGTCAGCTCTCCTTTGATGCGATCGTAAACGCCATACCAGAGGGTGAAGTATTTGTTGTCGTGATCTTCCATCGGGTAGGCGTCGTTCAGTGCCGTCAGCACGCTGGAGGGGCGCATGAAATCAGCATTGAGGGAGCGCGTGCGCAGTGCGTTCATGGCGGAAATGGAAAGCAGCGCCGCGCCCACGCCATGGCCGCACACATCGAGCAGATAGATGGCGAAGTGATCGGAATCTATCCAGTTGTAACCGAAGGCATCACCACCGAGAGAGGTGGACGGAATGTACTGCCAGCTTGTGCTGACTTCTCCCGTCAAAGGCGGTGGCAGCAGCGCGCGCACGTACTCCTCGGCTTCCCGCAGCTCGGCCGCGAGCAGTTGCTGGCTTTTCCAGAGCGCCTGCCAGGCGGCATTACGTTCCAGCAGGCTGATGTAGCCACGGGCGTGATGCCGCAGACGGGCGATCATCTCGATGGGATCTGGCAGCTTGACCAGATAGTCGTTCGCACCCTCGGCAAAAGAAGCTGCCTTGGTCTTTGGTTCCTCGCGTGAGGAAAGCACCACCACCGGCACCAGCTTGAGCTCTTCGTCCTCACGGTATTGCTTGACCAAGGTGAGCCCATCGGTACCCGGCATCACCAGATCCTGCAGGATCACATGCGGTTTGACCTCCCGCGCCTTGTCGAGCGCCTTCGCCGCATCCGTGCAGTAATGCAGCCGGATGTCTGGCGCCTCTTCCAGCATCTTGCGGACTGCGGCCACCACGATCGCCTGGTCATCCACCAGCAGGACCTCGACACGGCTCTCGTCTGTCTGGCTTTCCGGTATGACCGGTGTTTCCTGTTGCATGCGGGGATTCCTGGGTGTCGAAAAAAAAAGTGTGATCAGGGCGCGATGCAGGCTTCCCGCAGCGCCTCGGCGACTGCGGGAAGCGGCAGGATTCGCTCGGCCGCACCGAGTTCAATGGCCGCGCGAGGCATGCCAAACACGAGCGAGGTTTTCTCGTCCTGGGCGATGGTGTGGAAGCCGGCACGCTTCATCGCGAGCAGGCCGCGGGCGCCATCGCGGCCCATGCCTGTGAGCAGCACACCGAGGCCGCGACCACCCCAGTGGCGGACGATGGATTCAAAGAACACATCCACCGACGGCCGGAAAGGTTCGCTGGCGGGCTCGACACTGTAATCGAGCGCGCCGTCCGCACGGATCACCAGATGGTCATTGGTGGCCGCGAGCAGGATGGTGCCCGCACGAGGGCGATCGCCGGGCGCGGCGAGGGCAACTGGTAGCGGGGTGATGCTGGCCAGCCAATCGCGCAGGCCTGGCGCGAAGGCGCTGTCCACATGCTGCACCACGACCAGCGAGCCCCGGAAGTCTTGCGGCAGCTGCGCAAAGATATCGGCCAGGGCGCGTGGACCTCCGGTCGAACAACCAATGGCGATCAAAATCTCGGCCGGCGTAGCCCGCGCCACGGGCGCCGTGCCCGGATGTTTGTTCAGCAGCCGGGCCAGCATGCGTATCTTGGTGGGAAGGGGATCGCTGTCTGCCACACGGCCATCACGTCCGGGCACCGGCATGTTCACCGCGTCCAGCGCACCAAACCCCATGGCTTCGTACACCAGGGAGAGATTGCCGGCGACGGTGGCTGTGACCACCAGGATGGCGCAAGGCGTCCGGGCCATGATCTGGCGCGTGGCTTCCACACCGTTCATCACCGGCATGAGCAGATCCATCAGCACGATATCGGGGGTGTCTTCCCGGCAGCGCGCCACGGCCTGTGCGCCGTCTGCAGCAGTCCAGGCCAGCTGGCATTCCGGCATGTTGGCAAGTGTCCGCTTGAGTACCTCGGTCGCAATCGGGAGGTCGTTCACCACCCCGACGCTAAGTAGCTCAGGCGGCACCGATCAGATCCTCCACCACACGCACCAAAGTCTCGTCCTGGAAGCTGCTCTTGGCGAGGTAATAGTCCGCGCCTGCCTCGAGTCCCAGGGCATGGTCCTCTGGACGATCCTTGTAACTCACGATCACCACGGGCGTGCTTGCAAGGCGTGCGTCAGCTTTGATGAGTCCCACCAGCTGGATGCCGTTCATGCGCGGCATGTCCACATCGGAGACCACGAGGTCGTAGTGGCCGGCGCGCACCGCGTTCCAGCCATCCATACCGTTCACGGCCACATCCACCCGATAGCCGCGGCTTTCGAGCAGGCGTCTTTCCAGTTCCCGTACAGTCAAAGAATCGTCCACCACCAGAATGCGCTTGCGCGTATCGGTGACTTCAGCGCCGGTGGCCGCCACTGCGCGCACTGCCCGGTCATGGCTGATCACGGCATCCGCTGAGCGCACGAGATCGTCGATATCGAAGATCAGGAGCGGTGAGCCATCCTCCATCACGGACGCAGCAGAAATGTTCCGGATCTTGCCCAGGCGACGATCGAGTGGATGAACCACGATGGTTCGTTCGCCCAGGAAATCATCGACTACCACGCCATAGCGGCCATCGCGATCGCTCACAAAGACCACGGCGATTTCGTCTGCCCCTTCGGCCGTTGTCCGGCCCAGCAGCTGACGAGCGGAAACCAATCCGACGTTCTCACCGTTGTGGATGAGGAAGCTGCGATTATCCAGCACCTGGATCTCGCGTCTCGGCATTCTGAGCGACTGGTCGAGACGGGCCAGCGGAAAGGCATAGGGTTCGCCATCGATCTGCACAAGAAGGGCGCGCAGCACGGAGCGCGTGACCGGCAGTTGCAGCTGGAAACTGGTGCCCTTGCCCATCTCGCTGTCGACACGAATGGTGCCAGAGACTTCCTGTACCGTGCTCAGCACCACATCGAGGCCCACACCGCGACCGGAAACCTCGGTCACGGCGGCAGCGGTGGAAAAACCGGGCAGGAACAGGAAGTCATAGAGTTCAGCGGTGGACAGCACTGCCGCGGTGTCCGCATCCGACAAGCCGCGTTCAACGATGCGCTTGCGCAGGGATTCCGGATTGATACCCCGCCCATCGTCCTGCACGGTCAGGGCCAGCATGCCTGCGCGGTGTGAGGCCGTGACCGTGACCGTGGCCTCCTCCGGCTTGCCCTGCGCGAGCCGATCGGCAGGAAGCTCAAGCCCGTGGTCGAGTGCGTTGCGCACGATGTGAGTGAGGGGCGCCTTCAGTTTGTCCAGGATGTCGCGGTCCACGCGGGTATCCTTGCCGCGAATCTGGAAACGCACCTTCTTGCCCAGTTGCCGCGCCAGATCCCGCACCATCCGGGAGAGATCGGCCACGCCCTCCTCGAACGGACGCATGCGACTCATCAGCACCTCACGGAACAGGCGCTCTGCGTTGTCATCCATGCGCTGTGCGGCCAGCTCCAGACTGTGCAGATTGCGGGTGAATTCGGCCCGCAGCCGTTTGGCTGTGTCGCGCGCGCGATTCGCCTCGGCGAGCATTCCTGCGGGCACATCCACTGGCAGGCTTGCCAGCCAGCGATCGATCCCGCTCAGCAAGTCACGCTGGATGCTGCCCAAATCCTGGAAGCGCTCTACCAGCGGTGCCAGATTGTTGGCTTCCACCAGACATTCGCCGGCCAGCCCCACCACACGGCTGAGGTTCTCCGCGCTCACACGCAGAAAACGCTCGCCCTCCACAGCGCGTGCGCCGTCCGCGGCCGGCGCGGGTGGCGCGGGTGGCGCGGGTGGCGCAGGCGTATTTTCAACCGGCGCCACGCCCGTGCGCGGGGTGGCTTCCACACTGACTGCAGCAGGCGCTGGAGGCGCGGGTGCGACCGCCACTGACAATTCCTGTACCGGCTCTGGCCGGGCAACTGGAGGCTCGGCTGGTGCGGCGACCGTTGCGCTGGCTGGTGTGGACCCGGCGCCTGACTGACCGAACGCAGGGTCACGTAGTTTCTCCACCTGTGCGGCGGTGCTCGCAAGCGCCTCTACATTCGCGTCCACCCAGATGGGGATGTCATCCTCGGCCTGGGCTGCTACCTGCGCGAAATGATCCGCGCCCGCCAGTAACACGTCCACATGCGCCGCGGTGAGTGCGAGGCGACCTTCCTGCACGGCAACGAAGATGTCTTCCATCACGTGCGCGAGACCCACCAGCGGATCGAACTGCAAGATGCGCGCGGCTCCCTTGATGGAATGTGCAGCACGCATCAGTTCGTCAATCTCGCCCGCGCTGGGCGGACCCTGGTCGAGGGCGAGCAGCCCGGTGCCGAGCACCGCAGCCTGGGATTCCAGTTCCATCTTGAAGAGGTCAAGCATGCACTGTGTCTCCGTCGCGCCTAGCGGAACACGCGCGTCGCGAGTTCGTGGAAGAGCTTGGCCGGGTCGATGAGGCCGGCCGGCCCGCGCTGCGTGGAGATCACGCCTTCCACATGGCGGTTCTCGGCCCGCGCGACCGTGACCGGCACTGCGCCGATGTCTTCGGGGGCCAGCGCGAGAATTCCCGCCACCTCGTCCACGGCACAGGCGAAGGTCTCACCCTGACGGCTCAGCACCAGGGTGCGCGAGATCACGGCGCGTTGGGCGGCATCCGCGGCGGAACCGGAGGGGGCTGCGGCGTCCAGATTCATCAGCTTCTGCAGGGAGACGGCGATCTCCAAAGTCCCGCGCACATTCACCAGACCCTCGACTGCGGGTTCAGGATGATGCGGCAGGGAATGCCCCGGACGCTGGGATACGACTTCCCGGATCATTGGCGTATCAATCGCCAGCCATTCTTCACCAATCCGGAACACGAGAACGGCGCGCGTGCCCAGCGTCGGAGGTTCGGGATCTGCGGCCATGCTTTCGGCCAGCGATTCCTGGTAGCCCCCGGGGGGCGAGCGATCAAGCAGACCTCTTCCCGCTTGCGCGTGCACGGGACAATTCCGGCAGTGCACATACAGGGCAAGCTCGGGGCATGAGCCATCACCGTGCACGCCAATGGTGCGCCAGCAGGCAACCTCTCCGTTGGCTGCCACGTTCATTGTGCGGTCTCCGCAACGGCACGCGCCGCGCGCTCGCGCAACAGGCGCGCCCGCTCAGCGTGCCCTGCAAGCGTCTCCAGTCTCGCCATGGCGAGCAGCGCCACTTCATTGGTGGGGTCCAGATAGAGCACTCTGCCCAGACTCATGCCAGCTTCCCGTGAGTCGCCCAAGGCTGTTTCCGCCAGACCCTTCAGCAGCCAGGCACGCGCATTGGTACGTTCACGGGTGAGCACCCGATCGACCTGCAACAGGGCTTCGCGATAGTGTCCGGTGTCTGCGAGTACGCGCGCCTCTGCGAGCTCGTCCGAGGGCGATACAGGCCCGCTGCTGACAGGAGACTGCATCACGGGTGGGGGACTCTCGCGCGTGCTCGTCGGGATTTTTGCCACCACAACGGGTGTGGGGATGGTCGGCGGATCTACCGGACGGTGGCTGAAAGCGAATGCATTGAGTGGCCCGACGCAGCGGAAATTGCCGGACATCAGTATCGCCTCTGCGTGCCCCGTGAACAGCACGCCATCCTCCGCGAGCAGCGCGGCCAGGCGACCGAGCATCCGGCTGCGTGCCTCTTGGCCAAAGTAGATGAGCACGTTGCGACAGCAGATGATGTGCGCGGGCGTCAGCCCTTCAACCCAGCGAGGGTCCAAGAGATTGGCCTGCTCGAAGCGCACGGAGTGTCGCAACTCGTCCCGGATCCGGAATCCATCCGTGACCGGCTCACACCAGCGGTCGCGCCAGCGCTCCGCGAGTGGGGAGCGGAACGCACGCGCGGCGTAGACGCCGGTGCGGGCCTTGTCGAGCGCAGTCTCGCTCAGATCGAAAGCTTCGATGACAAAGTCATGCGCACCCAGGCCGGCCTCACGCAGCGCCATCGCGAGCGACCAGGCCTCTTCACCCGTCGCACAGGCAAGGCAGAGAATCCGCAGGCGCAGCGCGTCCGCCCAGTGCGTCCGCCGCCAGCCGGCCGCCTCAGTCACCAGAAACTCGAACGGGCCACCATCGCGCAGAAACCACGTCTCGTGCACCGCCACGGCTTCCACGAAGGTTTGCAACGCTGCCCGGGACTCACCCAACGTCGCCGCATACGCCGGTGCTGCAAGGCCGGCTTCGGCAGCCCTGCGTTTCAATACGGCATCAACGGTGGCGCTGCCCAGCAGACTGGTTTCCAGACCGAACCGAGCCCGCAGCAGTGCTTCCACCTCTAGGGCGCTCACGCAGGCTGCTCCAGGGAATCTACCGCGGCCGCGAGTTCTGGCGTCAGCAGATGGGGAATGAACAGGCGCTGGACAGTGATGCCGCCGCTGGTCTGTAACGGGCCGAGCCAGGGCGAATCACCCAGGCGAACGCCGGGGGGCGACCAGGCTGTCGAATCGACTGCGAGGGCATCCGTCACTTTTTCGCACAACAGGCCGAGCGCGACATCGGCGACGCGGGTATGGCAAAGCAGGACACGCGTCGCGAGCGCAGGCTGTGCCTGGACTCCGCTCAACAGGAAATGTGCATCCAGCACAGGGGTCCAGCGGCCGCGGTAATTGAACACTCCAAGCAAGCCCGACGGACCGCCGGGCATGGAGCGCAGGAGGGGGCGCGGCAGGACACCATAGAGGTCGGACGAGGCCACTGCATAGGCTTCCTGCCCGACCCAGAACGGGATCACCAGCACGGCGCTGGCGCCTTCTGCTCAGTCCCGGACACCGGAACCGCCGGCTTGCATGGTTTGCAGGACGTTCGCGAGCTGCACCGCTAGACGCCCGAGTTCACGCAGGCGTTCGGCGGCCCGTTCATCCTCCGTTCCCAGCGCACGCGAACTCACCCGCAGCGCCTGGGCGGTAGTCTGGCAGTCGCGCAGCGCACGGGCGATGCGTTCATCCTCGGTATTCGCGCCGGCGTCGAACGCACGCGCCGAGCTCATGGCCCTGCGCATGACGTTCACGCCACCGTGCACCTCGGACTGGAAGCGCTCCACACTCATCACGCCCTCACTCACCACTTCGCGTGCTCGCGCAACATGTCTCGCGATGCCGAGACTGGTTGCAGACGTATGATCTGCAAGGCGCCGGATTTCCTGTGCGATAGCGACGAACCCGTGACCCCGGTCGCCGGCCTTTTCCGATTCGATGGCGGCATTCAGGGAGAGCAGATTGATGCGTTCGGAAACCTTGTCGAGCGCGGACACGGCCTGGGTGATTTCATCCGCGCGCTCATGCAGACGGGTGAACTTCTCGCCGAGCCCGCCTGCGGCTGCATCGAGTGCCAGCAGTGCGGGTTCAATCTCCGGGAGTGATGAGGCCGTGGACTCCACCGCCTCCGGCGGCGCATCCGCCGCCAGAACGCCGACGAGTTCGCTGAGTTGACTCGCCGCACCCGCGACAGACTGGTTGACCTCGGAAAGCGCGGTGCGGTGGATATCGGTGGCCGTCTGCAAGGACGCGATGCCGACCGTCAGTTGTTGTGCAAGGTCACGCAAGCCCGGTACGGTGGCGAGAAGCCCGGCCTGATCCCGCAGGAGCGTTTCATGTTTGCGGCGTTCTGCCCGTAAGGCTTCTGCGAGGCGGCGCACGCGCCAGAGCGCGATCGCCGCAACAAGGCCCGCCACTACCCAACCCAGAACGCACGCCGGTGCATCCACGCCTGATGCGGCCCACACAGGAGTCACCACCATCCCGGTCACCAAAGCCGGGAATCGGCGGATGCCCCCAACCTCAACGCACCGTGAAGCGGGCGACTTCACCCTGCATCTCCCGGACAGCACTGTTGAGATTGCCTGCCGCGTTGTTCATTTCGTTGGCGCTCTCCGCGGTGTGGCGCGCTGCTTCGTTCAGCTGAAGCATTGATTCACTGATCTGTGTGGCGCCCTGCGCCTGCTGGTGCATGCCTTCCTTCACCATGTGTAGTCGCGGTGCCAGCGCCTCCACGCGCCGGATGATCCCGTCCAGCCGGTCCGCCAGACGAGCCGTGTCCTCCACGCTGCGGGCCATGAGCTGTTCAAAGCGTGACATCTCGCCAACCCCGGCATTCACCGCCGCCTGCATCTCGGCCACCATGGACTCGATATCGAGCGTTGCCACCGCGGTCTGGTCAGCGAGGCGGCGGATTTCGCGTGCCACTACGCTGAATCCGGTGCCGTACTCGCCAGCTTTTTCCGCCTCGATGGCGGCGTTCAGCGAAAGCAGATTGGTCTGGTCCGCAACGCGCGTGATGGTGCCGACGATCTGGTGGATGTCGCTGGCCTTCTCGTCGATGGCGCGCAAACGAGTCGCTACGTTGCCGCTGGTGCTGGCAAGCAAGCCCATGGAAGCGCGCATCTGCTCCAGATCCGCCTTGCCTTCGCCTGCCACTACCGCATTTTCTCCGGTGACTGCGGCCACTTCCTGCACCGTACCCTCCAGAGCCTGCGCTGTGACCGATATTTCCCGGGTGGCCGTGACCACGTCATTGGTGGACGCCCTGAACTCGTTGACCGTCGCCTCCTGCTGCCGCACGGTGGCGGTGATCTGATTGGCTGTGGACATGAGTTGCACGCTGGCCAGCTTCACCTGCCCGATGAGCGAGTTCAAGCTGCGTGTCATTTTCAGCACGGCGCTTTCAAGCTGCCGGGTTTCATCTTCACCACGGGTGTCCGCAAGCTCGGCGTCGGTCCTGCTGACAGTCTCACCGAGCGCCGCTTCCGCGGCGGCGATATCACCCGCTGCGATACGTTCGGCAATCGTGGTTGCAGCAGAAATGGGGCGGGCTATCCTGGACCCGATGAGCCAGGCAAAGAGCGCGACAATGGCGATGACGACCACACCTGCCATCGTTGAGTTGTTGGCCAGCCGCGCAATGGCACCGTCGGCCTTGATCTGGGGTGCCGAGAAATCTGCGGACGGCACAGTCCCGACAATCACCCAGTCCCAGGGTGCGAAGTAGGTCAGCGCGCTGATTACACCTTCTTTTTCCCCGACCCCATCGTGCTGCCACATGTGCTTGAGGAAGACCACTTCGCGTGGTTTGAGCTTCGTCGCCGTCTGCAGTGCTTCACCAAAGTCGCTGCCGCTGGCCAGGGCCAGCAGGTTCCCTTCAAGGGCGCCTTCTCGTCCGATCGCGAGCTTGCCGGCATGCTCCCCGCTACCGATCATCGTCGTCACATAGCCTGTGGCGCCAAGGGACTTGCGGCCCACCACTGCGCGGGGTTCCACGCTGGATTGCGGGACGCCGGTATAGACCATCCCCATCACGTCGCCGGCACTGTCGAACACGGGCGCGTAAGCCGTGACGTACCAGGCATTCACTACAAACGCCCGGCCGCGGTAGGTCTGACCTGCGAGCACGACTTTCAGCACGGGGTTAGGCGAGCCATCGGGCATGGTATGGGGAATATAGGTGCCGATGGCGCGTGTTCCATCCAGCTTGCGGACATTCGTCGCCACCCGGAGCATGGAACCTTCGCGATTCATGCGCTGGAAAAGGGTCACGGTGCCACCCGCAAGCCTTGCAACTTCGTCGATGAAGGGCGTCTCCACCTCGAAGCTACGGTTCTGGCCGAGGCGCTGCTCGCCCACCAATACCTCAGGCAGCACCACATGCTCCGGTTGAGCAGTCCCTTGTCGGGTCTGATCCATCACCTCCCAGGCCACGGTTTCCTCGCCAAATTGCAAGCTGCCGCCGCGACTCAGCTGTTCCTGGGCCACCTCGAGCCCCCGTATGACCTGTTGCTCGATGAGGCTGTTGGCGGTCTCGAAGAGGTCCGTGACACCCAACACCTCTTCGCGCAGTGTGCCGCGCGTGAGGAGCTCGATTTCCGTGAGAATCGCCTGCCCCAGCTCATCGCGATGATGATGGATGATGAGCACGGTGATGGCGACCGCGAGCGCGGCGGCGAGAACCGCGAGGCCGATGATGCGGTGGTGCAGCCTGACTGTCATGAGGGCCTTCCTCGCGGCTGATGGATTCTGGCGCATTCCCAGACCGGGGATGGGCAACGAGAGTGTAGCGCAATCCCCTGTGATACGCTTGAACCGCCATGGAAACAGCTGCGCCACCTCCCCCGAGGCTACTTACCGAGCACGGAGTCACCGTCCTGCTCATAGACGACTCACGCCTGATTGGAGAGGCCGTACGTCGCATGCTGGCTGATGAGCCGGATATCAGGTTCCACTACCTCGATGACCCCACGCGTGCCCTGGAAGTTGCGCAGGAGATCCAGCCCACCGTGATTCTGCAGGATCTGGTGATGCCCCAGATCGATGGCCTCTCTCTGGTCTCCGCGTTTCGCGAAAACCCGGCCACCCGGGACATCCCGATGATCGTTCTGTCATCCAAGGAAGAGGCAAAGACCAAGGCCGAAGCATTCGCGCGAGGTGCTAATGACTACATGGTCAAGCTGCCCGACCGGCTCGAGGTGCTGGCCCGTATCCGCTATCACTCCCGCGGTTACATCTCGTTACTCGAGAGAAACGAAGCACTGCAGAAGCTCGAGCTGCGCAATCGCTTCATCCGGGAAACCTTCGGGCGCTATCTCTCTGACGATGTGGTGAACAACCTGCTCGATGCCCCGGAGGGGCTGCGTCTGGGGGGCGAGAAGCGAGAGGTCACGATCCTGATGTCGGATCTGCGGGGCTTCACCTCCATGTCGGAAGTCTACGGCGCGGAACAGGTCGTCACGCTCCTCAACAACTATCTGGGCGCG
>JAURMM010000161.1 GCA_030830685.1 Gammaproteobacteria bacterium | reverse complement strand
ATGCAGAGGGCCGAACAGGAGGCCGCCCAGGAGCGCGCAGGAGGTGCCGGGGTGGGCAGTCCGAACAGCGAAGCAGCCGGTGGCCGCGGGGGATTGTTGGAACACTCGACCGAAGGCCATGGCACCGGCGGTCGCGCCGGGCAGTCAACGGGGCTCGGCAGCACACCCGATCTCAGCGGAGAGACTACCGGCAGCCCAAGGCCCTCGGCTGGAGCGCCGTCGCTTGCACCCGCCGCGGCAGTGGATGACGACATCGTGGCACGCCAGCTGCGTGAGGCGGCGGAGCGCGAAGTGGATCCCGTGCTGAAAGAAAAGCTCTGGCGGGAATACCGCAGCTACAAGGACGGCTTGTGATGGCTATTCGCACCCAGATCGCATGACTGAGCCGCTGGTTCGCGATCCTTACGCGGCGCCACCTGCCGAAGAAGCGGCAGCGCGGCTCTCGCGCGGAAAAGCTGCACCCACCGCGCTCTATCAGAAACTGTCCCCGGGTCTCGTCCTTGCCCTGCTCGGCGGCCTTGGAGGCGTGGCTCTGCTGGTGATCTTCGCACTGCCGGCATGGGTGGGCGCGCCCACACCGTCTGCAGTGCAGGATTCCAGGACCAGGAGTGCAGCGGCTTCATCGCGCCGGGAAACCACAGACTCCAAGCTTTTGCCCGAACCGGCAGGCGCACGCGAAGCTGCACAGGAGGCACTGGTCGCGCTCATGGATGATCTGGATGCCTTGCGCGCACGCAAAGTTGCAGAGTGGGATGCGGCGGGACTGGCCTCCATCGAAAACCTCCGGGCCGAAGGCGAGGAGGCTTACCGCGCCAAGCGCTATACCGCCGCGCAGCGCAAATACCAGGCAGCGCAAGACCGGATGCACGAGGTCAGCGGGCAGTTACCACGCATCATCGAAGATCTGATCGATGAGGGTGAGCAGTCCCTGCGCAGTGGCGAGGCCGGCGTCGCAGAGCAGGCCTTCGCCCGCATCCTTGCGTGGGAACCGGACAACACCAAGGCCCGTCTCGGCCAGCAACGCGCACGCAACCGCGATCGCGTCCTGGCCTTGCTCGGTGAGGCGCAAGGTTACGAACGCATGGGTGAATCCCTGCGGGCGGAGCATGCCTGGCGGTCCGCGCTTGAACTCGACCCACAGGTGGCAGAAGCCCGTCAGGGGCTCACCCGACTTGCCAGGATGCGCGCCGAGGAAGCATTCGCGAGCCGGATGTCGGAAGGGTATGCCGCGCTTGAGAAAAGCCAGTTCGAACGCGCGCGGAGTGCGTTCGAGGCTGCAGCGAAACTCCGCCCCGAAGCACCGGAAGCCCGCAATGCCCTTGAGCACACCCGGGCTCAAGCCACTGCTGCACGGCTGGACGCCGCGCTCGCCGCAGCAGCCCGAGCCTCGCGCACGGAGGATTGGACGCGTGCAGAGAGATATTACCGGGACGCCCTCCAGATTGACGCTAGCCTGCCCGCGGCGCGGGAGGGTGCGGCAGCCGCTCGCGGGCGCGCCGCGCTCGACCAGCGCCTCGAGGCGAACCTGCGAGCGCTGGCTCGCCTCACGGACCGGGGAATCCAGCGCGAGGTGGAGAGCCTGCTGCGTGAAGCCCGCTCCACCAGCCCATCCGGGCGGCGTTTGCAGCAACAGATTTCCACACTTGAAGCGGCGCTCACCGCTGCACGGACGCCAGTGCGGATCGAGTTGCGCTCGGATGGAATGACTGAGGTCATGCTGGTGGGCAACAGCGGCCTTGGGCAATTCTCCCGCCGCGAAATCACACTCGCGCCCGGGCGTTATACTGCGGTGGGCAGCCGTCGTGGCTATCGCGAGACCCGGGTGGAATTTGTGGTGGACGCGGCCGGCCCACCACCGATCATCGAAATTCAATGTCAGGAAGTTCTGTCCCAGGGGAGATGAGTGCGCGTGCCAGGCAGTGATGAAACGTCCGCGGCGGCACGTCGCGATACGCTCGAACCCGTCGTATTCCGTCCGCCGGGCGTGCTGAGTGGCATGCGCTGGCCGCGCCTTCCATGGCCGCGCATTCTCATCGTGACGACCTTGCTCGTGGCGGCAGCGATCCTCGTCTACCTTTTCAGTGTGCGCGCCGTGCAGTTTGACGTGACGCCCTCTCACGCCGAGGTGGAAGTCGCTGGAGTGCCCGCACCGAGGATTGGCGGACGCTGGCTGATGCTGGCCGGTGAGCACAGGGTCCTTGCACGTGCCGAGGGCTATCGGGTTCTGGATCAACGTATCCGCATCACCGGTGAACCGCATCAGATGCATGCACTGGTGCTGATTCCCCTTCCCGGCAAGCTGGATGTTGCAGTGACTCCCTCACTCGAGGCCGAGATCCTGATTGACGGAATTACCGCGGGTCCCGCACCGGGGCTCATCAAGGAGGTCGAGGCGGGTATGCGCGAAATCGTCGCGCGTGCGCCGCGTCATCTCGACTTCATCACCCGCATGGAGATCGTCGGCAAAGGACAGACCCAGGCACTCACGGCCACCCTGCTGCCCGCATGGGCTGAGCTCTCGATTGCTTCAGAGCCTGCAGGGGCGCGCGTGTTGAACGGACGCGATGTGCTGGGCGTCACTCCACTGCGTGCCGAACTGCTCCAAGGTTCACGCCAGCTCACCGTCGAACTCAAGGGCTACAAGCCTTGGTCTCGCCGGATAGACGTGGTCGCCGGACAGCCGGTGAACATTCCTGATGTTCGCCTGCAGAAGGACGACGGCTACTTCATGGTCACGAGCGAGCCCGCCGGCGCTGCGATCACGATGGATGGCGTCTTCAAGGGCGAAACACCGGTACGCTTTGCCGTGACACCAGACAAGGCGCATGCCTTGGCAGCCATGAAAACCGGCTTCCTGCCTGCGCGTTTGCGTCACAAGGTAGGCTCGGGGGAAGAGCTCAAGATACCGCTCACACTGGCGCCGGAGCTGGCGGCAGTCGAATTCGTGACCACCCCCGCTGAGGCAGAACTGCTGGTCGATGGCGTGGCACGAGGCAACGCCAGTCAGCGCCTGGAACTGCCCACCCACGAGCACGAGATCATCGTGCGCAAGCCCGGATTTGCGACCTATCGGATGGAGCTCACGCCACGCAAGGGCGTGATCAAGCGTGTGCAGATCCGGCTCAAGACGGCGGCCGAGATGGCGGCGCTCACACCCCCACCGCCGCCAACGCTGGCACCCGCAGTACCTGCGCAAGGCGCCGCGTCGAGGCCCCCTCGTTCCGCGCCGACAGCTGGCGCATCCTCTGCCCTGCCCCCCCAATGGAGCGCAGAGGCGCAGCGCAACGCCGATCTGATGATGGCTGAGATCATGCGCTTGGGACCCGCCGCAAGCGCGCAAGGCCTGCCGGCACCGGGGCGTCGTTACACTTACGAAGGCCGCATCCTCGGCGTCGACTGCACAGACTGGACAGTCAAGGAGATTCGCGACAACGGAGATGCCATCAGCCGCTGCGGCGAGTACACACTACAGACCAGCGCTGCGCATGATCACAATGCGCTCAGGATGGTCCGGGACAACGGTGATATCGAAATCGAATTCGAACCCCATGCGCAAGCCCTGCGCCTGCCGCTCACAGTGGGCAAGCGTTGGAGCGGCAATTACCACGTAAGCATGCGCGAGCTGGGTGAGTCGCTGGAGGCCCGCGCCGAATGCACAGTCGAGGCCGAGGGACCGGTAGAGGTGCCTGCGGGCGCCATACCGGCTTTCCGCATCGCCTGTGCAGACCATGTGCGCGTGGGCACTCGACGGGTGGTGTCGCGTTCTACCCGCTGGTATGCACCGTCGCTCGGAATCTTCATCAAGGGCGTGAATGCGGAAGATCCGGGACGCTGGAACTTTGCGCTCACAGGTCTCGGCGACGCGCAGGGTGTTGCGCCCTGGCAGGATGAAGCGCCCGCCGCGGGGCCTTCAAGTCAGATCTCCGCGCCCATTCCAGCGCCGCAGCCGAGCGCTCCACCTCCGGTTTCCGCCGAGGACGGCATTGTCCGCTCGAGCCTGGGGCAGGAACTCAGGCGCATGCCCCAGGCGGAGTTTCGAATGGGCAGAGCCCAGGTCACGCTTGCACGGCCTTACTATCTGGGGCTGCGTGAAGTCTCCAACGCGGAGTACAGGCGCTTCAACAGCGCGCATGCCTCGCGCGGCGCCGAAGGACAGAACCTGAATGGCGAACACTTGCCGGTCGTGAACCTCTCCTGGGAGGCCGCAGCGGCCTACTGCAACTGGCTCAGCCGACGCGAGTCCCTGCCGCCCTTCTATCAGATCCGTTTCGGCCGTGTGATCGGAATCAATCCGGAAGCAGTCGGATATCGCCTGCCTACCGAGGCTGAATGGGACTTTGCGGCGCGCATCCCGCCCGAGGGCGAAGCGCAGGATTTTGCGTGGCTCGGCGCCTTTCCACCGCGGGGACGCACGGGCAACTATGCCGATGAAGCTGCGCAGGGTTTCCTCGCGCGTGTCATTACGGGATATCAGGATGGGTTCGCCGCCGCTGCACCCGTCGGCAGCTTCCCGCCCAATCTGCGCGGGTTGCACGATCTGGCTGGCAATGTGAGTGAGTGGATTCACGACTTCCATGGCGAACTCCCCGCGGGGGGACTGCGCGATCCGCTGGGCCCCATCGGCGGACGTTCGCATGTGGTGCGTGGCTCGAGCTGGGCTCACGCCGGCGCGACGGAGCTGCGACTCGACTACCGGGCGGCGGCGGATTCGCCGCGCCGCGATCTGGGTTTCAGGCTGGCACGCTATGCCGAATAAAACCTGCATCACCCCCAGACTGCGGGCCCTGTTGCCGCTGCTGCTCAGTGTCCTGGCCGTGCCCGCCTCGGCACAGCCGGCCACCCCAGCGCCGCCCTCGGCACCCGCTCCGCAGGCCGAAAGCGAGCTCCCTGAATACAGGACGAAAAGCCTGCCGACCGATACCTTCAAACCCAGCGAAGAAGTGTCCGAGGACTATGCAGTCCCCTTCCCGGCGGATATCTGATGCCTACCCCTTGCCTTCCAGCCCGCAGACCGCGCCGCAGGTGAATCCATGCGCCCTACCCTGATTGATCTCAATGACGTGGAACTGCGCGTGAGCCATGGTGAGGATGAAATCTTGCGCAGCCCTGGTTATGCGACCGTAGTGGACCACAAGGTCGAAGTGGGCGAGCGTGGGTTTGCTGAAGCCTGGCTCCATCCACGCCAGAGCCATAACCGTTACTGGCAGACGCTGGACACGACACCTGTGCGTCACCTCGGCAAACGGGTGCGGCATGCGGGAGATCTCGCCTGGTTGCACCTCGAGGAATTGCGCAAGCAGGCGGGACGCCCTGAGCGCGCCACGTTCATCCTGCCCGGAGCGTACCAACGCGCCCAGTTGAGCCTGCTGCTGGGGATCGCCGAGGCCGCAGGTCTGCACGTCGATGCGCTGGTTGAAAGCGCTGCGGCGGCGGGAGCCGCACTGTCACCGGGACATTATGTTCACGTGGAGGCCTGCCTGCATCACACGGTGCTCACCCGCTTGGAAGTGAGCGATGACCGAGCCGTCTGCACTGCGCGAGAAGTGCTGCCGGAACTGGGTTACCTGCAGTTCGAGCGACGCATCCTCGGCTGTATCGTCGAGCGCTTTCTGGCAGGCAGTCGCTTCGATGT
>JAURMM010000160.1 GCA_030830685.1 Gammaproteobacteria bacterium | reverse complement strand
GTAGGTTTCCGTTGAGTGGTGGGGAGAAGAGGCCAAATCTGTGCTTGGCGACGGGTGCCTTTTTATGACGATAATGTGACATGTTTGTGACAACAGGCTTTCCCGGTTCCGGAAGCTCTCAATCCACGGCAACAGCCTTCCTTGCCGCCTGCCCTGCTACCGGTCCGCCCGGCTCGGGACGGCCTCCACGGCTCAAGAGGGCGCTCGCCTGGTCGCGGTGACCGCGAGCTTCCAGCACAGGCCGCCGGTGCGCCGATGACAGAATCCCGGTATTCAGCCTGTGTGACCTTTTGCATGAGACCAGACTGAGGTCACAGGGAAATCTGTCGAGAAGCAGTGCGCGGAGCAGATTGTCCAGAGATTTGGCGGTCGAGGAAGAAAATGGCAACAGAAAATCCGGTGACACAGCCGGAGGAGAGGGTTGGAACCGTGGGCGCAGCAGGTAAGACCGAAGGTGCGAAATGCATCTCTGCCGTAGTCGCAGAGCACATACAGGCTGAGATTGACGTCGATCTCTACAAGACAATGGCCACGATGGCCGAGAATCCGCATCTGACAGTTGCCCCGACTCTGGCCGGTGGGGTCGGCCGCGAGGCTGTCCGCAACTGGTATGAGAAGCATTTTCTCGGGCGCTTTCTGCCGCCGGATGGCGAGATCATCAACATTTCCCAGACTGTCGGCGAGACCCAGGTGGTGAACGAGGATGTCGTACGCTTTACCCACACCGAAGAGCTCGACTGGATCCTCCCGGGCGTCAAGCCAACGGGCAAACCGGTAGAGATCGCGATGGTGGTGATCGTCGGGGTCGTCGACGGCAAGGTCACCCACGAGCACATCTATTGGGACCAGGCCTCTCTTCTGGCCCAGATTGGTCTTCTCGACCCCTCCGGCTTGCCGATCTGCCCGGACCACGCCGCCAAGATCCTCAACCCAAGCTTGCCTAATCGCCTGTATCCGTCGGACTGACCCTGAAAAGTCCAGGCAACCCGCGGCCAGTGCGGTAGTCGGGACATGGCATCAGCGGTGCCCTACCTCAGCTGCGTCACCGCGAGTTGCGGCCAGGAGGTCAGCGAAAGTGCTGCGAAAAACCGCGTGGGGATGTCCGGCCGCCGCCCATATTTCCGGATAATCTGCCAAGGCGGCATCCACAAGTGTGCGAGCCGGAGGATGTAGCCAGCCAAGCGGTGCCACGCCGCCGACTGAATATCCTGAGGCAGCTTTCACGAAAGCTGCATCTGCTCGCACCAGTGAGCTGACCTTCAACAACGCCGCGACTGCCTGCTCATTTACCCGGTGGCGACCCGAGGTCACCACCAACAGCGCGTCACCGTCCGGTAGTCGAAACACCAATGAGGCGGCAATCTGTCCTGTGGAAACTCCCAAGGCCAGGGCTGCATCCGCCACGGTGCGTGCGCTCGCTGTCAAGGCAACCACTCCGCCTGGCAGATTGGCCGCCGCCAAGGCCGCGCACACGCGCCGCACGCTCGCTCTGGATAACAGGGTATCAGTCAGCATCAACACACCGCAGGAGTTGGGCACTGTGCATACGCATGCTGCCGGAATTTACCAGATTCTGTTGAGAAATCCGTCAGTTGGGGCCCTTACCCGGCGCTCTCTGTCCTGTGACCATTGCCGAAGAAACCATCGTGACCGGGTTGATGCGGTGAACCTGCTCTTTACCAGGCCAGGGTTTCCGTCATCGGCCAACAGCAAGGACTTGCCAACATGAAAAAGACACTCGCATGTATCTTGGTCACGCTTGTCGATGCTGCCATGGCCCAGCCCTTTTACTTGCGTCAAAGCCTGCAGGGTGTCGATTTCGAGGTGCAAAGCCTTAACGAGGGGTCAATCAATGAAGTACAAATCAGTACTACTCAAACTCTGGGCGTGGGGTCGCAAGTCACCGTGGAGGCCATGGGGACGGTGGTTGGCGCAGACGTGGGCGATCTCGATGCAGACGGTCACCCGGAGGTTTACGTATTTGTGAACTCCGCCGGCAGTGGCAGCTACGGCCAGCTGATCGCTTACGCCAGCAACAAGGGTAAATCAATCACGCCTGTCCATTTGCCCGATCTACCCCCTGCGCTGGCCAAAGGGTACATGGGGCATGATGAGTTCATGATTGGCGAGAACAGGTTGCTGCGACGATTTCCAATCTACAAGGAAGGAAACGTCAACGCAGAGCCAACCGGCGGGATGCGGCAGATCCAGTACCGCCTCATTCCAGGCGAGGCAGGATGGCTGCTTGAGACTGACCGGACATTCGACCTGCCGTAGGCATCCACCGTAGCGTCGTCAAGACGAAGTCATTCCTATCAAGAAGCGCCGCGTGCCTCCCGCGCATGCGGCGCTGTCCAGTCGAGCACCGGATTGGTGGGGATGATCCGGTGCGGATTGATGGTGTCGTGGCTGTAGTGATAGTGACGCACGATGTGGTCCATATGGACCGTGCCCGCCACACCTGGCCACTGGTATAACTCCCGGGCATACGCCCAGAGATTGGGGTAGTCGATCAAGCGGCGGCGGTTGCACTTGAAGTGAAGGTGATAGACCGCATCGAACCGCACCAATGTGGTAAACAGGCGCCAATCAGCCTCGGTCAGCACCGACCCTGCCAGATAGCGACGGTCCCGAAGCAAATCCTCTACCCAGTCCAGAGCCTCGAAAAGCGCGCCTACTGAGCGATCGTATGCTGCCTGTGAGGTGGCAAAACCAGCCTTGTAGACGCCGTTGTTGATTTCGTCGTAAACGCGGGCATTGATTGCATTGATTTCCGCGCGCGAGGTTTGGGGATAGAAATCGAGATCATTGCCGGTGATCTTGTCGAATGCTGAGTTCAACATGCGAATGATGTCGGCGCTCTCGTTCGACACTATTCGCCCTGTGGCGATGTCCCATAGTACCGGCACCGTCACCCGCGTGGTCACATCAGGTTTTGCGCGCGTATAAATCTGATGCATGTGACTGGAGCCGAAGAGGGTATCGCCCGTCGCGCCGGGAAAGTCCGTGGCGAATGTCCAGCCCTCGTCCAGCATGTCCGGATGCACCACCGACACACCGATGGAGTCGTCCAGCCCCTTCAGCGCGCGGAAGATCATCACCCGGTTGGCCCAGGGACATGCATGGCTCACATAGAGGTGATAACGCCCGCTTTCAGCCTTGAATCCCCCCTCGCCGCTGGGACCGGGTTGGCCATCGACGGTCACCCAATTCCGGAATTGCGCCGCGGTGCGCTCAAACGCCCCACCAGTCGCTGCGGTGTCATACCACTGGTCGCACCAATGCCCATCGATCAGCAAGCCCATCGTTGTGTATCCTCCGTCATCATCCTGTCGTTCGCCTGACTCGCGCCCCTCATGGAAGCAGGCTGGTGCACCTAAATGTGCGTATACGATGCCGGGCGCGCAAGCGGGAATACATCTAGCGCCTCGTCCCGAGCGGCGTCAGGGCTGGTAGTTGAGAACGAGACCCGAATGCTCCCTGATGTCTTGCCTCCGGGCTTCAACTCCCTTTTTGCGGTGTGACCCGGCAAATCCCGTTTGCGCTACCATCATAGAGCACGCTTCATGGAGGGCCCTCATCGATGATCCGAACCCCGGCTCCGGACAGCCTGGCCTCGCTACTGCAGGCGCACACCATCTCGTGGGAAACACTCCATCGTCGCTATGGGCCACTCATGGAGCTGGTACGCACGCTGATCGGCGTGGTGCCAAATTGCGATCGTTATCTGGAGATCTGGCCGCCGGCCTTTCGCACCTACAACTTGGTGGTGCCCAACCTGATGAACCTGCCGGCCGCGATATTCGGCCTGGGTGGTGCCCCCAAGTCACTGGTGGGCCTGTCGATGCTGGTGGCGAGTCGCACGGCGGAGTGCCCCTACTGCACTGCGCACACCTGCTCCTTCGCGCTGCGGCGGGGTGCTGCTCCGGAGGTGGTCGCGGCCGCTTTGCTGGGCCGTGAAGGTTTGACTCCGCAGGAAGCGGCGGTCGTCGCCGCGGCCAGTGCCCTCAGCCGCATTCCATGTGATTTCACGCACGAGCAGCGCACGACGCTCGAGCACTTCTTCTCCCCTGCACAGGCGGAATGGATAGCCATGGGCGCGGTAGCCATGGGTTTCCTGAACAAGTTCATGGATGCGGTGGGAGTGGAGCTCGAAGCCAGCACGGTGGCAGAAGTGCAGGATACGTTGGGGCCCAAGTGGAATGCGGGGGCAGCGGGCTGGGATCTCGACGGGCGAGGGGCGACGCCTCCACCGCCGGCTGACGGGTGGCGCGCCAAGCTGCGCATCCTGCCATTCCTGCCCACTGCACTCAGGCTTGATGCTCTTTGGCAGCGCGGGGTGCCGGCAAGTTGGCCCGCCACTGGAGCCTATCTTCGCGAGCACACGGGTCATGACTTCCCGGTGCTTGGCAGACTCCACAATGCACGTTGCCGCAGAGCGATCGCCGCGGTACTGCGCATCAATCTCGACCCGGCGCACAGCAGTTTCGAGCATGAAACCAAACTGCTCGCCGGCGTTATCTTTGCCACCGTAATCCAGGATGATGCGCTCGCGCACGACCTGGCGGCGCTGGCCCGTGCCCGAGGCACGGGAGAAGGGCGGCTCGCCGAAGCTCGGGCGTTTGCCTCCGATGCGGCTGCACCAGCGCCTGCGGGCGATGCACGCGCTCAAGCACTGTTGGTACTCGCCAAGGCCGCTGCACCGAGCCCGGCGTGCGTTGCGCTGGACACAGTGGATGTCTGCCGACGGGCCACCCTTGCACCGCAAGCCATCATCGAAATGGTGAGCTGGCTCTCTGTCCTCCAGCTGTTGCACCGACTCACAGCCTATGTGTTGGCCCGGGGTTGAGCGGCAGCTGGCCAGCGCTGGTACCGATTAGGTGGGACGGGACATTTCCTGATTGCATTCATATGGACGTGATAGCATTCGTCAGCCGTTCATCGTCTCCGCATCGCGTGCCGGAGTGAGGTAGAGCGCTACCTAAAGTGCTGGGATCGCTCGCAGCAAGTTCCCGCGTAAATAGCAATGTAGGACTAATAATGACCGCGACGCTTGTAGCCGACGTCAGACGCTACGCGACATCGGTCCGTTGGCGTACATGACCAAGCATGAAATGTGGATAGCAACACGTTTCGATGAAGTAAAACGCATTTTGCGCGAACCGGAGAATTTTAGTTCCGCCGGCGGCATCGGCATGAACCCGATAGTTAACGAAGCTTGGCAAGGTTTGTTGC
>JAURMM010000159.1 GCA_030830685.1 Gammaproteobacteria bacterium | reverse complement strand
CTCTGCGAAGCCAGGGAGCCCGAACAGACGGTTGCGATTGTGTATTCGGGGCCAGGGGGAAATCACTGCGATGCGTTTCATGCGCCTTCAACCCTCCCTGTCACCAGCACCCCGAATACCACCGAGGCCCCTATACTGGCGGACCTCAACCGAGGAGCCTCGCCATGACTGACACCACCGAATATACCCCGCCTCGCGTCTGGACCTGGGATACCGAATCCGGAGGCGCCTTCGCCAAGATCAACCGACCCATCGCCGGTCCCACACACGAGAAAGCACTGCCCGTGGGCCGGCATCCCTTACAACTGTACTCCCTGGGCACGCCGAACGGGGTCAAGGTCACAGTGATGCTGGAAGAGCTGCTGGCGCTGGGGCACAAGGGTGCTGAGTATGATGCATGGCTCGTCAACATCCTCGAAGGCGACCAGTTCGGAACGGGCTTTGTCGAGGTCAATCCGAATTCCAAAATCCCGGCCCTCCTGGATCGCAGCGGCGCGCATCCGGTGCGCGTATTCGAATCAGGCGCGATTCTGCTCTATCTCGCCGAGAAATTCTCAGCCTTCCTGCCGGGTGCCGGTGGCGCGCGCGCCGAGTGCCTGTCATGGCTGTTCTGGCAGATGGGGAGCGCTCCGTATCTAGGGGGAGGCTTCGGGCACTTCTACGCTTATGCGCCCACCAAGATCGAATACTGCATCAACCGCTTCACCATGGAAGTGAAGCGCCAGTTGGATGTACTGAATCGCAATCTCGCCGACCGCCGCTTCCTGGTGGGCGATGACTATACGATTGCCGACATGGCAGTCTATCCGTGGTACGGCGTGTTGCTGGAAGGAGAACTCTACGGCACTGCTGCGGAGTTCCTGGACGCGCCCAGCTACACCCACGTGAATCGCTGGGCTGCGGAGATTGCCAGCCGGCCGGCGGTGAAGCGCGGCCGCCGGGTCAACCGAACCTGGGGTCCGGAAGCAGACCGGCTGGCCGAGCGCCACGAGGCCAGCGACCTCGACTGAGTCCGCTACGGGCCGGCGCCCCGGAGTCTGTGCCGGGGCGTCAGCGCCTGTCTATGAATACGCGCTCCTTGCCAATCCACATCGCGGAGCGCGAGAAATCGATGAACTTGCGCTCGTCCTCGATTGCAATCTCCATGGCCCGGCGTGCTTCAGGCACGTCCGCCATGCTCATCAGATCGGCGCGACTGAACCAGGCCTCGGCGTGCCCCGAGTAGGGTGCGGTCACCGTGCCTCGCGCAGCTTTCATCGCTGCGATGGCTGGCACATCCTCGCAGTAATGCACCTGCAGATAGCGCTGCATGCGAAAGCCCGGCGCCACGCCACGAATGATCGGGCCGTGGTTCGTTCGCCAGTAGTGCTGACCGTCGGCCAGTGACTGGCCGGGAAGATGGCGCAGGCAGAAGAAGAGCTTGACCAAGGGGCTGTGCTCATGAGCAACCACATACTCCGAGGGATTCACCTGCGGATACTCATGCGCGAACCAGAGCGGTGAATTGGGCAGGTCGATGAAGTTGCGTTCGTCGTCCAGCAGCTCCTGCAGAGCTGCAGCCCCAGCAGGGGTGCCTGCCGCCGCCAATGCCTCAGGATTGGCCCACCAGAGTTCTGCCACGCCGTCGTATTCCGGCTCCATGCCACCACGGGCCACTGCGAGCGCCTCGTTGATTGGATCATCGAGTGTGTGCAGCTGGATGTAGCGATGGATGTTGAGGGTGGTGGAATGCCTCGCGACCAACGGACCGTGAACGGTGTGCCAGTAGTGCTGGAATTCCGCGCGGCTCATGCCGGGTTTGCGGCGCAGGGCGAACTCAAGTCTGATCATGATCTTTCTCCCCTGATCTTCTGGTTCTGGTCTCATTCCTCCGGAGTCACCGCCCGCACCCGCGAGCTTGCGCTGGCGCAGGTGGGTCCCGCGGTGGAGGAGGTTGCGGGTGCGGGCACTATAGCCCACGGAAGCGGACTTGCTAGGATGCACGGGCCGCGCATTTGCCCCTCCAGTGATGATGCACCATGACAAAATCCCGGCACGTCAGTGAGACTCCCGCGACCACGCTGCTGCGCGGACGAGGCATTGCCTTTACCGAACATCCTTATGAATATCTGGAGCATGGTGGTGCACTGCACAGTGCCGCCACCTTGGGGCTGGACCCCTTTGCGGTGGTCAAGACGCTCATCATGCAGGACGGCAAGATGAGTCCGCTCGTCGTGCTGATGCATGGCAACCGCAATGTCTCCACGCGAAACCTGGCCCGTCAGATCGGCACCAAGTTGGTGGAGCCTTGCGCACCCGAGGTTGCCAACCGCCACAGCGGTTATCTGGTGGGTGGTACTTCTCCGTTTGCGACCCGCAAGCGCATGCCGGTGTATGTCGAACGCAGCATCCTCGACCTCCCGCGAATCTGGCTCAATGGCGGCCGCCGGGGCTATCTCATCGGGCTGGACCCGGCCGTGTGCGTGACTTTGCTCGCGGCCATCGCCGTGGACTGTGCACTCGACAAATGAGCACATTCCCGATTCCCAGCCACCCGTGATTTGTGTAGTGTCGGACGCAACCGGATAACACGCTCCCTTTCCGCCCCCTGCAAGAGGAATCGCCCATGTCGCAGCAACGTCTCCGCTTCGGGATGTTCATCCCGCCGCACAACCCGCCGGACGAACATCCCCTGCTCGCCCTGGAACACGACATGGATCTCGTCGAATGGGCGGACAAACTCGACTATGACGAGGTCTGGGTCGGCGAGCATCATTCCGGCGGTTGGGAAATCACCGCGAGCCCGGAGCTCTTTCTGGCTGCCGCAGCCCAGCGCACCCGCACGATACGTCTCGGCACCGGTGTGTCATCCCTGCCATACCATCATCCCTACATCCTCGCGGATCGCATCCGTCAGCTCGATTACATGAGCCGCGGGAGGGCCATGTTCGGAGTGGGGCCGGGTTCGCTGCCCTCGGATGCCTACATGCAGGGCATTCCGACCGCGCGGGCGCGCGATCGCATGGAAGAAGCCATCGAGCCCTTGGTGCGCCTGCTGAACGGCGAAACCGTGAGCTGCAAGACAGACTGGTTCGAGATGGAACACGCCACACTGCAGTTCCCGTCCTATCGCGCAGAGGGTGTGGAGATGGCGGTAGCGAGCCAGGTTTCGCCAACAGGTGCCAAGGCGGCCGGCAAATTCGGTCTCGGCATGCTTTCGATTGGAGCCACCTCTTCCGGTGCCTTCAATCAGCTTGCCGCGAACTGGGCGATTGCCGAGGACACGGCGCGCGAACATGGCAAGACCATGGATCGCAACAGCTGGCGCCTCGTTGGCCCGGTGCACGTGGCGGAAACCCGCGAGAAGGCGCGCGCGAACGTGCGGTTTGGTCTGGCCCGCTGGGTGGATTACATGTCCAAGGTAGCTTCCCTGCCGCTCGGCACGCCACCTGGCGTGGATCCGGTGGACTACATGATCGACACCGGATTCGCGGTGATCGGCACGCCGGATGACTATGTCGCCCAGATTGAGCGTTTGACGGCCCAATCCGGCGGCTTTGGCTGCTTCCTGCACCTTGACCACCACTGGGCAGACTGGGCCGAGACCAAGCGTTCCTACGAGCTCATCGCCCGCTTTGCCATTCCCCGCATCAACAAGCTGACCGCGCTCCGCCAGTCTTCTGAAGACTGGCTGCGTGAAAACAACGCCATGTTCAAAGGCGAACTGACAGCCGCGGTCGCTGCCAAGATTGCAGAGCATGCGGCAGCCAAGGGTACCGACAAACTCTCACCGGATTATCTCAAGCTCTTCAAGGCCGGCTGAGCTATCTGCTGAACAGAACCGGCGCCCTTGTGCGCCGGGCACTTGATCTTGTGCAGTGACGGTT
>JAURMM010000158.1 GCA_030830685.1 Gammaproteobacteria bacterium | reverse complement strand
TTGCAGGCATGCCCTTCGTGCACCCTTGCCGCCGGCGTACGCGCAGCCAGATGCGCCACCTCGGACACTTGCGGATGACCGTCCTCCACGCTCGAGAGCATATCCGTCTCGTTGTCCATCACCACCAGCACATCAAGGGCATCGAGAACCCTCAGCGCTTGCCCAACCTGACGAGCCATCGGCTTTCCTCGCTGCGAACCTGATGTCGGAGATGATACGGTTGCGGACAGCGCCTGCAAGGCAAACCCACCTCGAAGCAAGGAGTATCAACATGCCGGGAAAATCCCTGCTCAAGCGGCTGCTCGCCACCGCCGCCGCTGTCGCGACACTCAGCGGCTGCGCCGGCCCCTCTCCACAGGACTATGCCTCGGCCACGCCTACCCTCGATCTGGCACGCTACTTCAACGGGCAAGTGGAAGCCTGGGGCATGGTGCAGGAACGATCAGGCAAGGTGATACGGCGCATGAATGTGACCCTGGACTGCCGTTGGGAAGGCGACACCGGCACCCTGGACGAACACTTCACCTACGATGACGGCACCACCGAGCGGCGGGTCTGGACCATCCGCAAGCAAGGCAATGCCTACACTGGCACCGCAGCGGATGTCATTGGTGAAGCCAAGGGAACGTCTGCAGGCAACGCACTCAACTGGCGCTACGTGCTCGCCTACAAGGGCGACGACGGGGTGGTGAACCTCAACATGGACGACTGGATGTGGCTGGTCGATGAGAAGACCTTGGTCAACAAGACACGCTTCAGCAAGTTCGGCATCGGCTTTGGCGAAGTGACGCTCTTTTTTCGCAAGGCCGAGTGAGGGATCGCGTCAGCCGGGTAGGCTACTGCGGCGGGCAGCGAAAGCACCCAGCATGCCAGCGCACATCAGGACAAGTGCACCGGGTTCCGGCACACTGCGATCCGACCCGACATACAGCGCTGCGTCGTAGTATTTGTCCAAGCCGAAATTGTTTCTGTCATTAAAGAAAATCAAAAGGTCCGACATCGGCCTCCCTGTTTGTGACGGTTTTGCAGAATCCCCTGGCAACTCCGCCACCCCTCGAACCCTGCTATTCCTTCTGGATGGAGAGATCCAGCAGAAGCCTTGACGGACTTCTTAAAGCAACGGCACCTGCCGGTCGCTAAATAATTACAAGTCGGTCCACTCCCTTACCAGAAACCAGCTTGCCTGTTGTCAGCCCAGTTCGTGCAAGGATTTCCGAGATGCCGCGCAAGTCCCCATCACCGCCCAAAATCGTCTCCATCACCTTGTCTGCAGCCGCCCTGCTGGTGCTCTGCCTGCTGGGCTATGCCACCTGGCGCTCAGCCTCCGCTCCGTCGGCAGCGGAACTTGCGCGTTCTGCAGAGGAGGCGGTCGTCGCGCGGGATTTCCGGGCGGCGGTCATCCATTACAAGGCGGCCGTGCAGGCCGCCCCGGAAGATCTCGCGTTGCGTCGGGCGCTGGGCCAACTGCACCTTCAGCTCAGGCAATTTGCCGATGCCCTGAACCACCTGCGGCTCGCCCGCCCCTTGGGCAATGCACAGCCGGAGGTTGTGCTTGATCTGGCACGCGCGCAGGTTGAGCTGGGCAAATTCGAAGACGCGGGCCGCACACTCGCGGACTATCGTGGCGAGGACGCGGGCACTGCGGCGAGCCTGCGAGCCCGAGTTCAGCATGCTCTGGGACAAACGGAGGAAGCCAAGGCCCTGCTCGAGGCACAACGCGCAAAAACGCCGCGGTCGGTGGAAATCCACCTGGCCCGCGCGCGCATGGCGCTGGCGGAAAGAGATCTGCCCGGCGCGGTGGACGCGCTCAGGCGGGCGCTGGAGGAGGATCCCGAGCATGCAGAGGCGCAAACCCTGATGGGATTGGCGCGGCTGCAGCAGGGTGATTCGGGCCTCGCAGCCGCGCATCTGAAGGCGGCCGTGGCGCATGCCGCCAACCCGCTGGAAGCGCTGACAGGCCTTGCTGAAGCGCAGCTGATGCGGCGCGAACACCAGCCTGCCCGGGAGACCATAGCCCTGATTGCCGAACGAGCACCCAAGGCACCTGCGCTGGCCTACTTGCGAGGCTGGCTGGCGTGGTCCAAGGGCAACTGGACGAATGCCGAGTCGGAGCTGCAGAAGGCGCTCAAGGTGATTAAGACCAATCCGCGCCTGTTGCTCATGTTGGCGGACAGCACTTTGCGGCAGGACAAGCTCAACCAGGCCGAGGCATACCTGAAAACCCTCGAGACGCTCGCGCCCGGACTCGCGGTAGGCCGGCAACTTCTGGGCCGGGTCCAGCTCAAGCAGAAGCGCGCGCTGGAGGCAATCGACACCCTGACACCTCTGGCCGCTGCCAAACCAGCGGACGTTTCCACCCTGGTGATGCTGAGCCAGGCTCATCGGCTTGTGGGCCACAAGGACAGATCGCAAGCCTACCTGCAACAAGCGGCGAGCCTCACACCGGATAGCCTGCAAACCTCGCTGCTGGAAGCGGTGTCGGACCTGGAAGCCGGACAACTGGCGCAAGGCATCGCCGGGCTGCAGGCACTGCGCGAAGGTGAGCTGGCAGTGCCTTCCACCCGCGCGCTCGTCATGGCTCAGACGGCGCAGGGCGAGCCGGAACTCGCGCTGGAATCCGCGCGTGCCCTGGTGAAACTCGCGCCTGAAGACGCGGCCTCGCACCAGTTGCTCGGCTCTCTGCTGCTGCGCACGGGCGACGAGGCGGCGGCGCGCAAGGCGTTCGCACGCGCCCTGGAATTGACCCCCGACCATGCCCCCACTCAGACCAGCCTCGGGCTGCTGGCGCTCGCTAAAAATGACCCTGCGGCAGCAGAAGCATTGCTGCGCAAGGCCTTGGCGCAGGACGCACGCTTCGAGCCGGCTGCTGTGGCTCTTGGCCTGTTGTTTGCGCGCAACGGCAGAGGGGCGGAAGCCGATGCTGTGCTCGATGCCGCGATCGTTGCGCAACCCCAGGCTGGAGCGCCCCGCTGGCTTCGGGCCGAGCGCTATCTGCAGCAGGGCGATCGCGAGAAGGGTCTCGCGCTCGCACGCAAGGCTTTTGAGCTAGCGCCTGCAGTTCCCGCCAACCAGCTGCGCTGGGGCATCTTCCTGCTGTCCGCAGGTTCCAGCGTGCAGGCCGTGGAAGTATTGAAGGCACTGGTGGATGACGACCCGGACGCCTTCTTGGCACGGGCCGCACTCGCCCGCGCGGCCCAAGCCACCGGGCAGTGGCCATTGGCACGCGCGCAATTCGAGGCGCTGCTGGCGCAGGTTCCGGACCACGGCCCCAGCCTCTGGGCCTTGTTGGGTCTTGAGCTCGCGGCCAAGGATCACGCGGCGGCCGAAGCGGTGGCGGTGCGCATTGCGCAGGCACAGCCGGGCACCTCCGCGGGGGCGCTCGCGCGCGCGGAGATCCTCGCAGCACGAGGTGCACATGCAAAAGCGTTGGAGAATTTTCGGGAGGTGCACAAGGCGGATGGCAGTGCGCGTAGCCTGCTGCGTCTGGTTGATGCCGCCATCGCCGCGAGTGATGAGACACAGGCACGGGAACTGCTGCGTGAATGGTTGCAAGCGCATCCTGGGGACTTGGCTCCCAGGCTCAGGCTTGCCGAATTCTCGCTCATGAGCGGCGATCAGGCCGCGGCAATCTCAAGCTACGAGACCTTGCTCGAGCAGTCTCCGTTGCACCCGATCGCGCTCAACAATCTGGCCTGGCTCTACGACCAGAAGCGCGACCCGCGCGCGCGAGCCACGGCAGAAAAGGCACTGCAGGCCATGCCACAGAGCCCCGAGGCAATGGACACCCTCGGCTGGATCCTGGTCCGCGAGGACGCTGCCGATGAGGGGCTGCCATGGTTGGAAAAGGCGCACACAAGGGCGCCGGCCGCGGCGGACATTGCCTTTCATCATGCGTATGCACTGGCAGAGACAGGCAAGACACTCCAGGCCGAACGCCTCGTCACGTCCCTGCTTGAAGCGCATGACAACTTCAACAGCCTCGCGGATGCCAAGGCCCTCATGCGGCGTCTGCAGTCGCACGACGAGATGCCGGAATCCTTGCGCTGAGGTGGTGGCGCACGCTGCCCATCACTGCGCTCGAGCTTTGCGGTTTTGCGGCGCTGGTCACACTGCAGCGTGCGCTTTGCAATGCTTGACGATTGGGCTGCGGTTTTCTCCTTCGCTGCGGCTAGCATACCCGTGCGATGTAACTCCGACCTGCAAGGCATGAGCCGAAGTGGCCCGTAGCGTTGTCAATTGCGTGGACAGAAGTGCCACACAAACTGTGATGTTGATTCGGGTTTTTCTCGAGTTTCTTACAGTCGGAGACGGCGCTGACCACTGAATGCAGAGAGAGCTTCGCACCACAACTGGGAAAACATGCGAAATGGCTTACATGGCAAGATTTTTGCTGCTATCCATCCCAGACGCGATCCACAGGCATCCCGACGCGCAGCTGCCGATGGGGTATGGATCAGAGACGGGCAACCGCCCGGATAACATGCCGTATGCAGGCACGTGGTTTTACAAGCCACGTTGCGGCGAGGAGAGACAGATGAAGTCAACAACACGCGCGCTGGTACTTGCCGGCCTGTGTCTCATTGGCAGCGTAAGCCACGCAGTGCCGATCACCCGGAGTTTCCTCGCCGATGGTTTCCTGGGGGGTGGCACCTTGAATGTCAGCTTCACTGGTGAGGATACCGGGGGCTTGGACGGGGTCATCGTAGCTTCGCTGGACCCGGAAATTATCGAACTCTCAGACTTTGTTGTCTCCTACAGCGGCGGCACGGAAGTGGGAGCCTTTACACTTAATCTCGATGCCTTTCTCAACGGGTCAGTCGAGAACTTGTTCGAGTATTACAGCGATGAAAGTTTCGGTTTCGCATTCAGAAGTGGTGCCTACGGAAGCGCTTTCTATCGCGGCCCTTCATTCTTCAAGCCGTCTGGCGAGACTTATGCCGCCGTGTTTAGTGGCTGCCCTTCAGCCACTGATGGATCCTGCGAGAACTTCGACAGCAACTCCGTTCCTGAGCCCACCACCCTGTCCCTACTCGGACTGGCCATGCTGGGTGTAATGAGACGCCGAGACCAGACCACCTGCGGTTGAGCTCTACGGAATGCAGGGGCGTTTTCACAGCGTCCTGACTCACTCAAGGCGCCCCAGTGGCGCCTTGATCATTGATGCGGGCAAGCGCGTGCCACTCAGGCGATAATCCGACCTCCTACACCCCAGCCCGGTCAATCGCGTGCCCAAGGCAATCGGAATCAAGCCTGAAGATTGGCGTTTCTGCGTCGCGCCGATGATGCAGTACACCGATCGCCACTATCGGTACCTCGCGCGTCGCCTGAGCGTTCACGCCCGGCTTTACACCGAAATGGTGGTTGCCAGTGCCTTGGTGCGAGGAGACGCTCGCCACCTTCTGGCCTTTGATACTTTTGAGCGTCCGGTAGCCTTGCAGCTGGGCGGCAGCGATCCACGTGAGCTGGCACTGGCAGCACGCATGGGCGAGGACTTTGGCTATGCCGAAATCAACCTGAATGTGGGTTGCCCCAGCGATCGTGTACAAGCCGGCCGATTCGGCGCCTGTCTCATAGCCGAGCCCGGACTGGTGGCCGAGTGCGTGGCCACCATGAGCGATGCCGTGCAGATACCGGTGACCGTGAAGACGCGGCTGGGCGTGGACACCTTGGACAGTCAGCCGCATCTGGAAAGCCTCGTGTCTCAGGTGGCAGCCGCCGGATGTGCGGTGTTGATCCTGCATGCCCGCAAGGCCTTGCTGAATTTTTCACCCCGCGCGAATCGTGAGATCCCTCCGCTCCAGTATGAGCGGGTGTATGCCATCAAGCAGGCGTTTCCAGCGCTGCCGGTCGTCATCAACGGTGGTATCCAGTCACTGGCAGAGTGCAGCCGTCATCTCGCGGAAGTCGAAGGCGTGATGCTGGGGCGAGCAGCGTATGCTGATCTCGATCTGCTGGCCCGTGTGGATGAAGTGTTGTTCAAGGCTGCCCCGAAGCCCTTCTCGGAGGCGGGGCTCATCGAGGGCCTAGGTGACTATGTAGAACGGAGGGTGGCAGAGGGCGTCCCCCTGCGGCACATCGCCAGGCACTGGGCAGGCTTGCGTCAGGGCCGTCCGGGGGCCCGGGCCTGGCGGCACTGGTTGGGCACACACCTCACCCGTGACGGATCCGGCGCCGCCCCCTTCATTGCGGAGGCGGCGCGGCTGTTGAGGGCGCTGGAAGGTTCGCCAGAAGGCGAACAGACCCCCGCGCTCAGGGCTTCCTGAATTTGAGTGTCATGCGATCAGACTCGCCGATCGCCTCATACTTCGCGCGATCCTTGTCTCCAAGCGCGTAGCCCGGCGGGAGCGTCCAGACACCCTCCGCGTAGTCCTTGGTGTCGGCAGGATTGGCGTTGATTTCCGACTTGCCGTCCAGCTTGAAACCAATCAGCTCCAGCTGTTCGATCATGAACTTTTCCGGTACGTAACCGGTCCTGGCCTTGGCATCGGCGTCCCAATCATCCTGCCCACGGTGTTGCACGACACCGAGGACTCCACCCGGCTTGAGCACGTCAAAAACGGCTTTGTAGACGTCGTCAAACTGACCGCCCCGAATCCAGCCGTGGGTATTGCGAAAGGTGAGCACCATGTCCGCGGAGCCCGCCGGTCCCAGTACCAGCGGGTTGCCCGGCAGGGTGCGTCGTTCCACGCGCTCGTATAGTGCGGGGGCTGCATCGAGTCTGGCGTTGAAGAGCTCGAACTGCTTGCGTGCGTAGGGTGGTGGTGCATCAGGTGGCAGTATCATGGTGACCAGCCGGCCCTCCTCACGCAGGACCGGGGCCAGAATTTCGGTATACCAAGCCTCGCCGCCGGGCAGCATCTCGATGACCTGCATCTCAGGCTCGAGACCGAAGAACATCAAGGTCTCCTTGGGGTGCCGATACTTGTCCCGCGCCCTGTTGGCGGCAGAGCGATGCTCTCCGCTGATGGCTTGGTCGAGCAGTGGCGCGATGTCGGCCTGCGCGACGCCGAAAAGGCCTGCCAAGGCGAGCGAGCACAGCGCGTGGCGCAAGAATGTCATGGTCGAATCTCCTCGGTTGCTTGCAGGGCGCATTACTGCTCCTGATAGATTTCGGCGCCTTGTGCCACGAACTCTCGAGCCTTCTCTGCCATCCCGGCCTCCAGCGCGGCACCTTCGTCACCTATCTGGCGCGACTCGGCATATTCACGCACGTCCTGGGTTATCTTCATGGAGCAGAAGTGCGGCCCGCACATGGAGCAGAAATGGGCCACCTTGTGACCCTCCTTGGGCAAGGTTTCATCGTGGAATTCCTGCGCACGCTCCGGGTCGAGCCCGAGATTGAACTGATCCTCCCACCGGAACTCGAAGCGCGCCTTGGACAGCGCATTGTCACGCACCTGGGCGCCCGGATGCCCTTTGGCGAGGTCCGCAGCATGCGCCGCGATCTTGTAAGCGATGATGCCCTCGCGCACGTCGTCCTTGTCCGGCAGGCCCAGATGTTCCTTCGGGGTGACGTAACAGAGCATGGCCGTGCCGTACCAGCCGATCATCGCGGCCCCGATGGCGGACGAGATGTGGTCGTAGCCCGGGGAGATGTCCGTGGTCAGCGGTCCCAGCGTGTAGAAGGGTGCCTCGCCGCAGGTGCTGAGCTGCTTGTCCATGTTTTCCTTGATGAGGTGCATGGGCACATGCCCGGGTCCCTCGATCATCACCTGCACGTCCTGCTTCCAGGCAAGCTTGGTGAGCTCGCCGAGTGTCTCGAGTTCGGCGAACTGGGCCTCGTCGTTGGCATCCGCGATCGAGCCCGGACGCAGGCCGTCCCCGAGTGAGAAAGCGACGTCATAGGCGCGCATGATTTCGCAGATTTCCTCGAAGTGGGTGTAGAGGAAGTTCTCGCGATGATGCGCAAGACACCACTTGGCCAGAATCGAACCGCCGCGAGACACGATGCCCGTGACCCGGCGAGCCGTGAGCGGAATGAAGGGCAGGCGCACGCCCGCATGGATGGTAAAGTAATCCACGCCCTGCTCAGCCTGCTCGATGAGCGTGTCGCGGAAGAGTTCCCAGGTGAGTTCCTCGGCCTTGCCATCCACTTTCTCCAGCGCCTGATAGATCGGCACGGTGCCGATGGGCACGGGCGAGTTGCGGATGATCCATTCGCGGGTCTCGTGAATGTACTTGCCGGTGGACAGATCCATCACCGTGTCTGCACCCCAGCGGATGGACCAGGCCATCTTCTCGATCTCTTCCTCGATGGAGGAAGAGACCGCTGAGTTACCGATATTGGCGTTGATCTTCACCAGGAAGTTGCGCCCGATGATCATCGGTTCGGATTCGGGGTGATTGATGTTGTTGGGAATGATAGCGCGGCCTGCGGCCACTTCATCCCGCACGAACTCGGGTGTGATGAACTGCGGGATGTGCGCGCCGAAGGAATGTCCGGCGTGGCTCCTCGCCAATGCGGGATGGGCCGCCATGAACGCATCCAGTCGCTGGTTTTCGCGGATGGCTACGAACTCCATCTCGGGCGTGATGACGCCCTTGCGGGCATAGTGCATCTGGGTGACGTTTGCGCCGGGGACCGCCCGACGCACCGGGCGCTGGAAAGCGAAGCGCAGGTGGGCCGTAGCGGGATCGTTGGCGTGCTTGAGCGTCGTGCGCGAGCTTGGACTTGCGAGAGCGATGGTGTCTTCGCGGTCCGCTATCCAGGGGCTCCGCAGCGCAGGCAGGCCGCGGCGCACATCTACCTCGCGCGCAGGATCCGTGTAAGGACCGGAAGTGTCGTAAATCGCAAGCGGGGGATTCTTCTCCATGCCGAGGCGGCCCCGCGTCTGTTGCTGGCTAACCTCGCGCATGGGCACCTGCAAGTCAGGACGACTGCCCTGCACATAAATCTTGCGTGAGCCCGGGAACGGAGTGGTGACGCGCGCATCAAGCGCGGCTGATTGATGGAGAATCTTGTCCGGAACGGCGTTCATGGCGCTACCTCAGGCATATCGGTTGTTCGGAGTTGCCCGCAACACGGGTCACCGTCACAGACCAGCCGGGGGATGCAGCGCATGGCAGGCGCGATTCATCGCCATCGTCCGCTTCCCTACGCCGGCATGATCCGGGTCAGGTTCGAAGGGTGTCTCTCAGCTCGCAACGATGAAGCCCAGAGGCTTCTCGCCGAGCACCCCCAGCTGCTGTCTTCAATCTGACTATAACGTATATAATCAAGGCTCTTCAAAGCCTTTGGGCGCAGGGAATTCCCTGCCATCAGCGACGGCCCGGGCATTCGGTTACATGCATCTCGCGTCAGGAGTCAGTTCATGGATCTCAGCCAGGCCCGGTTCAACATGGTCGAACAACAGGTCAGGCCCTGGGAGGTTCTGGATCAGTTGGTGCTGGACGCCATGCTCGCCGTTCCGCGCGAACACTTCGTGCCCGCCGCCTATCGTGGACTCGCCTACTCCGACATTCGCATTCCGCTAGGGTTCGGAGCCCTGATGTTCGCTCCCAGATGGGAGGGCCGTCTGCTGCAGGCACTTGCGCCGGCGAAACATGAACGCGCCCTCGAGATAGGCACGGGCAGCGGCTACCTGTCGGCCCTTCTTGCACGGCTGTGCGGCGAAGTGGTGTCGGTCGATATCCAGCCGCAGTTAGTGGATGACGCCGCGCGCAAGCTGCGTGCGGCCGGCGTGGAGAGTGTGCGCTGCGTAGCGGGCGATGCATTGGAGGGCTGGGCTGTCGATGCACCTTTCGACCTGATTGCAGTCACGGCCTCCTCCCCGGATCGCAGACCGGCAATTGAGGCACAGCTTGCACCAGGGGGCCGTCTGTTCATGGTCATCGGGTCGGCACCCGCGATGGAGGCGCGCCTCATCACCCGCGAGGGCGACAACTTCATCGAGGAATCCTTGTTCGAGCTCGAGCTTGAACCCCTGAGGGGCGCGGAGACGCCTCCCCGCTTCCAGTTCTGATTCGGGCAGGCAGTCGCATGCTTCCGTTGCAGACATGGATCATGCGTGGGCTTCCCTGCCTCACGACCCGCGCCTCTTGATGGAAGACATTTCTCCAGCAGCCTTGCGTGACCTGCTCGCCAGCGAGCCGGTAGTCGTGATCGATGTCCGGGAACCGTGGGAATTTGCGCTCTGTCAGATTCTGGGTTCCACGCTCGTCCCGCTCGAATCACTGCCGGATTATCTCGACGAACTCGATCCGGAAGCGCTGAACGTCATGGTCTGCCACCACGGTGTGCGCAGTCATCACGCAGCCGAGTACCTGCGCCGCAACGGCTTTCCGCGGGTACTGAATCTGGCGGGAGGCATCCACCGCTGGGCAGTTGAGCTCGATCCCACCATGGCGCAGTACTGATCTCGCCCGGATGCAGCCTCGTTCCAATCCACAGCCAGCCCTCACCCGCCGCCCGGGGGCGGTGATCTTGCGCTGCACGCTGCTCTGGCTCATGGCCGCGCCGGGCATGTCCACCGCTTACGCAACCAACCTGGTGGATGCCCTCACCTTGGCCGAAGGGTCAGATCCCGCATGGCGGGAAGCCCAGGCCAATGCGCTGGCGGTCGCGGAAGGTATTCCGCAGGCAAAGGCCGCGCTGTGGTTTCCCACGCTGGCATTCACCGCAGGTGGGAGCCATTCCGACCAGTCCATTACCACGGATGTGAACATCGGGCTCGGCGGAAAGGTGGCATTCCAGAACTACGATTACCGTTTGACTCTCACACAGCCGGTCTTCAACCAGGAGCGCTACGTGCGCCTGCGACAGGCTCACAAGCGCGTGGCGCAGGCACAGTCCGAGCTTGACACGGCTTATCAGGATCTGATCCTACGCGTGGCAGAGCGTTACTTTGCGGTGCTCGCCGCACAGGACGACATCGTATTCGCCAAGGCGGAAAAGGAAGCGCTGGCCGGGCAGCTTGAACAAGCACAACAGCGCTTTGAGGTGGGGCTCATCGCCATCACTGATGTGCAGGAGGCGCAGGCTGGTTTTGACCGATCACAGGCCCGCGAGATCGCGGCCCTCAGTGCGCTCGACAATGCGCAGGAAGAACTACGCGAAGTCACCGGGACCTATCTGAATGATCTGATGCCTCTGGGCAAATCCATGTCGCTGGACCGACCGGTACCAGACGATATCGAGCAATGGACGGAGTCCGCGCTCAGCCGGAACCTGGAAATTGCCGCCGCTCAGGCCGCCACCGAAATCGCCATGGAGGAAATCAAGGCGCAGCAGGCTGGCCACTATCCCACGCTGGACATTTCGGGAAGCCGCGGTCTCATCTCACAGGGCGGACGCTTCGGACAGACGGAAATCGACGGGGGAGACATCGGCATGCGGGTGAACATTCCGCTCTACGCGGGCGGCAGCGTGCTGTCGCGCACCCGGGAGGCAACCCACACCCATGCGGCCGCCCTCGAGCGTCTGGAGCGGGCCCGACGCGGAGCCTTCCGCCAGACGCGCGAAGCCTTCCTTGGCATCATCTCCCAGATAAGCGCCGTGACGGCACTCGCCCAGGCCGTGCGCTCATCCGCAACGGCAGTGGATTCGACGCGCGCGGGCTTTGAGGTAGGCACCCGAACCACCATCGATGTGGTCACCGCCGAACGCGGCTTGTCCCAGGCCAGGCGTGACTACGCCATGGCGCGCTACGACTACACCCTGAACAGGCTGCGCCTCAAACGCGCGGCCGGCACGCTCGGACCGGCCGATATTGCGGCCACCAATGAATGGCTCACACCTGCAATGCCCGAAGGGCAGCAGGAATCCCCCTGATTGAGCCCGGGGCCGTCAGTGCTCCGGCAGGAGAACCCCATGACCGCGCTCACTGCCAAGTACACATGCAATGCCGCCATTTCTATGCTGGGAGTGGTCGACATCCAGCAGCGGCTGGGCGAAGCCATGCCGGGCAAGGTGCTCAACCGGGTGTTGCAGAATGCCGCCTTGCTCGCGCGCGCAGCGGACATGCTGGGGGTGCCGATCATCGTGACAGAGCAATATCCGGAAGGCTTGGGCACCACGCACCCGCTGATCGCGGCCTCACTACCCGAAGGCGTGCATCCTGTAGCCAAGACCACATTCAGCTGCCTCGGGAATGCGGAGTTCAGTGCCGCGATTGATGCCCGGGAGGACCGCCGGCAGGTCGTGCTGGTAGGGATGGAGGCGCATATCTGCGTGCTGCAGACGGCACTCGATCTGCTCTCGGCAGGACACGAAGTGTTCGTGGTGGAGGATGCAATCTGCTCGCGACGCCTGGAGAATTACCAGAACGCGCTGGAGCGCATGCATCGCCTCGGTGTGAACGTGGTCAGCGCTGAATCCGTGGTCTTCGAATGGCTGGGCGACTCCCGCCATCCGCATTTCAAGCAGATTCAGTCTTTCCTGCGCTGAACGACGCCATGCGGGGTTTGGCCCGCATTGGCGTCGTCATGAGTCGAGCTTTCAGTTGACCGTGTACTTTCTGGCGCGCATGCACGCAGCGAAGGCGTTGTTGTAATCCCCCGTCTGTCGGGCCCGGATTTCGTAAGCCTGATTCTGCTGCGCCTGTACTTGCTGCTGCTGGTAGGCCTGCTGCTGCTGGTACTGCTGGCTCTGCTGGGATTGCTGGTTGTTGGAGTTGGTGCGCGATACCGCCCCGAACAGGGTGGATGCCACTGCACCGATAGCCGCCCCGGACGCGGCGTTACCCGCAATGGCGCCACCCGCTGCACCGAGCGCCGCACCCGTTGCGGCGTCCCCGACCACGCCACCCCCCTTGAAGAAGCCACCATCACCCAACCCGAGGAAGCCGCCCTGCTTGGGCGGTGGTGGGGGTGGTGGGGCATCTGCATAACCCTGCCCCGGCGGTGGGACGGGAGCAATCGGGGCTGCCGCAGTCGGGTCGAAGCCCGTCTGGGACACGGCCCATTGATGGCACTCGTAACGGTCCTTGCCCTGCTGTTCCTGTGATTGCCCTGCGTTGGGGTAGGCAAACACCTGCTGAGCATTGGCGTCGGGAACGATGGAACCGCAACAGGCAAGCAAAACGGCTGCGGCGGCGCCTGCTTTGAAACGGTAGATGGCCATGGCTGCACTCCTCCGGTTTCCGCACATGCTGTGACAAATATCGCCGAATCCTACCGTCACGCAGCGCAGGATGCATCCGTTCGATCGAGCAGAGGCTGGAGCATGGCGAGCGTTCGCTGCGTCGCGCCCCTGTTCGCCGCGATGCTCGCCTTGCCTGCACGTCCAGCGGCATCGCGCTGCTCGCTGTCGCTGAGCCAGGCAATGACCTGCGAGGCGACCCCCTCCGCGGTGGCCGCAACATGCAGTGCGCCCGCGTCGGCGAGCCGCCCGGCAATGGCGGCAAAGTTGTAGAGGGAGGGACCGGTCACTACCGGCACTCCCAAGGCCGCGGGTTCCAGCATGTTCTGTCCCCCGAAGGGGAGCAGGCTACCGCCGACGAACGCTACGTCGGCAGCAGCATAGAACTTCATGAGCTCGCCCATGGTATCGAGCAGGAAAACCTCGGCCCGCCGCGCTTCCATCAGGCCTGCGGTCCGTCGGTGCACACTCAGCCCAGCCTTGAGGCACAGATCCTCGACCTCAGTGAAGCGTTCGGGATGGCGTGGCGCCAGCACCAGCAGTACTCGGGGCAAGGCCTTGGCCACACGGGCAAATGCCGCGAGCACCTCAGGCTCCTCACCCGCCCGCGTGCTGGCGGCGATCCAGACCGGCCGATCGAGGCCAAGATCGCGACGCAGAGAAGCTGCTTCTTCGAACAGACTGGCGGGCACGTGAACATCGTATTTGAGGCTACCAGTCACATGCAGTAGATCCGCGGGTGCCCCAAGCCCGAGCAAGCGGTCGGCATCCTCCCGGGTCTGCATGGCAATCCCCTCAAATTGGTTCAACATCGGTGCCACCAACTGCCGCAGCAGGGCGTAGCGATTCGCCGAGTTCATCGAGAGGCGGCCATTGACCAGATACGCAGGGATGCTCTGCGCAGCACAGTGGGCGAGCAGATTGGGCCACAGCTCCGTTTCGAGAATGATCAGGGCACGCGGGCGGAAATGCGCAATGAACCGGCGCACGATGAAGCCCGCGTCGTAGGGAAAGTAGGCATGCCGCAGAGCTTGTCCGAACTGCCGGGTGACGGCATCCCGACCAGTCGGTGTGGTGGTTGTGATCAGGAAATCGACGTCGGGCAAGGCCTGGCGCAGGGCCTTGATCAAGGGAACTGCAGCAGCCACCTCTCCCACCGATACGGCGTGTATCCACAGCGGAGATCTGAGCCTGCTGCCCGGCGGCTCAGGTGCGTAGTGCCCGAAACGTTCCCGCCATTGCTCACGGTAGCCCTTGTTGCCCAGGCTTTTCCACCACAGCCGGAGGGCGAATGCGGGCAAGAGCAGCAGGATGAGCAGTCGATAAAGCGTCCTCACCTGTGCAGCCAGTCGAGATATTCCCTGATGCCTTGTTCGACCTTGCGGAAGCTACCCTCGTAGCCAGCGCGGCGTGCCGCGGAGAGATCCGCCCGGGTATGTGCCTGGTAGGCGGCACGCAGATCATCCGGAAACGGGATGTATTCGATCTCGCCTCGACCATGCCACGCGATCAGGGCACGCGCCACCGCGTTGAAGCTCGCTGCCTCGCCAGTGCCGCAATTCAACACGCCGCGAAACGTCCTGGCAGTGCCCGCCCACAAGGTCATGGCCACGACATCATCCACGTGCACGAAGTCGCGCAACTGTTCGCCCGCGGCCATGCCATGGGAGGCTTCAAAAAGACGGACTTTGCCAGAGGCGCGCAATTGCTGATCGAAATGGAAGACCACGCTCGCCATGCGCCCCTTGTGCTGTTCACGCGGGCCATAGACATTGAAGTAGCGCAGGCCCGTGACCGGGATGCGTAGCGATGCCGCACGCTGCCGCAGATGCTGGTCGAACACCAGCTTGGAATATCCATACACGTTCAACGGGCGTTCGTTCGCTTCCGACTCCAGACACACGGTGCTGTCGCCGTAAACTGCCGCGCTCGAGGCATACACCAGTGGCACGCCATGAAATTCGCAGGCATCGAGGACATCTCGGGAATAGGCGTGGTTGTTGTCCAGCATGTAGCGGCCGTTCCACTCAGTGGTAGTGGCACAGGCGCCCAGGTGGTAGACCGCCTCGGCTTGTTTGAGCCACGCCGACTGGCGCTGGAGGTGCTGCCGGAACTCAGCCCTGTCCTGGTAATCGGCGACCTGCGCGGACGCAAGATTCGCGAACTTCTGGCCGTCTTCCAGATCATCCACTACGAGGATGTCCCGGCGCCCGGCGGCATTCAAGGCATGAATCAGATTGCTGCCGATGAAACCCGCGCCTCCGGTGACGATGATCACGTGTTCCTCTCCCCCACCTTGCTGCCACGCTCGATGAGACTCGTTGTGGAATGTCCTTCATGGAACGCCAGGGTGAGCACACGCCCCCCTGCGGCAAGAACTTCCTCTGCGCCCGCAATGTCCTCGACGCGGTAATCCCCGCCCTTCACCAGTACATCCGGCAGAACTTCGGCGATCAGCGCGCGTGGTGTATCGGTATCGAAGGAGACTACCCAATCAACTGCGGCCAGACGCCGGAGCACTTCCATGCGATCCTGCAAGGAATTGACCGGGCGCGAGGCGCCCTTCAGGCGCTTGACCGAGGCATCGCTGTTCACCGCCACGAGCAGACGGTCCCCGAGGGCGGCGGCCTCTTCGAGATAACGCACATGGCCGACATGGAGGATGTCGAAACACCCGTTGGTCATCACGATCCGTAGCCCCATGCGGCGCGCCTCACAGATCGCATGATGCAGTGTCTGCTTCTCGAGAATGGCTGATTCCTGGTGCGCGTGCAGCCCCATGGACTCCTCGATTTCATGCGCCGAGACGACTGCGGTGCCGAGCTTGGCCACCGCAAGGCCCGCGGCGGTATTGGCCAGCTCGACCGCGCGCTCCAGTGCCTCGCCCCGGGCGAGCGACCAGGCCAGGGCCGCGCAGACGGTATCTCCCGCCCCCGTGACATCGAAAACAGCCTTGGCGCGGGTTTCCAGATGAAGGGGTTCGCCTGCGGCGGGAATGAGGCTCATGCCGTACTCACCCCGCGTCACCAGCACCGCGCCGAGTTGCAAGCCTGCGCAGAGTTCCCGGGCGCGCCTCACGATATCTTGATCGTCCGCGCAGCGCCCAACCACGGCTTCGAACTCTGCAAGATTGGGCGTGATCAGATCAGCACCGGTGTAGCGCGAAAAATCGCGTCCCTTCGGGTCCACAATGGCGAAGTGTCCTGCCGCACGCGTGCTGGAAATCAGGGCCTGAACGTCCTGAAGTGCGCCTTTCGCATAATCGGAGAACACCACGACAGAGGGTCTCTCGAGCACCGTGGCCAGCGCGTTCGGAAGCGCTGGCGGCGCAGCGGGCAAATCCTCCGGGGCTGCCTCGAAATCCAGCCGCAGGAGTTGCTGATGCTGGGCCATGACCCGAAGCTTTACCGTGGTCGGCGTGCGCGGATCACGCAGCAGACACGGGTGGAGGCCGTGTTCCCGGCAAAGCGCCTCCAGCCTGTCCGCATCCGCATCGGCCCCCGCTACCCCGATCAGCGTCACCTCAGCGCCAAGCGCCGCGGCATTGGCAGCCACATTGGCGGCTCCGCCCACACGTTCATCACAGCCGGTGACCCGCACGATGGGGACCGGTGCTTCGGGCGAGATCCTGCCGGTCTGGCCGCGCCAGTAGCGATCGAGCATGACATCGCCAACGATGACTACCGGACGCATGTCAGAGCGCGCCTGCGTTGAGAGCTTCATGGGGTGAGGAAGGTGTTCCATGGCATGATGCCCGGAAAGTCGGTTAACGGAGAAGACATGACGGTGGCTGCGGGTGACGGATGGCGTGTCTCAAAGCGACTTTTCACGCGGCGACTGGGACACAGATCGTAGCATATGCGCCTGTCCCTCCATCTCAGGAATCGGTCGGGCTGGCTGCGACCTTGGCTGACGGCCCTGCTGTGCCTTCCCCTACTGGGCAAGGCTGGGCAGCTGGAGCCCTTCGTCTCAACGTATGAGGTGAGCTTGCGCGGCGTCACTGTGGGTCAGCTCACGCGCGAACTCTCGTATCCCGCGCCGGGGCAGTACCAGTTCGTGTCGCACCTTGAGTCTACCGGACTGGCCAGTCTGCTCCGCAAGACCTGGACCGAAGAGCTGAGTACGGGCGCCCTCGACGCGCAAGGCCTGTCTCCCTCGCTCTACCTCGAGACCAAAGCCTCGGGTCGCAAGCGACGCGAATCAAAGGTGGAGTTTCTGTCTAGAGAGGGCCGGATCGTGCAATCCCACAAGGGGATAACCCACGAATCACCGCTTGAGTCCGGGATTCTGGACAAGCTTTCCTATCAGCTGGCACTGATGCGTGACCTGGACCAGGCAACCCGCAGTCTGTCCTATCGGGTCGCTGATGACGGCAAGATCAAGCACTACACTTTGTCGGTCGAGGGCCCGGAATCAATCCGCATTACCGACGGGGAGATTTCAGCGCTGCGCGTGGCTCACGCGCGTGAAGGTTCAGGACGCCGAACCACCCTTTGGTGCGCGCCGAGCCTGGGGAATCTGCCCGTGAAGATTGAATATCTCGAGCAGGACGGCGCCCGCATCATCGCCATCCTGCGCCGGTGATCCATCAGGGCTCAGCCGCCCTCGCGCACCAGCTTGTTCTCCTTGAGTATCTTGATGAGCTCCGGTGCGGGGATGTAACCACCGATTTCCTCGCCATCTTCCGTGAACACCGCGGGCGTGCCCTGCACTCCAACGGAGTGCCCCAGTTCAAATTGCTCCGCAACGGGGTTGTCGCATTTCTTGAGCTCTGGTTTCTTGCCCTGCTTGGCAGCCGTCAGCGCAGCACGCGGGTCCTTGGCACACCAGACGGCAACCGCCTTGTCGTAGCTCTCGCTCTTCAGTCCCGCGCGAGGAAAGGCGAAATACTGCACGGCGATCCCAGCTGCATTCAGCTTCGGGACCTCGGCGTGCAATTTCCGGCAGTAGCCACAATCGATGTCGGTGAAGACATAGACCGTGCTTTCCACTTTCCCGTTCACTGGCGCGAACTCGATAGCTCTGGGCGCTTCTGCGATCAAGGCAGCGATACGAGCCTCCGCGCGACGACTTTCCGTGAGATTGGAACTGGTCTTCAGGTCGAAGATGTCCCCGCGCAAGGTATAACGGCCATCGGCCGTCATGTAGAGGACGTTGGCGCCGAGCATGACTTCGTATAGGCCGGGAATGGGCGATGGATTCACGGCCGTGACCTTGGCATCAGGAATTGCCTCGCCGAGCTTGGCGGCCAGTTCGGCGTGCAGCTTCTGGTCCGCCTGCGCAAGGCCGGCATGCAGGGCCAGCCCCGCGATGAGTAGATGAAACAGTCTCGGCATGGGATGCTCCGTGCGGCGGCGGGAAATATCAGGAGATTGTAGGCCAGAGCAGCTGGCCCGGCCACCGTACCCTGCTCAACCGCGCGGGTGGTGTTGCTGGTGCAGTTTTTTCAGACGCTCGCGCGCGACGTGCGTGTAGATCTGGGTGGTCGAGATGTCGGCGTGTCCGAGCAGCATCTGCACCACGCGAAGATCCGCACCGTGGTTCAACAGGTGGGTGGCAAAGGCATGGCGCAGGGTGTGTGGAGAGAGCGTGGCGTTGATTCCAGCCTTGAGCGCGTAGCGCTTGATAAGGTGCCAGAAGGCCTGGCGCGTCATGCCGGTACCCCGCTGCGTGGGAAAGAGATGCTCGGAATGTGCCCCGTGCAGCAGAGACGGTCGTGCCTGCTCCATGAAGCGACTCACCCAGCCATTGGCCTCCTCACCAAGCGGCACCAGGCGTTCCCGATCACCTTTGCCGATGATCCGCACGACACCTTGTGCGAGGCTGATACGGGACAGGGTAAGGTTGACGAGTTCCGAGACCCTGAGTCCCGTCGCATACAACAGCTCCAGCATCGCGCGATCACGCAGGCCCAGTGGTCTGCTCGTGTCAGGAGCAAGCAGTAGCGCATCCACGTCAGCCTCGGAAAGAGATTTCGGCAGGGCTCGCCCGAGGCGAGGGGTCTCCACCCGCAACGTGGGATCGCGCGTGACCAGGCGCTCGCGCAGGAGATAGCCATAGAAACGGCGAGTGGCCGACAGACGCCGCGCGGCTGTGCGAGTGGATTGTCGAGTCTGTTCGCTGAGCCAGCCCAGAACGTCAGACTCGCTTGCCGTCTCGAGCGTGCGGGTGTGCCGCACAAGAAAGGCGGAGAAGCTGCGCAGATCCGCGCGATAGGCTTTCAGTGTGTTGTCACTGACCCCATCCTCGACCCACAGGCTGTCGAGAAAGCGTTCGACCTGTGCGGAATCGTCATCGCCTCCCGTGAACCCTGGCTCATGCATGCATTCTGACCCTGCTTGCCCGCAGGAAGACTGCGGGATAGCCTTCAGGATAATTCCTGAATGAATGGGTCCGCCAGTGAGCATATCAACCAAGCAACCAGCCCGGGGTCACGCCCTCTACTACTCCCAGCTGTGCGGATTCTGCACGCGTGTGCTGCAAGTTGCCCGCGCGCTCAATCTGGAGCTGGAACTGCGCGATGTGGATTTTGAAGCAGGACGCCGTCAGGAGCTGATGACAGGTGGCGGCAAGGGCCAGGTGCCCTGCCTGCGCATCGAACAGGCTGATGGGAGTGTGAACTGGATGTACGAATCTGCCGACATCTCACGTTACCTGCAGCAGCACTTCAGCAGCTGAGACGCGCATCTACCGGCTGGCCTCGCGGCCTTCCATGGATGACAGTGGTCATCCGGACCACGCAAATTGAAAAGGCCGGCGCCTCTGTCAAAGGGTCCGGCCTTTCATGCGAGGGCGGCTTTTCTTTTCTGATTGGCGTCTTCGCGACGCCGAAAATCAGCCTTCCTTCTTGGCAGAGCTCGTGATCTTCTCGCGGATGCGCGCAGCCTTGCCCTTCAGCTCGCGCATGTAATACAGCTTGGCCCGGCGCACCGCCCCGCGGCGCTTGACGGTCACATCCGCCACGAGCGGGCTGTAGGCGGGGAACACTCGCTCCACGCCTTCGCCATGGGAGATCTTGCGCACGGTGAAGGAAGAATTGGCGCCACGGTTACGCTTGGCGATCACCACTCCTTCGAAGGCCTGCAGGCGTTCGCGGCTACCTTCCACCACTTTGACCTGCACGACCACGGTATCGCCGGGCGAAAAGTCTGGGAGTTTGCGCGTGGTCTGCTCTGCTTCAAGTTGACGAATCAGGTCGGTCATGGGGGGCTCCAGCCATCGGGTCCGTAAAGGCCGCGGATTGTAGCCTATCGAAGAACAGTAATTAAGCCTCGTCAGCTGATTTTTCAGGGTTTTCGCGCCCTATTTCTGCTGCTACCCGGGCGATTTCCGGTCGGTCCAGCGCTGTCACCATGAGATCCGGTCGCCGGGTCATCGTGCGGCGCACGGCCTCTCGCAAGCGCCAACGGGCAATTTCGGCATGGTTGCCGCTCAACAGCACGGGTGGCACAGCCTGTCCATCGATGAGCTCCGGGCGGGTGTAGTGCGGAAAATCGAGCAGCCCATCCATGAAGGAATCGCACCGCGCAGAATCGGGATCGCCCATCACGCCGGGGATCAGGCGAATCAGCGCATCCATCAGCACCAGCGCCGGCAACTCGCCTCCGGACAGGACATAGTCACCTATCGACCACTCGGCATCGATATCGCGCTCGACCAGGCGCTCGTCGATACCTTCATAACGGCCTGCCACGAACACGAGATGCGGAAACTCAAGCAGTGCGGGCAGATGATGCTGCTCCAGTCGGCGGCCTTGCGGGCTCAGGTGAATGACGTGCGCTTGGGGCAACCGCGCACGCGCCTCGCGTATGGCCGCACGCAGTGGGGCAACCTGCATGACCATGCCGGGCCCACCACCATAGGGAACGTCATCCACTGTGCGCCGCGCATCACTGGTGTAATTCCGCAATTGACGGGCTTCGATGATGAGCTGGGACTGGCTGACTGCCTTGCGTGCAAGGCCGATACCGGCAAACGTGCCGATGAGTTCAGGAAACAGTGTGAGGACGCAGAAAGTGCGCGGGGTCACTCCGGCTCCTGCCAGTCGACATCAATCACTCCTGCGGTCCGATCGACCCGCAGAACATACACACCCTGCACGAAGGGAATCAGGGTCTCCCCCGGCTCGCCACGGATGACGAGGACATCGTGGTCACCCGCCTCCACGAGTCGCGCCACCTGACCGAGGTCACGTTGCGCCTGATCGCGTACGGACATGCCGATGAGTTCGGCCCAGTAGTATTCGTTGCGTGCGAGCTTGGGCAAAGCGGACCGAGGGACCGCGATTTGTTGCCGGAGCAGCGCTTCCGCGGCCTCTCGGGTGTCTATACCTTCGAGTTTGGCCAATAGGCTCGGTCCGTGCACGCGACTACCCGTTACCTTGACCGTACGCCAATCCCCGGGGTGACCCAGAAGCCAGGATTTGTAGCCGAGCAGGTTGGCCCGGGGCCGGGTGTGGGAATGCAGCTTGAGCCAGCCATGCACACCGAACACACCGGCTACCCGACCCATGATCAACGACTCCGACAAAGTTGGATCGGTCGCAGTGCCGTGAGCGGACTGCACGGGCGATTGTATGGGGGGCATCAGGCCAGAACCGGCGAGAAGAATTCGAACGCGAGGGCGGAGCGTGTGCCCCGCCAGTGCGCGACCTCAGAGTGGTCGCGCATGAACGACATGGGCTCAGGCGGCAGCAGCGCTGAACTGCTTGACCAGACGGGCCACGCGATCCGAGGGCTGCGCACCGGTGCTGACCCAGTAGTCGTAGCGATCGCGCGCGATCTGGAACGGCACATCCTGCTTGACTGCGATCGGGTTGAAGAACCCGATTCTTTCAATGAACCGCCCATCGCGTTTGCTGCGACTGTCCGTTACCACCACATGATAGAACGGTCGGGCCTTGGCACCGCCGCGTGAGAGTCTGATCGTGACCATCTTGTCTAACCTTAGTTGCGTTGTTCTGCTGAGAATGGCGGGTCTTCACCGTCGCCCGGCTCGGCCCTGCAAGCCGAACCCCAAGCTCACTGTTCGTCCACGGCCTTCATGCTGAGGCGGATGCGGCCCTGCTTGTCCACTTCCAGCACCTTGACCCTGACCGTGTCGCCTTCACGCAGCTTGTCGCTGACATTCTCGACACGTTCATGGGAGATCTGGGAAATATGCACCAGACCATCCTTGCCCGGCAGGATGTTCACGAAGGCACCAAAGTCCATCAGCTTCTGGACCCGGCCTTCGTAGATCGCGCCCACCTGGACGTCGGCGGTAATGGCTTCCACCCGGCGTTTCGCTTCCTGGCCGGCCGCGAAGTCCACCGATGCAATCTTCACCGTGCCATCGTCCGTGATGTCGATGGTGGTGCCGGTCTCCTCGGTGATCTGGCGAATGGTGCTACCGCCCTTGCCGATAACGTCACGAATCTTGTCCGGATCAATCTTGATCGTGATGATGCGCGGCGCGTATTCCGACATCTCAGTGCGCGGCGTGGCCAGCACCTTGTTCATGCAGTCAAGAATGTGCAGGCGACCTTGCTTGGCCTGGGCCAGCGCGGTTTCCATGATCTCGCGCGTGATGCCGTTGATCTTGATGTCCATCTGCAAGGCAGTCACGCCGTTGGCCGTGCCTGCAACCTTGAAATCCATGTCGCCCAGGTGATCTTCGTCCCCCAGGATGTCAGACAAGACGACATAGTCCTGGTCCGCCATGATCAGTCCCATCGCGATACCCGCTACGGGGGCCGTGATCGGCACGCCGGCATCCATCAGCGAGAGGCTGGTGCCGCAGACGGAGGCCATGGAGCTGGAACCGTTGGATTCAGTGATCTCGGACACGACACGCACGGAATAAGGGAAACGGCTCATGTCCGGCATCACTGCCTGAATGCCGCGCTTGGCCAGACGGCCATGGCCGATCTCGCGACGCTTCGGTGATTCTACTCGGGCGACTTCACCCACCGAGAACGGAGGGAAGTTGTAATGCAGCATGAAGGGTTCGCGGCGCTCACCTTCGATGGCGTCGATGATCTGGGAGTCACGCTCGGTGCCGAGCGCGGTGACGACCAGCGCCTGGGTCTCACCGCGCGTGAACAGGGCCGAGCCGTGGGTGCGGGGAAGCAGGCCCGCTTCCACGTTAATCGCGCGGACGTCGGCCTTGCCGCGTCCGTCGATACGGGGCTTGCCGGCCAGGATATTGCCGCGCACGGTATCGTATTCCAGCCCGCCGATGGCCGTGGTCACTTGCTGCGGAGTCCAAGCGGGCGTCTCGCCGGCCGTCAGGGCAGCCATGGCTTCGTGACGCAGGGCAGACAGGCGATCGCGACGCTGCAGTTTGTCGATGATGAGATAGGCCTCTGCAAAAGCGGCACCGAAGCCGTTCTTGAGTGCTGCATTGAGTTCCGTGTTGTCAGCCGGCGGCTGCCAGTTCCAGGATTTCGGCTGCACCTTGGCCACCAGCTCGTGGATGGCATTGATCACCGCCTGGGACTGCGTATGGCCGAACACCACGGCGCCGAGCATGACTTCCTCCGACAATTGGCGGGCTTCTGACTCCACCATCAGCACCGAGCTTGCCGTTCCGGCAACCACGAGATCGAGTTCAGAATCATCAAGCTCCGAGAAGCTGGGGTTGAGCAGGTATTCGCCGTTGCGATAGCCCACGCGTGCGGCTCCAATCGGGCCCTGGAATGGCATGCCGGACAGGGACAGCGCGGCAGACGCGCCGATGAGGGCGGGGATATCGGGGTCAACTTTGGGGTCCAGCGACAGCACCGTGCAGATGATCTGGACTTCGTTGGTGAATCCCTCCGGAAACAGGGGCCGGATTGGACGGTCGATCAGGCGCGATGTCAGGGTTTCCTTTTCGGTGGGACGCCCCTCGCGCTTGAAGAAGCCGCCAGGAATCTTGCCCGCCGAGTAGGTACGCTCTTGGTAGTCAACGGTGAGCGGGAAGAAATCACGATCGGGGGAAGCCTTCTGTGCACCGACCACCGTGGTGAGCACGATGGTCTGGCCCATGGTCACCAACACTGCAGCTGTGGCCTGCTTGGCGATGCGTCCGGTCTCGATTTGGACCGTATGGTTGCCGTACTGAAAAGAAACTGTTTGAGCGGTCATGCTTGTTTGGTCCGTCGCTTGCGCTGGAGAGAGGTAAAGGGGGCCGGATCGAAAAGCCGGCGTTTCCGCCGGCTGTGCTTACTTGCGCAAGCCGAGTCGGGCAATGAGTTCCCGGTAGCGCTCGGTATGACGGGTCTTGAGGTAGTCGAGGAGCTTGCGCCGGCGATTGACCATGCGCAGCAGTCCCTGACGGGAGTGGTTATCGTGGGCATGCGCCTTGAAGTGTCCCGAGAGATCCTCGATGCGAGCCGACAGCAGGGCAACCTGCACTTCCGGGGACCCAGTGTCGCTGGCTCCGCGCTGGTAATTCTGCAGAATGTCCTGCTTCTGTTCGCTCTTCAAAGCCATTAACGCACTCCTGAATCTTATTTGCTTGCTTTCTTGGCGGGGCGCATTCTAACCGCGCACCCCTTGCGGAACAACCTTCCCACTGTGTGAGAAGGCGGGTTTTTGCCTCAATCCGGGTCTTTTACCGTGGCCATGAGCCGGCGCGGCTGCACTTGCCCCGCGCCATCGCCCTCCCCCATGCCCAGGAATTCGCCATCAGGGCCATACAGCCGAATGAGTCCGACCATCCGATCCGAGGCACCCAGGCTCAGTATCTGCCCTTGGCGGACTCTCTGCTTGCCCTCCGCATCCAGACAGGTCTGCGGAAAACTCTGCAAGGCACTGTCGATGGGCAGGAGGAGCTCCTCCAGAACCTCTGGCGGGTAACGCTCGCCCTCGAAGAGGTCGAGACTGTGCGCATGGGTGATGTCGTAGGGCCCGGCTTCGAGCCGCCGCAGGCCTGACAGCGACGCACCACAGCCCAGGATCTCGCCCAAGCTGACTGCCAACGAACGGATATAGGTGCCCTTGCTGCAGCTCACATCGAGTACCACGGTCTCACCTTCCAACGCGAGCATGTCCAGACGATTAATCACCACCGGCCGCGCTTGCCGCTCCACTTCGATTCCCTGCCGCGCCAACTTGTAGAGTGGCTGGCCGTCACGCTTGAGGGCCGAGTACATGGGTGGAATCTGCATCTGCGGTCCGCGCAGCGTCGTGAGTGCGTCCTCTACCAGCGCGCGCGACCCGGGCAGATTATCGGACCGCGACAGCACTTCACCCTCGGCGTCTCCACTGGCCGTGGTCACGCCGAGACGCACAGTAGCCTGGTAGCGCTTGTCTGCTTCCAGCAGAAAGCCGCACACCTTGGTTGCCTCGCCAAAACACAGGGGCAACAGGCCGCTCGCGGCGACGTCGAGGTTGCCGGTGTGCCCGCCCTTGGTCGCACCCAGCGCCCGCCGCGCCACCTGAAGGGCTCGGTTGGAACTTATGCCCGTAGGTTTGTCGAGCAGGAGGATACCGTGCACGGGTCGCTTCAGCCGGCGTTTGCTCGCACTTGCAACGGACCGAGACGACGCTTCAGCCAAGAAGGAACTCACTCACGTTCGGTCTGATCTGGTCTGAGCAGCTCCGCAATGCGCGCGCCCTGGGCGATGGATTTGTCCTCTGCGACCTGCAGGGCGGGTACTTTCTTGAGGGGCAGGTCCCGTGCCACCGCGGTCCGGATTCCCGGCAGCGCATCGCGCAATCCAGCCAGGACCTGTGCCGGTTCAGGGTGCCCCATCACACTGATGAACAGCCGCGCCACGGTCATGTCAGCCGCGACGTCCACCGCCGTGATGGTCACCATGCCCCACCGATGTTCACGCGCCAGTGCCGCAACGCAAGGCGCCGCAATGCGCTGGATGGCCTCTGCAATGCGCAGGTTGCGCCCATACTCCTTGGGCATCCCCTACTCCCGCCACGCCCGGGAGGGGGCTGGCTGAGTCTCCGTCACACCGAACCTCATGCCGTGCGCGCCACCATGGTCCGCTCGTAGACTTCGATCTGGTCTCCGGGCTTCACATCATTGTAGTTCTTCACGCCGATACCGCATTCGATGCCTGCCTTGACTTCGTTCACGTCGTCCTTGAACCGCCGTAGGGACTCGAGTTCGCCCTCATAAATCACGACGTTGTCGCGCAACACGCGGATCGGATTGTTGCGCTTCACCGCACCGCTGGAGACGATGCATCCTGCAATCGCACCGAGCTTGGAAGAACGGAACACATCCCGCACCTGGGCCACGCCCAGGATGGTCTCGCGCATTTCCGGGGCCAACATGCCGGTCACGGCTGCCTTCACGTCGTCGATCACGTCGTAAATCACGCTGTAATAGCGCAGATCGATACCTTCCTCGTCCACCAATCGCCGCGCCGCACTGTCGGCACGGACATTGAAGCCCACCATGAAGGCGCGCGATGCGAACGCCAGGTTCACGTCCGACTCGTTGATGCCACCCACACCACTGGAGATGACTTCGACCTTGACCTCGTCGTTGCTGAGCCGCACGAGCGCTTCGCTGAGCGCCTCGGCGGAGCCCTGTACATCGGCCTTGATGAGGATCTTGAGGCTCGCGGTCTC
>JAURMM010000023.1 GCA_030830685.1 Gammaproteobacteria bacterium | reverse complement strand
TGCGCACTATGTTCTCAGCAGGCGGAATCGGGCTAAAACTTGGGTGGCCGCCGGCGGAGTGGGGCTCGCTGCGCGGTGAAGGGGACGCGTACAAGCGCGAATCAGTGCGGCGGCCGATCCCAAGCAACGCGAACGCGAGCTGGAGGCGGAACTGAGCGAGCTCACCTCCTCGTTCCTCACTGCAGAAGCCTTCAGCGTGGAGGACAATCATCGACCCGCGTGACACGCGGCGGTAGTGTGCCGCCTCATCGATGCCGCGCAGTCGCGCCTGCACAGGTTCCTCATGCGTGCGGACTCAACGTCCCAGCAGGGCTGAGGCGGCGATGCTGACGCCGGTGGCGAGAAGCAACACGCACACGATCCTGAGCACCGTCTCGCGTCGCCAGCGGGGGGGATAGCGTCGCAGCAGCCAGGACGTCCCCAGCACCGCAGGGGCGGCGAGCAGGATCATCTTCACCGCAACCAGGCTGAACTGTCCCGTTGCCAGGACGACGACAATCCGCATCGCGCTCATCGTGGTCAGCGCGGCGACCAAGGTGGCCCGCAGTGCTTCCATTGGCATGGGCTGTCGGTAGAAGTGGTACACAAGCGGGGGGCCGCCGGCCGAAAACAGGCCGCCCAGCAGTCCCGAGAGCAGGCCGAAGCCGCCGAACCAGATGCCGCTGGACCGTACTGGCAGCACGTTTCCCGGCCGCAACATGGTGATCGCGCACGCGAAGATGGTCACGCCAAGCGTCACGCCCAACACGGTCATGACGTTTGCGCTCAGCCACTGTAGCAACAGCACACCGGCGAGAACCCCCGGCGCGGATCCAGCCACCGCCTCGAGATAGGCAGTACGGTCGACGTGTCTCAGCGAGGTGCGCAGCATTGCCGCCGCGCCCAGCACGGCCAGCGTGGTTGCCACGTTCGCCAGGTCCGTCACGGGCGCAAGCTGGAAGAGTCCGGCGAGCCCAAGCAGTACCAGCACGAACGCGAAGCCTGTCAGCTCCTGCGCCAGGGTCGCGACCACCACGAAAGCGATGAACAGTGCGACCTGGGCGCCGCTCATGCGCCCCTCTCGCCACGAAAGTGCAATCCCTGGCGACCGGAAATGATCTGGAGTGTCCTCAGCACCTGCATGCCTTGCGAAGCCAGCGGAATGATGTGCATTCGTTGTATGTTCATGCGTTCAAAGGTGTTCACCATTCGACAGCATTCGATCTCCGGACCTATCACATGCCGAACGCTCGCGGAAGGCATCTAGCCCTGGCTCAATGTTCAGTCGAACGGAGGCTCAAGTTAGCTCGGCGGCGACACCTTGGGCATTCGTCGCGTACGAACTCGCTGTGTATGCCCAACAGGAAGGCTGAACGGTTCGTGCAAACCAACCTGCGCGAGTGGGCGTACGTCCGCCCTTATGAGAGTTCAGCGAGCGCGGAGCCGCCCTGCAGCCTCTTACTGACGGCAACTGGCTTCGCCAACACTCCGTTGAGAATCGCAAGCCGCCCATCAGAGGAGGATTCGCGCGTGAACAACGCCTTGGGATTCGACATTTAGAGCGGCAGATGCGTAAATGCATCGAGAACGCGTGTCTCCAGTTGCACCCGATGGACGCTGAAGCGCCAGCCGCTCCCGACCCGGACCAGCTCGTCCAGGTAGCGGCCGACCGCGAAGAGACTGGTCTCCCCCGTGGGCAAGGTGCGAAACACCGAGAACGCGGTTTCTCCACGCGCCTCGTCACCCGTCACGCTCACCAGCGGCGGTCCAAGAACATGCAGGCGTCTTGCTGGATCTCGCACGTGTCTCGGCACCTCCGAGATGGTCTTTTGCAACAGCGGCAGCTCCTGCTTCCACCAGGCCAGTTCCTTGCCTAGCTCGGTGCTGTAGGCGGTGACCTCGTACGTGCCGGCGGCATCGAACTGCTGGACCCATTCTGAAAGCTTCTCGGCGTTCAGAAGTGAGGCAGTGCGTTGAATGAACTGCTGGACCTCAAAGGCGTCCACTAGGTTTTCATAGCTCACGACGTCACCTCCTGCGCGTCCCGAGCGAATGGAGCAGAGGCGCTGCGCCCCATCAATCGGCCCCACTCTTGATAATAGGCTCGAAGGTTCGCGTCGTCGGTCGGATTGAGGTCTTCTTCGCGTGCGAGGATGCTGTAGCGGACTGCGTCGGCGCGCATGGACCGGTACTGCGATTCCACCGCAATCAGGTCTTCGGGCAGGTTGCGGCCCGCCGGACCCCAGAACATGTTGTGGTGCCGCAGCCTGAGTTCCCGCGTCTCAGCGTCGTCGTCGGCGACACCGAGCCCCCGCCATTCGATCATTGTGTGCTGCTCGTCGATGGGGCTCATGCGGTCAATTCGCACCACGTTGGAACGAATATTCACCATCAGATCGGGGAAGAAGTTGACCACCCGCATTTCGTTGTCGCGCATGCCCGGCAACGTACCGCCGGTCACGTTGGTATAGCCACCGCGCTCGTACGCGACGGCTGCCTCGCCGTCAGACCAGTAGCCACTGTGGCCATTGGGAAATAGCCTGAGCTTCATCGGGCTGCTCTTGCCCAACACCCAAGGCTGCGTGGATCGGTTGATCGTGTGCAGCATACTGTGATACCGCTCGCTGTTATTGTCCTGCCACAGCTTCCAGTTCGCCTTGACCACGGCCTTGTGAAAGTGGATGACTTGCATCGGCACAGAGCCGAGTGGACCCTGCAAGGGTTGGAGGATATCTCCGAGATATTCCTGCAACGCAGGCGCGTCCGGATCCAGGCAGGTGAAGACGAGCCCGAGCACGGACTCGGTCCTCACCGGAACCAGGCCGAGCGCAGCCTTGTCTAGACAGGCGCGCTCGTATCCTTCCGGCTTGGAGACCACCCGCAGGCTTCCGTCCAAGCCGTAGTTCCAGTGGTGGTAGAAGCAGGTGAACGAGCGCACGTTGCCTGACTCTGAGCGCACCACCTCCGCCGCGCGGTGCCGGCAAACGTTGAAGAAGGACCGGATGCTGCCGCTTTCGTCGCGGACCACGATGAGCGGCTTTCCCGCGACCTGCGTGGTGCGGAAGTCACCGCTGTTCGGCAGCTCGCTCTCATGGCAGACAAACTGCCACACCTTGGAGAACAGGCGTTCCTGTTCCTCCCGGAAGATGGATGGATCGGTGAAAATCCGGTTGTCCAGATAGTGGCTGGGCGGCAATGCCGGAGGCAAGTGGCCAGGGTTCTGCATGGGATGTACCTGCTTGGTTCGGCGCGGAGCGCGCGCCTTGGGAAAAAATCGGTTGCCGGTAACGCTACTCGGCGACGAGGCTCGCCCGCTTGGCGACGCTGCCCCAAATTTCAGCTTCCCGCTTCAGGAATTTCGCAAATTCCTCCGGTGAGTTTGCAACAACGTCGAACTCATTGGCTTCCATCCTTTTCTGGACTTCGGGACTCGTGAGCGCCCGCGCGAACTGCTGCTGCATGTCGCGTACCACCGGGTCCGGCGTGCTGGCCGGAGCAAGGAAACCGATCCAGATGGTGGCACTGAAATTCGGGAAGCCTGCCTCCGCCATGGAAGGGACATTGGGAAGCGCCTTCAGCCGCTTGCTGCCGGTAACCGCGAGCGCTTTCAGCCGGCCGTCCTTGACGTATGGAATGACGTTTGCCGCCGCGAATACCCCTGCGTGGGTCACCTTGCCGAGGAGATCGGTGATGGCGGGCGCAGCCCCCTTGTAGGGGACGTGCTTGAGCTCGATGCCCGCACGGGACTTGAACAGCTCCATCGTGAGGTGCGACGCGCTGCCGGCGCCGATGGATCCGAAGTTCATATTCCCATCGGACTTCTTCGCCAGGGCCACGAACTCAGCCAAGGTGGACACTGAGACTTCAGAGTTGACCACCAACACCTGCTCGGAAGTGACACCCAGCGTGATCGGCTTCAGATCCTTCTGCAGATCGTATTGCAGGTTCTTCGAGAGGAACGTACTGATGACGAGCGGATTGAAACCGGTGAGGATGGTGTGACCGTCACCCGGCGACTTCGCAACTAGGGTAGCGGCAATGTTGCCCGACGCGCCCGGTTTCGCATCGGCAATCACCGACTGACCGAGGGCCTGCTGCAACCCCGGGATCACGGCACGCGCGACGAGATCAACCGTTCCCCCCGATGCCGGGACCACAATGCGCACGGGCTTGCTCGGTGTCCAGGATTGCCCGAAGGCAAGAGGAGAAGCCAGAGCGGCCGAAGCAACGCAAATCAGCGTGAATATTTTAGGCATTGGAGGTCCCGAGGAGGAGGAGGGCGCGGTGTGTCTCGACGGCGGCTTCAATCTTTGATACCAGCCTATTCTAGTCGTTCCCGCGGGGCCGGCGTCTTGCGGTTTTCCCTGAAAATGTCCGGAGTGTGGACAGATCAGAGTCGCGTTGAGATGTCGCACGCCGCATTGGCGGTCTGGCTGCGAGAGGAGTGCAGTGCGGCGCCGCGCAGCCGCATCTCCGCCCCGAACACGCAGACTGCCGCCACCGGCTGGCCGCTTTTTGTCAGCACCGGCGAGGCGACGGCCACCGTCCCCGCCATCACTTCGGCGTGCGTCACGAGCACACCGTCCTGGAGCACGGTCTGGAGGTCACGGGCGATCAGGTCGCGTGCATGTCTACTGAGCTGACTAAGCGACTGCCGCCGCTGGTCCGGCGTCAAGTGCGCCAGTATGACCTTTCCGCCGGCACCGTTGTGCAGCGGCTCGGTATAACCCACTCCGCGGCTGAACGAGAGGGCCTGAGGGCTCTTCCGCTCGAAGACGCACATGCGATGGGTAGCGGAGACGGGCATCATGAGCGCGACGGTTTGCTGGGTGCTACGCCAAAGCTGTTCTAGCGGGCCGGCAGCCAGAGTGACCAGTGGAGGCGCAGGCGTCCACGTGCTCGCGAGCAAGCCGGTGCGGGCGCCCAGCTGGAAACGTAGCGGGTTCCCGAACGAGTAGATCAGTCCCCTGGTTTCCAGTGTTCGCAACAGTCGGTAGAGAGTGGGTCGGGACAGCCCGGTGCGCTGCTGCAGCGCCGGAATATCGAGAACCGGCTCCTGCTGTGTGAAACTGAAGAGCACTTCGATGGCGCGTTCCACGGAACGCACCGAGCTGTCACTCAAGATCTGGCTTGTGGTGGGTTGCGACTTCGAATAGAGCTCTGCCATACACATGCTTGCTGAGACTTACCGATTAAAGATCCAGAACAAGGCAAGCTGACCTGGAGCGGGAACAGCAAGGCAGGAACTGGTCGTTCGCGGCCTGCTCCTGCGGCGTCAGGTACATGTCCCGATGGTCGGGCTCTCCTTCGAGCACGCGTGTGAGGCAGGTCCCACACACGCCTTGCTCGCAAGAGGTCGGCACCAGGATACCTGCGGCCGCAAGCGCCGAGGTCACCGAGGCATCGGCCGCAACGCGGATGGTTCGACCGGAGCTGGCTAGCTTAACCTCGAAGCTTCCGTCGGTGGCCAGCTTCTGCGGCGCGGCGCTGAAGAATTCGTAGTGAAGCTGGTCCTGCGGCCAGCCGCTGCTGCGCGCATTGGACAGCACAGCGTCCATAAAACCCTTGGGACCGCAGGTGTAGATGTGGACTCCGCGCCGTGGCGTGCGCAGCAGCGCGGGCAAGCCGAGCTTCTGCTGCTGCGGGCCGTCGTCAAGGTGCAACTGCACGTGCGCTGCATAGCCCGCCTGCTGGATGCGCTCCCGGAACGCTGTGCGTTCCACCGAACGCGAACAGTAATGCAGGGTGAAAGGCTGCTTGAGCACGTACAGCCGCTCGGCCATGCACAGCAAGGGCGTGATGCCGATGCCGCCGGCGATCAGCAAGGTCTCCTCGGCACCCGGAGTGAGTGGGAAATGGTTCCGCGGTGCGCTGATGGTGATCACATCACCTTCGCGCACGAGCTCGTGCATCGCGCGCGATCCTCCCCTGCCCCGCGGGTCCTTGAGCACGGCAATCTGGTAGCGGTGCGACTCCTCAGGATCGTTGCACAGCGAGTACTGGCGCGTGACACCAGAGGGCAACAGAACGTCCACGTGCGAGCCCGCAGAGAACGGAGGCAGTGCCCTGCCGTCGGTGCTCACCAGTTCGAACAAGGCAATGTCCAGCGCAAGGGGAATCTTGCGCGCCACGCGCACTTGCAGCATTTGCGCATTCATGGTCTCGACTTCTCCCGACTGGCAGACGAAGAAATGCTCGCGCCGCGCTGCGAACCGGCAGCCGACGCGGCTGTCCCGACCCGTAGAATCTGCGCATGCGCAACACTCCTCGTGTGCCCCTTGAAAACAGAATCTCTTACCGCTGCCTGTCGGTGGCATCGCGCATCACACGCCATCTCGCCCCGCGGTGGAAGAGCGAGTTCGGCCTGACGGTGACCAGCTGGCGTGTCATGGCCGTCATCGGACGCTACGAGCCGCTGTCGGCGATGCAGGTCGCCGAGCGCACCAGCACCGATGCCTTCTTCGTCGGCCGGGCGATCGACAAGCTGGTCGAACAGGGATACCTCAAGAAGGGCGTGGACCCCGACGATCGCCGGCGCTTGCGACTGAGCCTCACGGCCACCGGCAGGAAAGTCCACCGGCAGGTGGAGGACATGATCAACCTGGTGGAAGCCGACCTGCTCGCCGGGATTCCCGCCGATCATCTGAGTACTTTCTTCGCCACCATGTCCCTGCTGGAAAGCCGAGCCGGCAGGCTTGGCGGCTGCGATCCGTAGCCGGGTCACTTGTCGAGAGTGATCCCCGCCTTGCGAATCACGCCGCCCCAGCGCTTGTACTCGGCCTTCAGGTAGGTATCGAACTCCTCCGGAGTCATCCCTCGGCTTTCCACGCCGAGTTCCTTCAACTTCTCCTGGACCTCACCCTGATTCAGGATCTGGCGCATCTCATCGGAGAGCTTGCGGCGGATCTCGATGCCGGTACCTGCGGGTGCCAGCACCGCGAACCATGGGCCCGAGACGATTTCAGGGAGACCCGCCTCGGCGAAGGTCGGCACCTGCGGCAGCACGGTGCTGCGTCGGGCAGACGCGATGGCGATGGGCCGCAGCTGGCCGGATCGGATGCGCGGCACGAGGTTGATCGTGTCCCCGATCATCATGCCGACCCGCCCGGCCAGAACGTCCGTCAGGGCGGGAGGAAACCCCTGATAGGCAACGTGAGTGAGACCAAGCCCAGTCAGCTGGTTGATCAGTTCGCCGGTGACATGCCCGGTGGTGCCCACTCCTTGCGTGCCAAAGGTCATCTTGTCCGGGTTTGACTTGGCAAAAGCAAGCAAGTCGGAAAAATTAGCCACCGGAAACGCTTGGTTGGTCACCAAAAGGTTCGGTGCCTCGGCCACGAGGGTGACCGGCGCGAACGCAGTTTCGGCGTTGTAAGGCAAGCGCTTCATCAGGAACGGATTGAGCACCAGTGGCCCCTGCGCCGTAAACAGGAAGGTGTGCCCGTCGGCCGCGGCCCGCGCTACCGAGTCCGCACCGACGGTTCCGCCTGCGCCGGGGCGGTTCTCCACCACGACGTTTTGACCGAGCCGTCCTTCCAGGTGCCGGCCCATCAGACGGGCCACTACGTCGATTGAGCCGCCTGCGGCAAACGGGATCACGAAGCGGATCGGCTTGGAGGGCCATGCAGCATCCCTGGGCTGCGCCTGCGCGGCGAACGCAAAGGCGGTGGCCACTACAGCGGCAGTCAGCGCGAGGGGTCGGCGGAACTTCACAAGAACATTCACTGGAGTCTCCTTTGGATTGGTGGTGAGGCACGGGCTCGCTTCGCTTTGGCGGCGCGCGCCGACCTCCTGCAGCGGCGCGCTCAGGCGCTCGGCACGGTGGCAGGATGGGTTCCCGCCTGCTCTGCGGTCATCTCCTTGGGCAAGAGCATGGCGACGGCGCGCCGCTTGTACAGATCGGCGCGCGAGACGGCCGCCGGGATCGTGCCTTCCGTAGCGAACTTCTTCGCGGATTCGATCAGGCGCCGGCGGCACTTGACGATTGCGGTATCCGAGGAGCCCAGGTGTTCCTTGGTCCGGTCGGCGATCGCGCCCTGGCTCTCCTGCACTACGAGATCCTGCAGCTGGGCGCTCAGGACGCCGGTGAACGAGCCGCTCTTCTGGAGGGTGCGGTCGATTAGGTAATCGTTGGCGCGGTTGCCCTCGGGGATGTAGGTTCCCGGAACGAGCTTCGCGTAGTCGAGCCCGCCGCCCTTGTACTCGGCGAGTTCATCGTTGCTCAGAGGACGTCCAGCGTGGTAGCGGATGCGGTACCACCAGCAGTTCTCATCGTCGATGGGGATGAACAGGTTGGCCCTGCAGACCAGGCCTTCGGCTGTCGGCACCAGGACGGCGGTGGGCATCAGCCACTGCGTGATGCGCCAGTAGAAGGTGTCCTCGCCTCCGTCCCGGCGCGCAGAGATGCGCATACCGTAGTCGGTGTCCTCGCAGAAAAAGCGTGGCGCCCCGTCGGCATCGCCGTACTCCTGCAGGTGGCCTACGTTGAACACGTCCTTCTCCATGGGCGCGATGGACCGGTGCAGAAAGGTAAGGTGCGCTGTGTCGATGCTGCCTTCCAGCGCCTGCTGGTAATTGCATTTCATCAGGCACTTCGAGGTGTAGAAGTTCTGTGCCGGCAGGCTCATGAATTCCATCTGCGGCAAAGGCGGGACGCACTCCTGCGGGCCCAGGTAGGCCCAGACGATGCCTCCGGCTTCGTGGACCGAGTATGCCTTGGCGCGAATGTTCGGATTGCACCGCATCGGGCTGCCGGCAGGTTCACTCGGCATGTCCAGCAGCTCGCCGGTGACGCTGAACTTCCAGCCGTGGTACACGCAGCGCAGCCCGCCTTCCTCGTTGCGCCCGAAGAACAGCTCGGCCAGGCGGTGCGGGCAATGCGCGTCCAGCAGGCCGACCTTCCCGCTGGAGTCCCGGAAGGCGACGAAGTTCTCGCCCATCAGCCGAACCCGCACCGGAGGGCAATCCGGCGCCGGCAGCTCCTCGCACAGAAGCGCGGGCTGCCAGAACTGCCGGAACAGGCCACCCATGGCAGTGCCGGGGCCGACGCGGGTGAGGATCTCATTGTTTGCAGAATTCAGCATGTTTGACCTCGGACGAAAATTACTTGCGGTTCGCTATTATTCGATCGCATCCACCGGCTGTCAATGCCGCCGCCCCGTCCCCACCGCCGGTGGGGCATTCACCGGTCACACATACGGGGCTGCCGAGGCTAAGCGGCCCGAAACTCAGCAATCCAGGGTGCGCAGCACGTCCGGCAGGATCCGCCGGATTTGACCGGAGATGAACGGCACCCCGAGCGGGTCGCCGAACACTCCGGCGGTAGGCGGACCGATGGCCCTCAACGTGGGTTGCGGGTTCCCGGCCGCATCCAGCGCTTCGCAGTGGGATCCCACATGCAGGCCGATGCCGGTCGGGTCCAGCCGCAGCCAACCGTGGTCTGCGAGGGCATTCAGAAAGGGGTTGAACCGCCAGCCAGCGCCGGGGTCAAGCCCGGGGTCTCCTCGTTTTCAGTGCAATAAGTGACGGTACGAAAAGCTAGCACTGGCGCGGAGGTGGTGTTGGTAGATCGTTGATTTCATTGACTTTCCTGTT
>JAURMM010000157.1 GCA_030830685.1 Gammaproteobacteria bacterium | reverse complement strand
TGCACCGCGTTCACGAGAGCTGCGTAGCGCGCTTCCGCGACACGGCGCGCGGGGCGCGCGGGATGAATGCCGGCACGATGCAGCGATTCGCTGGCGTAGATGTTGCCGACGCCGACGACCACCTTGCCATCCATCAGGAAGTTCTTCACCGCACCACTACGCGACGCGGCGAGTGCCGAAAGATATCCGGCAGAGAAAACCGGATCCCACGGCTCCGGGCCGAGCTCTGCGAGCAGGGGATGTTGGGCGGGCTCGTCTTGCGTCCAGACCATCAAGCCGAAGCGGCGGGGATCCCGCAGTCGAAGCACCGTACGGTCCTCGAACACGAGATCCACATGGTCATGCTTTTGCACCGGAGTGTGGGGTTCCAGCACCCGCAGGCTGCCTGACATGCCGAGGTGCACGATGAGCGTGCCGTGACCGAAATCGAACAGGAGGTATTTTGCGCGCCTGCGCACGCTGTGCAGGGTTGCGCCCTCCACCAGGCGCGCCAACGCAGGATTCACGGGCTGTCGCAGGCGTGTTTCCCGCACATGGACGGCGCTTACCGTGCGCCCTTCGAGATGAGGGGCCACGCCGCGTCGCGTGGTTTCCACTTCCGGCAATTCAGGCACGTTTTCTCCTCCACGCGAGCCACAGGCCCGTTGCTGCAAAGCTGCCGGGCAGCAGCACCAGCAGGCCGAGCCCCATGACGGCTTTCGCCATGCGCGAGAACTCGAGGTTCACATCGGGCGCCGGCCGGGTTTCCACGCCAACCAGGGCCTCGTTCGCCACCAGCCAGTCCACCATGTGGGTGCCGAGCTCCTGATTGGCGCCATTCCCCACATAGGTGTTGGACAGGAAGTCTCCGTCTCCCACCACGAGAACCCGTTGTCGCTTGCCCTCCCGTTCGCGCGTCAGCGCAAGGGCAAGGGTAAAGGTCGCGCGCTTTTCAGCACCGGCATCGAAGGCGGGTGAGGGGACAGAGGGCGTTGATTCGAGCCAGGCCTCCGCACTGCTTTGCAGCAGGGTGTCTGCCTTCCACCCGTCCACGTCCCTGCTTTCCAGTGCGGCTGCGACCGGCAATATCACAGCCCCTTTCAAGCCTTGGGTCAGCGCGTGGGGTGGGTGCCGGGGCAGTACCACCAGCGAGGGGTCCTTCACACCCAAGGCGGCGCCCGCAGGATCAAAGACCGTGCCCTCGCGCCATGCAACTCCCAGGGTTTGCGCGAGCGGCGTGAGACTGGTCGGCGATCCGGGCTCAGTCAGCCACAGCAGCGCCCCGCCGCGCGCGAGATGCGCCGTGACTGCTTCCACTTCCTCGGGTGCGAAATCCAGCAAAGGGCTTGCCACCACGAGCAAGGCGGTGTTGTCCGGCACCGTGCCCAGCGACGAGAGATCGATCTCCTGCACCCGATAGCCCCGGCCCCGCAACACGCGGCCCCAGTGCTCGAGGTCGAAATTTGCGAGGCGTTCTGGACTGCGCTCGCCATGCCCGGTGGTGAAGGCTATCCACTCCGGCTCGCCACGCGTGAGCTTGAGCAAGGCCTGGGTGAAGGTCTGCTCGTTGTAGCGCGTGAAGCGTTCGCTCCGTTCGCCTGCGCGCAGCACCAGCGTGCCCTCTGCCAACTGCTCCGCCCGCATCAACTCCGGAACGCTCGCGGGATCCGTGACCGTGAAGATGAGATCAGCGCGATGGCGTTGATAGCGCGCGACGAGATCGCGTGCGGCTGGCAAGGTCTGATGCCCCTTCGGCAGATAGACCGTGGCGGCGAGCGGACCCTCCACGGCCTGCAGGGCTTGCACACTTGCCGGTGCGAGCGTGTGGCGACCCGTGGCTGTGAGATCAAGGCTGGCGCGCACTTGCGCGGCCAGGGATCCAAGGACCAGGAACGCCGCCAGCAGGCACAGGGACACCCCCTGCTGCCGCAAGCGCGTGCCCTGTCGTTCGGCTGCCAGTGCCTGCACGGCCAGGCTGAGACCCATGGCGGTCAGCAGGATGAAATAAGCCACATCGAAGGCGTGCAACTGGCCGCGTGCCATGCGTTGGAAGTGAGCAAGCGCGGACAGCGCGGACATCACCCCGGACGCACCTTGCGCTTCAGCATTCCAGTCCACCAGCCAGAAGGCGAGCAGCATCGCAAAACCGCCTACTGCCGCCATGACCGGCTGGCGGCTGAGCGCCGAGCACCACAGGCCGAGGCCGGTGGCCGCGCTCATCAGGAGCAGCAGTGCAAGCAATCCACTGCAGGCGGTTCCCAGATCCACCGCCGTTCCAAAGCACAGGAGGAGCGTTAGCAGCGCGTGCAAGCCCCACACCACGCAAAGCAGGCTCATCACACCCAAGTACTTGCCAATGACGAGCGCGGACAGCGAAATCGGCGCGCTGTACCACAGCGTCATCAGACCTTGTCGCCGCTCACCGCTCAGGGTCTGCATGGTCAGCACCGGCACGAAGAAGAGCATCAGAAAACCGGAGATCTGCCAGGTCGGATTCAGCACCAGCTGGGCCACGCCCGGAGGCTCGGGGAGCTGGCGCAATTTCGGCAGGACCTGCTCGAAGAGTTCGAGCTGGGCCAGGAATTGCCACGCGACCAGGCACTGCAGCGTCGCGAGCATCCACCACGTCTGTGGTGCGCGCAGCAGCCCGCGAATCTCGTGCCTGGCGATGACGCCGATCATCCGTGCTCTCCCGGGACATCCCGTACGAGCGAGGTGAAGACATGTTCCAGCCGGGAACTCTGCAGTGTGAAATCGCGCGCCTGCCAGTGTCGGGATGCATGCGTGAGCAGGCGGCCGAGCACCGCCAGATCCGAGGGCAGCGGAAAAGCGAAGCGATCCGGGCCGATTTGCTCCACGGCGTCGGTTCCCGCCATCTCCGCCACTCTCGCGAGCTCCGGTGGCGCCCCCAGACTCAATTCAACCCAGGATTGCCGGGCGTCGAGTGCCTCCTCATGCACGATCCGCCCGCCATGCAGGATCACGGCGCGGGTACAGAGGGTTTCCACCTCGGACAGCAGATGGCTGGAGAGCAGCACCGCATGTTCGGCACGCAGGCTTTGGATCAGCGCGCGCATCTCCATGCGTTGCGCCGGATCGAGGCCGGTGGTCGGCTCGTCCAGGATCACCACTGCAGGTTCATGCACGATAGCCTGGGCGATGCCCACGCGCTGACGGTATCCACCGGATAGTGCACGCAGCATGCGCCGCCGCACATCCTGCAGGCCGCAGCGGGCCAGCGCTCGCGCCACCGCCATGACGCGGTGTGCTGTCGGCACTTCGTGCAGCTCGGCGCAGAAGTGCAGGAACTCCTCCACCTCCGCATCCTCGAACAGTGGCGGAGTCTGCGGCAGATAGCCGAGGTGGCGCTTGGCTGCACGCGGCGCGCGGGCCAGATCTTCACCCTTGATCTCGACGCGCCCTTCGTCCGGTGCAAGCACACCGGCGAGCATCTGCAAGGCGGTCGTCTTGCCCGCGCCATTCAGTCCGAGCAGTCCGAGCACGTCACCGCGCGCGAGCACGAGATCGAACGCGGAGACAGCCCGGTGCGCGCCGAAACGGCGACTGAGGCGCTCGGCCCTGAGCAGGGGAGGATTGGACATGCGGGCATTATTTGATGCGACCCCTGGCAAGTCCATGGCGGTCTCCAAGATTGCCTGGCGCGCTGCGAATCAGTGATCATGAGTCAAAGCCTGATCCTGCACGATCAGACCTCAAGACTTGTTGCCATCGGAGAGAGCGCCGGATGTTTAATGGTTTCCTGAATCTGCCTTGGTGGGGTTACGTCCTGGTAACCCTGGGCCTGACCCATATCACGATCCTCGGCGTGACCGTCTACCTGCATCGCCATCAGGCGCACCGCGCGCTTGAACTGCATCCCGGTGTCGCGCTTCTTTTCCGCACCTGGCTGTGGCTCACCACCGGCATGACCACCCGCAGCTGGACTGCCGTCCACCGCAAGCATCACGCCTTTGTCGAGACCGAGGCGGATCCGCACAGCCCGATGTTTCATGGCATACGCAAAGTGCTGTGGCAGGGGGCGGAGCTCTATCGCAAGGAGGCTGCATGCCCCGAGACCTTGGCCAAATACGGCCACGGCACCCCGGATGACTGGCTGGAACGCCATGTCTTCCGCCATGACCGGGTGGGTATCAGCCTCATGCTGAGTGCGGACGTGCTGCTTTTCGGCGCCATTGGTCTCACCATCTGGGCGGTGCAGATGGCGTGGATTCCATTTTTTGCCGCGGGAGTGATCAACGGCACCGCGCACTGGCGCGGCTACCGGAATTTCGAATCACGTGACAGCTCCACCAACCTCACCCCCTGGGGCATCCTCATCGGCGGCGAGGAGCTGCACAACAACCATCATGCGTTTGCGAGCTCCGCCCGGTTCTCGATGAAACCGTGGGAGTTCGACATCGGCTGGTGCTACATCAGGCTACTGGAAGGGCTCGGACTTGCCCGCGTGAAAAAGGTGGCGCCGCGCTTGCGCGCCGACCGGCGAGAGCCAGGGCTGGACCAGGAGACCCTGCGCGCGATGATCGCGAGCCAGTGGCATGTGATGGCGGATTACGCGCAGCGCGTGGTGCGTCGGGTGCATCGGGAGGAAGTGAGCAGCGCGCCCGCACCCGCGCGCGCGACCTTGCAGCCCCTGCGACGCCTGCTCAGTCGCTCGCCGGTATTGCTGGGTCCCGAAGAGGAGGCTGTGTTGACGCAGGGTCTGGCCAGCAGCCGCGCACTGGCCGTGGTCTATCAATTCCAGCAGCGCCTAGGCGCCCTCTTCACGGAGCGCAGCGCCAGCCAGGAGAGTCTGCTCGAGAAGTTGCAGGAATGGTGCCGTGAAGCGGAAGCCACAGGCATCGCGGCGCTTGCCGATTTCTCGCGCCGGGTGCCGGCTTATGCCCTGCGCCCTGCCTGAACTCGGGCCTCATCCGGCCGGCGCTCAACAAAAAACCCGCCGAAGCGGGTTTTTTCTTTGAGGCTGTCAGGGACAGCCGGACAAGGCCTTACTTGATCTTGCCTTCCGTGTACGACACATGCTTGCGCACCACTGGGTCGAACTTCTTGCGTTCGAGCTTCTCTGGATTGTTGCGCTTGTTCTTGGTGGTCGTATAGAAGTGACCGGTACCGGCACTGGAAACTAGTTTGATTTTTTCCTGCATGGTCTTACTCCTCAGACGCGCTCGCCGCGCGCACGGATGTCCTTGAGAACCTGGTCGATGCCGACCTTGTCGATGATGCGCAGGCCGTGGGAGCTCACTCGGAGGCTCACCCAGCGCTGTTCACTTTCGACCCACAGGCGACGGTAATGCAGGTTGGGCAGATAGCGGCGGCGGGTCTTGTTGTTCGCATGCGACACGTTGTTGCCGCTGATCGGACCTTTGCCGGTGACTTGACAGACTCGGGACATTTTATTTCGCCTGATTGCTGCTGGCAGGGCGCGCGATCCTAGCCTGATTGCCGGCCCCTGTCACGCACGGTGACGGGGCCGGGCGCTCGCCTCAGAGCCAGCCCCGCTCCGCGAAGCTCGTTGCCGCGCCATCACCCACCACCAGATGGTCTATGACCCTGATCTCGACGAGGCTGAGCGCCTCGCATAGACGCCTGGTCAGTGCGCGGTCCGCCATGCTGGGCTCCGCCACCCCTGAGGGATGGTTGTGGGCGAGGATGACCGCGCCCGCATTCAGCCCGAGCGCGCGCCGCACGACTTCGCGGGGATGCACGGTGGCGCAGTCCAGCGTGCCCTGGAACAGCACTTCGAAGGCGATGATCTGGTGCCGGGCATCCAGGAAAAGGCAGGCGAAGACCTCCCGGTCCAGTGACTTGAACTGCGCTGACAGGTAGTTGCGTGCGGCCCCCGGGTCGGTCAGCGGGCCCCCGCGCTCCAGCGAGCTGCGCAGATAACGCCGGCAGAGCTCGAGCGCGGCCTGCAACTGCACATAGCGGGCCTGCCCGAGACCCGGCAGTCGCTTGAACTCGGCCACTGGCAGCTCGAAAAGGGCGCGCAGGCCTCCACTGTGCTGCAGAATCCGGCGCGACAGCGCCACGGCATCCTCGCCAGCCAGACCCACGCCCAGGAGGGCGGCCATCAGTTCGGCATCGGACAGGGCGCCCGGCCCCGCCGCCATCAATCGTTGCCGCGGACGTTCGTCCGCCGGCCAGTCCTTGATACGCATGTAAACATCCTTGTATTGCGCATGAAAGGACCCCGGGCCGCTGTCTGCCTAGCGGACGCATCGGCTAGAATCCGCGCACGATGGGCAATTCAGTCAGGACGGGGTGGTCAGTGTGAACGGGTTCATCCAAGAACGCGTCTGCCTCATTGTGACAGGCGGCATCGCCGCCTACAAAGCGCCCGCCATCGTGCGCCTGCTGCGCGAAGCAGGGGCTGAAGTCCGGGTGGTGATGACCCGCGGCGCCCAGGCCTTCATCCAGCCACTGACTTTCCAGGCCGTGTCGGGACAACCGGTCCATACCGACTTGCTGGACCCTGCGGCCGAGGCTGCGATGGGACACATCGAACTCGCGCGTTGGGCCACCCGTATTCTGGTGGCGCCTGCCTCGGCTGATTTTCTGGCGAGGTTGGCTGCCGGGATGGCCGACGATCTGGCCGCCACCGACTGGGCCAGCTTCGACCCGTTCGG
>JAURMM010000156.1 GCA_030830685.1 Gammaproteobacteria bacterium | reverse complement strand
GGCTACGTCATGGGGGTCAGCGATATGTGATACGAGGTACTGCAGCGCATCATGCCCGGCTTCTATTCACAGTCCGGTCTGGCAACGCCAGACCATCACGGGTATCTGGTGGATTTGATGGTAGCGAGCAGCGCAATGCCACAGGGCAACAGTGATGGGTGTGCCCGCGCTACGGATGTTGTCTTGCCGCTGCCGGATGACACTTCCTGCATTGCCATGACTCACATGGATGTGCCTGGTCAGACGGGGCGCGCGCGCGCTCTGGCCACGAGCACAATACCGCCTAGGACTACGCCACTGGCGAACACCAACCTCGGCGCCAAGGCTTCGCCGAGCAGCACGACACCTCCGAGCGCCGCCAGCACCGGAACGGACACCTGCACTGCCGCTGCAGTGATGGTGGGCAACGCAGGTAACACCCGATACCACACGATATAGCCGAGCCCCGAAGTCACGCCACCGGAGATCACCGCCCACAGGATGCCTTCGGAGCTCAACAGCATCTCGCTCCGAGTGAGCACGCTTGCGGCGAGTGTGAAGGGGACGGCGCCGATGAAGTTCCAGGCGGTAGCCAGAACGGGGTCGCCTCGCCGTGCCCCGAGCAGGGAATAACACGCCCAGGCGATCCCCGAGAGGATCATGGAGCCGGCTGGCAGCAAGGGCACTGCCTGCACGCCCGGCGCCAACAACCAGACGAGCCCACCTACGGCGAGCAGGATTCCCGACCACACCTGAGTCGAGGGTCGCTCACCCTTCACGATACCGGTCCCAATCATCGTGATCTGCACCGAGCCGAAAAGCAGCAGCGCGCCACTGGCGGTGGGCAGGAAGACGTAGGCCTGGGAAAACGCAATGGCATAAACGAACAACGCGAGCGCGGAGGCAGGCCTGATGTCGGGCCTGCGCCACGCGCCTCGCAGGATCAGCACCGCAGACAACACCAACGCACCGCTGATGATGCGCAGCGTCGTGAAGGAAACGGGATCAATCAGGCCGGGCGCGAGTGCGAGGCGACACAGCACGGAGTTGGCTGCAAAGGCCAACAGGCTAGCGAGAACAAGGACGGATGTGGTCAGGGCGGAAGCTGCAGGGATGGGCATCGTCGAATGGTTGCCCCAATATGACTCACTGGCAAGGCTTGGGAGAAAAGGGGAAGTCATGGTCAAACAGATGCGCCTGAACGGGTTTACCCAGTGCTGCATCAATCATCATTCCGAGGGCATGTGGAAACATCCTCTGGATGGCAGCAGTCGCGGCTACCGGGATATCCACTACTGGATGGATCTCGCCAAGCTGCTTGAGCGCGGTTTTTTCGACAGCCTTTTTCTGGCCGATGTACACGGCACCTACAGCACCTACCGCAACTCGCGCGATACCGCCGTGCGCCATGCAGTGCAATTCCCGGGCAATGATCCCACGGTCATCATCCCTGCCATGGCCGCAGTGACGCGTCACCTCGGCTTTGCCTGCACCTACAGCACCACCTATTTCGCGCCCTACCAGACGGCCAAGCTTTTCTCCACGCTGGATCACCTGACGCAAGGCCGCATCGGCTGGAATGTGGTCACCTCTTATCTGGCGGATGCCAATGCCAACTTCGGCATCGAGGAAGAGCTTGATCACGACACGCGCTATGACCGTGCTGACGAGTACATGGACGTGGTCTACAAGCTGTGGGAGCACTCCTGGGAGGAGGACGCCGTGCGCCGAGATCATGCGGGAGACGTCTTTACCGATCCCGCCAAAGTGCACGACATCCAGCACCGCGGCACCTGGTTCCAGGTGCCCGGACCGCACATGTGCGAGCCCTCACCCCAGCGCACGCCCATGATCTTTCAGGCTGGGCAGTCCGGGCGAGGCACACGCTTCGCGGGTCAGCACGCCGAAGCCATCTTCAGCGTGCATCCTACGCTGCAGAGTTGCGCCAAGAGCGCAGCGAGCCTGCGCGCGGCTGCCGTGGAAGCGGGACGGAGACCGGAGGATGTGCGTATCTGCCAGGGCGTGACGGTGGTGGTGGCCCCTACTGATGCGGAGGCGAGGCTCAAGTTCGAGACTTGCCAACGCTATTCCAGACCGGAAGGTTCTCTGGCCCTGCTGAGTGGCTGGGCAGGGGTGGATATCTCGCAGATTTCAACCGAGAAGCCGCTGGAGCAATTCGAGTCCAATGCCATCCGGGGCGTACTGGGCTATTTCCAGGCCGCAGATCCGGAGCGCACCTGGACAGTCCGCGATATCGGCGAGTACATGTCGGTGGGCAGCATCATGCCGAAGATCATTGGCAGCCCACGGACCGTGGCGGATGCGCTGGAGACCTGGCTGGAAGAGGGTGACATCGACGGCTTCAACCTCGTGCCGATTACCCAGCCCTCGGGGTTTCGGGATTTTGTGGAGCTGATAGTGCCCGAACTGCAGCGCAGGGGAAGGTTACGGAGTCACTACGAGGGCAGCACGCTGCGCGAGCACTTCTTTGGCACTGGGCAGGCGAGATTGCCCCGGAACCATCCGGCTCATCGTTGTCGGCCGGCCGGACGATGACAGCGTCATCCAGTGCCAGAGACTGATAGGAATCTGTGCCCTTGCCGCAACAGGCATCCGCTCACCATAATCGAAGGCATCACCCGGGCCTTCCGCGGTGAACAAGAAAATCAAGGAGCCCAGTGATGTCCACCCTTCTTTATGTCGAAGCCTCTCCGCGCAAACAGCGCTCACATTCAATCAAGATCGCGGAGGAGTTCCTGGCGGCCTACCAGAAAGCCCATCCCGGGGACCGGATAGATCGCCTGGATTTGTGGAAGGAGCCGTTGCCGCGCTTCGATGGCGACATGCTGAACGCCAAGTACGCCATCATGCATGGGGAAAACCCGAGCGTGGCCGAGCGCGCTGCCTGGGCAGAAGTGGAGCGGCTGTTCCAGCGCTTCAATGCGGCGGACAAGTATCTCTTCAGCATGCCGATGTGGAATTTCGGCATGCCTTACATGCTGAAGCACTACATCGATGTGATTACGCAGCCCGGTCTGGCATGGAGTTTTGACCCGGCAAGTGGCGCTTACAGCGGGCTCGTAAAGGGCAAGGCCGCGGTCGTGTACTCCAGTGGCGGGGTATATGAAGCAGGCAGCGGTGCCGAGGGCTATGACCTGCTGAGGCCACCGTTCGAAGGTTGGTTGGGATTCATAGGGATCACGGACGTCACCCGGATCACGGTCGCAGGCACGCTGTACGGCCCAGAAGCCACTGCCAAGGCAACCGCCGAAGCCACCGCCCGCGCGCATGAGGTCGCGACCACCTTCTGACCGACAATTCCTTCCAAATTTGCAATAAACTCGGAGACATTCGCCCGATTTTCGCGAATACGGTAACTGTCGCCGAATTTCGAGCCAGCATCACCACCCCCTCCCTCCGAGGAGAACGCTGCCAGGAGTAGTGTTGGCTCCAGCAAGTACTACGCAAGGAACCGGCTCATGCTACTTGACCCTGCCATCAGATTTTTATCAAAACGCCTCCGCGGCGACCCGCGCGGAATCAGATTGAATGAACGCGACTTTATCCCCAGCAACCCGCCTAATGGCAAAGTCGTTTCTGACCTGTTGTTGAATCTGTGTCACAAGGAGCGACCACGACGTTTACTGACAATTCGCACCCCGACCACAGGCGCTTGGCAGGATCGGCTCCCCTACCCGCGGGCAATTGATGTCACTTTTCTCCGATATACGCATGCCGAGCAACCGAACCTCACTGATAGCTCATACCTTTCGAGAGATAGGTTTTGCACCGCAATGGAGTCGATGAAACGACGGGGAGATCGCTTTGATCTGATCGTAGTCGATCCCTTTCACGACTACATGACCAGTCTTGAAGACTTCGAGCTATCGCTCGCTTGTCTTGACCCGCATGGCGTCTTGCTGAGTCACGATTGTGCGCCGGAATCCGTTGAGCTTGCAGAACCGAACTATCGCCAAGGGGCTTGGTGTGGGCAAACCTACGCGAGTCTAACGAAGTTAGCGCGGATGCATCCTGAACTGGCTATTACGGTCCTCGATACTGACACTGGCGTGGGCATCGTACGAAAACGAGAATCACAACTCAGACAGCGGTGGCTTCCTCCCGCTGCACTCAATCGAGAGATGCAGGATCGGCTGCTGGCTTTGATAGAGGGTGGAAAGTTCAAGGAGGCTTTCAGGTTTTACCGCGCCTACGGCGAATCACTTACGGATCTGCGGAGTAAAGACTCGGGCGTAGGTTCCGGCGCACCGCGCGTCTTCCGCAAAGATTCGATGAATTTGCCTATTCAGGATGGCGCCTATTTTGTCGTCTTTCATAAATTCCTGGACGATGGCGCAGGCCCAGCAATATCCCTGTACGTAAAGGGCTCTGAGATTCTGAAATATGACTGCTTTGGCCCCGGTAAAGGGCACTACCATGTTCGGCCCAATTTTAGCGAACGGCTACCTCTTGAAGCTCAGCGCATTGAGCATCAGATCCAGGAATCAATCAGAGATATACGAGATAAGTCGACGCTACGCCTGTCTCAACAAGCGGAGGCGGAGATCCGCGATTTCACTCTTGATCGAATGGCCTTCGAAATAGCCCTTGAAGAAGCACGCAGCATTCTTTTTCATATGGCAAGCCTTTTCGAAGAACCGTGACTGGACTCAAAAGCCCATGACTTGGTCTTGATCATTGCCAGTCAGTTAGACCTGACGCCCGCGGAGATCGAAAGCTGGGTGGCGGACAGCAAACAGAGACTAGATAACGCACTGAAAGCGAAGCCAGAGGATGCTCCGGAGCAATACGAGCGTCAGCTGAAAAACGCTAAGAGATTCAGGTGACGATCAACCGATTCCGGGTAATGCGGTCACTGTCACTGAATTCAGCCCGGCATGGCGGCAAAGCAGGGGAGCGGATCGGTGATCTCATCCCACGGCGCCCGGTCGGAGGCAAAGACATGGCGCTCTGCCTCGCGGCCGGGATCGTCATCGAGGGCGCCCAAGGGCACGATGGCAATCTGGCGTTCCGGGCAATGCCGAGGCATCTTGCTGCCGCAGGCGCCGCAAAAGACCTGGGCAAAATATCGCGCCTCCTGGTGCCGATAGACCTGAAGCATCTCCTGCCCTCGCGTGAAACGCACACCCTCGGGGCCGGTGAAGCCATTGGTGGCGAAGGCAGCAGCGCGGCCGCGCCGACACCGCGTGCAGTGACAATGCTGCACGATTCGGAAAGCTTCACTGACTTCAAAACCGACCGCGCCACACAGGCAACTGCCACGAAGCTTGCCATCAGTGGACGCGGGCGGCACCGGTCGCGAGACCGCCGGTGCCGCCTGCCCGGGGTAGTTTGCGTGCTGAGGGAGGGTGTCGGTGATGGGGAACCAAGACGCTTTCCACTGCGCGAAAATATGCGCCGTAGGCCGAATCCCGGGTTCACCCTCAAAGCCTCCCGCAGGTGCGGCCATGATGGCTTCGAAGTGCGGATTGGGCAGCACGGAACCACATAGGCGGCAGAAAGAGCGGATGAAGCCCGGTGAGGACTCCCGGCGGGTGATGGCATGCTCACCAGACTCCCAGTGCAAGCCCCCTTTCGCACCCACGACGTAGGTCGCATAGGCGGTGCCATGCGCCTTGCGGCAATGGCCACAGTGGCAGTGGGTCATGCCGTCAAATACGCCCTCATAGCGCCAGCGGACTGTGCCGCACAAACAGTTTCCATGATGAATCATTGTTGCCGCTCCGGTCCGGATATGCGCGAGTGCGGCTTTCAGGCCGCCGTGTGTGCAAGATTGAGCAGGACGATACCTTAGACGACCAGTCCTATTCCTGCGAGCTTGGCCGGGTTGCGTCGCTCAGCCAAAACCAGGATGCCGATGATCGCAACGCCTGCCGTGCCACCGCCAGCCCAGACCGGAGCACGCCGACAATCTCACCCAGAATGGCCACACAGAGCCCCCACCAGGCCTTGGCCTCCGAAGCGGCCTGCGCCTCACAACTCGTCATCGTGTGATCTCGCTTGCGTGTAACTAGGTCATTCTGGTGGAAAATCCCTCGCATGGCATCCCTCTGCATGCAGACCTGTAACCTTCTGGTGATGCGCTGCATCCAAGCAAGTGCACAGATTGAGCCGACCCCTGCAGGGTTGGCTTCCCCAAATTCATGCAGGAGAGAGACATGAACACCCTCACCTTGAGAGACCGTGAACTGGTGGCCCTTGGTGCCGCCCTGGCCGCGAATTGTGTGCCCTGCATCGAGTTCCGTGTGCCGGCCGCCCGCAAGGCGGGGCTGACGGACGAGGAAATTGGTGAGGCCATCGCGCTGGCAGACAGGATCCGCCAGGTGCTGGCGGGCAAGGTGCTGGACGCGGCGCACGGTCTTCTGGGTGCGCAAACGGCATCAGCAGCCAGCTGCTACGCACCTGCAGCCTTGCCCCAGGGTGCCTGCTGCTGATCATAGCGTACTGCTTCGATGACATCGTGCGGGAACCCAGAGCTGTGCTGCTGCGGTACCTCCCGCGTCAGGTCGGCGATGCGGCGCTGGCAGAGGATCTGCTGCAGGACACCCTGCTCCGCATCGCCAAGGGCTTGCGCGGCTTTGAAGGCCGGGCGGCACTCAGAACCTGGCTGTTCGCGATTGCCAACAACGTGGTGGCGGATCACCTGCGCGGGCCCCAACTGAGGCACAAGATCATTACCATCGACGAAGTGGACGAGCCCGAGTCCGCTGAGGTGCCGCACGCCGAGCAGTTGGTCATCGATGAAATGAACCAGTGCGTCCGCGAGGTGATCGACAGCCTGCCCACCGATTATCGGTCCGCCCTGGTGCTGTGTGATCTGGAAGGCATGAGCAACGCGGAAATGGCAGAGGTGCTTGGCTTCACGCTCACTGCCGCCAAGGTCAGGCTGCACCGGGCGCGTAACAGGTTGCGCCGGGCCCTCGAGAGCAGTTGCGGACTCTACACGGACAGCCAGAGCATGCTCCGGTGCGAACGACGCAATCCTTGAGGCGATCGCAGTATCTGCGTCATGCGGTCGTCATGAGCTGATAACACGCTCGCCTTCCCAACACCGGTGGATAAGAAGACATGGGACTTTTTGAACGTTACCTGACCGTCTGGGTTGCGCTGGGCATTCTGGCCGGCGTGGCCTTGGGGGTTGCGGTTCCCGCGGTTTTCAAGACCGTCGCGGCACTCGAGTACGCGCACGTCAACCTGGTGGTCGCGGTGTTCATCTGGGTGATGATCTACCCGATGATGATCCAGATCGATTGGTCGGCTATCAAGGATGTGGGACGCAGACCGCAGGGACTTGCGCTTACCTTGGTGGTGAACTGGTTGGTGAAGCCCTTCACCATGGCAGCGCTCGGCGTGCTGTTCTTCGAGCACCTGTTCGTGGATTGGGTGAGCCCGCCTTCTGCGCGCGAATACATCGCAGGCATGATTCTGCTCGGGGTTGCACCCTGCACGGCCATGGTCTTCGTCTGGAGTCAGTTGGTACGCGGGGATGCCAATTACACCCTGGTGCAGGTCGCGGCGAATGACCTGATCATGATCGTGGCATTCGCGCCCATCGCGGCCTTCCTGCTGGGCGTGACCGAAGTTGATGTGCCGTGGGAAACGCTGGCGCTGTCGACGGTACTCTATGTGGTGCTGCCGCTGCTTGCCGGGGTGTTCACGCGGCGTGGGCTGCTTGCCCGCTCAGAACGATCACTGGCCGACTTTGTCGCCAGACTCAAACCGCTGTCGGTGGTGGGGCTCATTGCGACAGTCGTGCTGTTGTTCGGCTTTCAGGCCCGGACCCTGCTTGACCAACCTGCCGTGATCGGCCTCATCGCCATCCCCCTGGTGCTCCAGACCTATGGCATATTCCTGCTCGCCTGGTGGGGTGCCCGCTGGCTACGCCTGCCTCATGCGATCGCAGGGCCTGCCTGCCTCATAGGCACCTCCAACTTCTTCGAGCTCGCGGTGGCCGTGGCCATCTCCTTGTTCGGTCTTGAGTCTGGCGCAGCACTGGCGACCGTAGTAGGCGTGCTGGTGGAGGTGCCTGTGATGCTGTCGCTGGTGGCGCTGGTAAACGCTTGGCGCCCTGAAGGCGGTCAGTGACCTGCAGAGTTTTTCGGAGAATCGTGTGAACGAGTTGCGCATGAAATCGGTGACAGTTACCTCATTCACGGAAATTGGTGACAGTTACCTCATTCGGGAGTGAGAGCCGCAGGGAACAGCAATCGCGAAATAGGGTAACTGTCACCAATTTTCAGGGGAGTGGTTTCCGCCGGCCCGTGATCATCGACATAGGCAGATTCTCGCGCAGTTGGAAGCTTTCATAGATGGCTGCCGCCACATGCAGGCAGACGAGGCCCAAAAGGCCATTGGCCAGAAGCTCATGGAGATTCTCCAGCCACTCCTCACCCCAGAAGTAATCGATCTCCTCCATCATGCAGCCGGTGATCGCCAGCAACGCCATGAGCGCCATCATGGTGAGCATGACCAAGGCTCCGATGGGTGAGTGCCCGAGACGATGGAAGGGCCTTCGGCCCAGCAGGGCTGCCGCGTGCTCGCGCAGCCGCGCTGGCGTGGGCCAGCAATCCCCCCAGGCGGCGGCGCCTTCAGCCCGCAGGCCCCAAAAAAATCGGACCAGCACGAAGGCCGCAGCGTAATAGCCAAGCCACTGGTGCACCGTTTCGCCCTCTTCGGTGAAAAACTGGTTGCCGAAGAAAGCGACGATCATCGACGCATGAAACACCCTGACCAGCGGGTCCCAGAGCTTGATGGCTCCGGCCACTGTCTCAGTCCTCGATGTTGGTCTTCACCGGCTTGCCGGAGACAGGATCAAAGTAGATCTCGACCTTCTGACGCGCCTTGTTCCAACCGTAGATTTCGTAGCAGTTGCCACTGGTGACCTTGAACTTCTTGATCTCGTAACCCTCGGCCTTGAGGGCCTCCTGGAACTTCCCCGGATCCTGCCACTCGGATTTTTCGGCGGTTGTGCATTCAGGGCCGGCCAAGGCGCTCGCGCTGAACAGGGCGAGCGGAATCAACATGGAACGCATCGTCGGATCTCCTCGGGTCTCGGACAAAAATGGGCCGGAGAGAAGTATGGGCTCGCAGGGCCCAACCGTCACTGCGCAAGATCAAGTTCCCGGCGCACGAGGGCGCCGGGTCTGTTCAGCAGATAGCTCAGCCGGCCTTGAAGAGCTTGAGGTAATCCGGAGAGAGTTTGTCGGTACCCTTGGCTGCCGCATGCTCCGCAATCTTGGCAGCGACCGCGGCCGTCAGTTCGCCCTTGAACATGGCGTTGTTTTCACGCAGCCAGTCTTCAGAAGACTGGCGAAGCGCGGTCAGCTTGTTGATGCGGGGAATGGCAAAACGGGCGATGAGCTCGTAGGAACGCTTGGTCTCGGCCCAGTCTGCCCAGTGGTGGTCAAGGTGCAGGAAGCAGCCAAAGC
>JAURMM010000022.1 GCA_030830685.1 Gammaproteobacteria bacterium | reverse complement strand
GGTTTCGAGGCCGAGGATGTGCTGTATCTCCTGCCTCTGGTCACATTGCTCGAGGGCTTGCCCGCTTTCCTGCAGGCAGCGTCGGTCGGCGCGCCGTTGGCCTTCCTCATCGTTCTGGTGCAGTACCTCCTGCTGCGCGCGCGCCGCACATGAACATCCTCGTGACCGGTGCCACCGGCTTTGTCGGAAGTGTGGTTGCCCGCCAGCTGCTGGCACGGGGTGATACCGTCAGTGTGCTGGCACGGCGGGGCAGTGACCGCAGCAATCTGGCAGGACTCGAGGTTCGGGTAGTGGAGGGTGATCTTCGCAACCGCACCAGCCTGGGCGCAGCTCTGCGCGGTGTAGAGGGTCTGTTCCATGTGGCTGCGGATTATCGCCTCTGGGCGCGGGATCCGCGCGAGCTCTACCAGAGCAACGTGGAGGGCACCCGCCAGTTGATGGAAGCAGCACTGGCTGCCGGAGTGCGCCGTATCGTCTATACGAGCAGCGTCGCCACATTGGGCCTCACGGGTACCGACACCCCCGCGGATGAAGACACACCCTCCTCACTCGAGGACATGATCGGCCATTACAAGCGCTCGAAATACCTTGCGGAAGACGTTGTCCACCAGCTGGTGGCGGAACGGGGGCTGCCGGCGGTCATCGTCAATCCGTCGACCCCCATCGGTCCCTTCGACATCAAACCCACGCCGACCGGACGCATGATCCGTGACGCGGTCGCCCAGCGCATCCCGGCCTACGTGGATACGGGCCTCAACGTCGCGCATGTAGAGGAGGTGGCGCGAGGTCATCTTCTTGCATTCGACGCGGGCACGGTTGGCCGTCGCTATATCCTGGGCGGGGAGGACATGTCTCTCAAGGCCATTCTCGGCGCCATCGCCGAGATCTGCGGCTTCCCGGCGCCCAGAATCCAGCTGCCGCGTCCGCTGATCTATCCGGTGGCAGTGGTTTCCGAAGCCTGGGCCTGGCTCACGCATGGTGCAGAACCGCAGGTCACCGTGGATGGGCTGCGCATGTCACGCAAGCGGATGTTCTTCAGTAGCGCACGGGCCGTGAATGAACTCGGGTATCGGCTGAGGCCCGGCAGTGAGGCAATCGCCGCAGCCGTCGATTGGTTCAAGCAGAGAGCCTGAAGTCCGGTATTGCCCTGCAATAGGCAGCGGCTGTAACCTGCGGCACTGCTCCCCTCCTGACACAACTTCCGGTATGCCCAGCCTTCCGGACAGGCCCTGTTCAAGGGCGTGATGTCGTTGTCGGCACCGGGAGCCATGGGCCACCTGCCACAGCTATCGAGCCAGTCACCCGATGTCTTCCGAACTTGAAAACCTGATGTCCCTGCGGACTCGCCAGTTGGACACACCACAGCTCCATCAGAACTTCCTGGCTCAGAATGAGTTCATTGCCGTCGAGAACTTCTTGCCGGCGGCCTGGTTGGAGAAGGTGCTCGCCACGCTACCCGGACTGGAATCGCGGGTACATCGGAATTTCGTACCTCGGCACAAGAAAGGCGGGAGTGTCAGCCGGTTCGATCTCGACGCCTTCGCGCCCGCGTTTGCCGAACTTTACCGCTCACCGGCGCTCATCGACTTCCTCGGTGTACTCACCGGACAACGCTTGCTCGAATGTCCGGGTAACGATCCACACACCTACGCCCTCTACTACTACACCGAAGCAGGCGACCACATCGGGTACCACTACGACACGTCCTATTACAAAGGCGCGCGCTACACCATCTTGCTCGGACTGGTGGATCATTCGAGCTGCAAGCTCGAGTACCAGCTGTACAAGGATGACCCGACCAAGCCGACACGCGAGGAAGCGATCGGCCTCAGTCCGGGCATGTTGGTGGTATTCAACGGGGACAAGCTCTATCACCGTGTGACACCTTCTGCGGAGGGGGAGCGCAGGGTCGCCCTGACCCTGGAGTACGTGACGAGCCCGCAGATGAATCCGTTCAAACGCTTTGTCTCGAACATGAAGGACGCCATCGCCTACTTCGGGTTCCGGCAGGTGTTCCGACCGGGCGGTCGCTGAACCATGCGCGCGGTCATGCTTGCTGCAGGTGTCGGTAATCGGCTGGGTGACGTCGGGAATCGTCCCAAGTCCCTGCTGCCTTTTGGTGGAAAGTCGCTCTTGCAGCGGCACCTGGACAACCTCGCCAGGAACGACATCACCCAACTCACGCTGTGTGTGGGCTACGAAGCGGGGCAGATTGAGGAACACGTGCGCAATGCGCCGTTGCCGGTCGAATGCATCCTCAATCCGGAGTACAGGCTTGGCAGCGTGCGCAGCCTCTGGACCGTCAGGCAAGCCTTCGCCAGTGGCGAAGACGTGCTGCTGATGGATGCCGATGTGTTGTATGCGCCGGCACTCCTGTCTCGCCTCGTGCGCAGTGCACACGCCAACTGCTTTCTGCTCGATGAAGATTTCACGCCCGGCGATGAGCCGGTGAAGATTTGTGTACGCCATGGCGAGATTGTCGAGTTCCGCAAGAAGCCGGATCCAGCCATTCCCTTTGATTACTGCGGCGAGTCCGTCGGATTTTTCAAATTCTCTGCCGATTGCGCACAAGCTTTGATGGCGCGCTGCCAGCGCTACATTGATGACAAGCGCGACGATGAACCTTACGAAGAAATACTGCGTGATCTCATTCTGGCCCGCACTCATGCGCTGGGTTTCGAACGCACCGAACGCATGCCGTGGCTGGAGATCGATTTTCCCGAGGATCTGGTCCGCGCCAGAGATCAGATCCTCCCCCTCATGGAAACCTCGCATGACTGACACCGTTACCAGCTCGCCCCGTCGGACCACCCGCCTCAGGGAGATGCTGAAGTCCCCTGAACTGGAATTCATCTGCGAAGCTCACAACGGCATCAGTGCGCGGATCGTGGAGGAAGCGGGATTCCAGGGGATCTGGGCCTCCGGTCTCGCGATTTCCGCCCAGTTCGGGGTGCGGGACAACAACGAAGCCAGCTGGACCCAGGTCGTGGAAGTCTGCGAGTTCATGGCCGATGTGACCCGCATTCCGATTCTGCTGGATGGCGATACGGGTTATGGCAACTTCAACAACATGCGCCGCCTGGTAAGGAAGCTGGAGCAGCGGGGCGTGGCTGGAGTCTGCATCGAAGACAAGATCTTCCCGAAGACCAACAGCTTCATTGCCGGTGAGCGACAGCCTCTGGCGGAAGTCAACGAATTCTGCGGCAAGATCGCTGCCGGCAAGGACAGTCAAAGCGATGACGATTTCTGTATCGTTGCGCGAGTCGAGGCGTTGATCGCCGGCTGGGACATTGCCGAGGCCCTCCGCCGCGCCGAGGCCTATCGTCGGGCCGGCGCGGATGCGATTCTCATCCACAGCAAGCTGTCGCGCCCTGATCAGATTCTAGAATTTGCGCGCGAGTGGGCCAATCGTTCACCGCTGGTGATCGTACCCACCAAGTACTACAGCACGCCCACCGAAGTTTTCCGCAAGGCAAACATCAGCTTGGTGATCTGGGCTAATCACATGATTCGCAGCGCGGTCTCTGCGATGCAGAAGGCCGCCGCCGAGATCCATCGCGACCAATCCCTGATCGAGATCGAGGATCGCGTTGCCACGGTGGACGAAATTTTCAGACTGCAAGGTGCGGATGAGCTCGAAGCTGCGGAGGAGCGGTATTTCTCATCCCTGCGCGATGACACCAAGGCCATCGTGCTTGCAGCCACGCGCGGTGAAGGTTTTGCCCACCTCACGGATGACAAGCCCAAGGTCATGCTGCCCATCGGTGGCAAACCACTGCTGCGACACCTGGTCGACAAGTTCAAGAAACGCGGTATCGACGAGATCACCGTGGTGGCTGGTTACAAGGCTGAGAGCATCGACGTGCAGGGAATCCGACTCCTAGTCAATCCGGAGCATGCGTCTACGGGGGAACTCGCTTCACTAGCCTGCGCCTCGAGCGAGTTCTCGGATGACATGGTACTGAGCTATGGCGACCTGCTGTTCCGCAGTTACATCCTGCGGGATCTGACGGAAAACAAGGCAGCCATCACAGTGGTGGTCGATTCCAAGGAGCGGGATAACCGGCAGACCGCTGATTTTGCCTGGTGCAGCGAGGCCGATGACCGTTCGATGTGGGGCCAAGCCGTGCTATTGAAGAAAGTGGCTGGGACGAATGAAGGCATCGCCCCGCATGGCCGCTGGATCGGGCTCTTGCGCGTACGCGGGGAAGGCCGCAATTGGCTGGAGCAGACGCTGGGTGAACTTCGGTCGCGGACCGATTTCGCGCAGCTCGGGCTTCCCGATTTGCTCAATGCGTTGGTGGAACGTGGCCACCCGGTCCATGTCTGGTATGTGAATGGTCACTGGCTCGACGTGAATTCACTCAAGGATCTGGAATCCGCCGGCAGCTTCACCGCCGGAACCTGAGGCCCCTCCCATGTTGCAAGCCGCACAGTTTGTCGAGGCCGCGCGAGAGCTCGGCTTTGGTTTCTACGCAGGCGTCCCCTGCTCCTTTCTTACACCTTTCATCAATTACGTAATCGATGATCCGGCACTGACCTACCTGTCCTCCGCCAATGAAGGAGATGCGGTGGCTGCCGTGGCGGGTGCCTGGATCGGCGGCCGGAAAGGCGTCGCCATGATGCAGAACTCGGGACTCGGCAATGCCGTCAGTCCACTGACCTCGCTCACGCACGTCTTCCGGATCCCGATGCTCCTTATTTGTACCCACAGGGGTGCACCCGGGGTTGCCGATGAACCCCAGCATGAGCTGATGGGGCGCATCACCGAGCAGATGTTCGACACCATGGAGATTGCATGGGAACTCTTCCCACGCACCGCGGAGGAAGTGAGACCGGCACTGGCCCGCGCATGCCGTTACATGGAGAGCGAACGACGCCCCTATGCACTCATCATGCACAAGGGCACCGTAGCACCCCATGAACTCAAGACCTTGGAGATGCCGACGCCACAGGTTGCGCAGGACATCGTGGACATGTTGCAGGGCCGAACCTCGCCCCCCCTCTCACGTGAGACCGCCTTGCGCAGATTAATCGAGGAGACGCCGGAACACGGTAGCGTGTTGCTGGCCAGCACCGGGTTTGCCGGCCGCGAACTCTACGCGATAGCCGACCGGCCGAATCACTTCTACATGGTGGGCTCGATGGGCTGCGTCTCGAGCCTGGGTCTTGGCCTTGCAATGCATCGGCCGGACTTGCGCGTCGTGATCATCGATGGCGACGGAGCGGCACTGATGCGCATGGGCAATCTCGCCACAATCGGCACCTACGGCGGCAGCAATCTGCAGCATCTGCTTCTGGACAACGGCGCCCACGACTCGACCGGCGCGCAATCAACCGTGGCAGGAAACGTTGATTTCGCCAGCATGGCCCGTGCCTGCGGATATGCCCATGTCGCGCGTGGAAACGACGAGCATGCGTTGTCCGCATTCCTCGCGCACAAGGCAGAAGGCCCCGCCTTCCTGCACCTCAAGATCCGTACCGGTACCATTGCCGACCTGCCTCGC
>JAURMM010000155.1 GCA_030830685.1 Gammaproteobacteria bacterium | reverse complement strand
TGGTGATGCCTGGAGACAACGTGAAGATCCAGGTGAAGCTGATCAACCCGATTGCGATGGAAGAGGGGCTGCGGTTCGCGATTCGCGAGGGAGGCCGTACCGTCGGCGCCGGTGTCGTGGCCAAGATCCTCGACAAGTAAGTTCAAAGAAAGGTTGTCCTGTGTCTCTGGGCACAGGCTGACGGATACAGGACAAGCCAAGGGCTAAAGACAATGAACCAACAGGTCATCAGGATACGTCTCAAGGCGTTCGATCATCGACTCATCGATCAGTCGACGCGTGAGATAGTGGAAACAGCGAAGCGGACCGGGGCGCAGATCCGGGGCCCGATCCCGCTGCCGTCCAAGCATGAACGTTTCACCGTGTTGACCTCGCCGCACGCCAACAAGGACGCTCGCGACCAGTACGAGATTCGCACCCACAAGCGTCTGCTCGATATCGTGAATCCGACTGACAAGACCGTCGACGCGCTGATGAAGCTCGATCTCGCGGCTGGCGTCGATGTGCAGATCAAACTGAGCTGAGGCGCTCGAGGCAGACACCATGGCATTAGGACTTATTGGAATCAAACGCGGCATGACCCGCGTCTACGGTGAGGATGGCTCTGCCACGCCCGTTACCGTCATCGAGGTGGACCCGAATCGCGTCACCCAGGTCAAGTCGGCAGGCAAGGACGGTTACGAGGCCGTGCAGGTCACGACGGGTACCCGCCATCGCAACCGCATCAACAAGCCCGACTCTGGTGTGTTCGCCAAGGCCGCTGCCGATACTGGCAGGGGACTTTGGGAATTCAGGCTCACCGAAGGCGAGGGCGCTGATCTCGCACCGGGTGCGCAGGTCAAGGTCGATCTTTTCGCCGAAGGCCAGCTGGTGGACGTCACCGGCATCACCATCGGCAAGGGTTTTGCTGGCACCATCAAGCGGCACAACTTCAGCATGGGCGATGCCACCCATGGTAACTCACTGTCCCATCGCGCTCCGGGTTCCATCGGCCAGCGGCAAACGCCCGGTCGCGTGATCAAGGGGAAGCGCATGTCCGGCCACATGGGTAACAAGCAGCGGACCACGCAGCGACTGATGGTCGTGAGGGTGGATGCGGAGCGTAACCTGCTCATGATCAAGGGTGCTGTGCCCGGGTCCAAGGGTGGTGACGTGTTCATCAAGCCCACGGTCAAGAAACGCAAAAGCGAACAAGGCTGACGCGCATGGATCTTCCAATTCTCTCATTTGCGAATGGCGCTTCCGCCGGCTCGCTGGCGGTGGCTGACGAAGTCTTCGCCCAGCCCTACCGCGAGGCTCTCGTCCATCAGATTGTGACCGCCTACTTCAACGCCGCGCGTGCTGGGACGAAAGCCCAGAAAACTCGCGCTGAAGTCAGCGGTGGTGGTGCAAAGCCCTGGAAGCAGAAGGGCATGGGGCGTGCGCGTGCCGGTACCAGTCGCGGACCGCTCTGGCGTACGGGTGGTCGCGCCTTTGCGGCGCGCCCTCGCTCCTATGAGCAGAAGGTCAACCGCAAGATGTACCGCGGGGCCTTGTGCTCGATTCTCTCTGAACTGATCCGTCAGGACCGCCTGATTGTGGTGGACAACCTGGATGTGCAGGAGAAGAAGACGAAGGCCTTGATCGCCGCGCTCGAGAAGTTCGCGCTGCAGGATGTGCTGCTCATCTCGGAGGAGGTGTCCGAAGCCCTCTACCTGTCCGCGCGCAACCTGCACTGGGTAGGTCTGGCGGATGTGGAGATGATCGACCCTGCCCTGCTCATCTCCTTTGCCAAAGTGGTCGTCAGCCAGTCCGCACTGACGCGCCTTCAGGAGCAATTGTCATGAACCAGGAACGTCTGCTGCAGGTGCTGGTGGAACCTCGCATGAGCGAAAAGTCCGCCCGCGTGGCCGACAAGAACAACCAGTATCTGTTCAAGGTACTCGGTGACGCGACCAAGCCGGAAATCAAGGCGGCGGTCGAGCAGCTGTTCAGCGTCCAGGTGTCGGGAGTGCAGGTGCTCAACGTGCGCTCGCGCACCAAGACCTTCCGTGGCCGTGCCGGTAGCCGTCAGGCCTGGAAGAAAGCCTACGTCACCCTCAAGGACGGCTTCAGTATCGATTTCTTGGGCGCGGCCTAAGCGCGCAAACAACCAGGACGCATTCAATGGCGCTCATCAAGACAAAACCAACCTCTCCCGGACGCCGCGGCGTCGTCAAGGTCGTCAATCCCGACCTTCACAAGGGAGGTCCCTATGCTCCGTTGGTGGAGCGTCAGGGTGCTTCATCCGGCCGCAATAATGCGGGCCGGATTACCGTGCGCCATCGTGGTGGCGGGCACAAGCAGCATTACCGCATCGTTGACTTCAAGCGGCGCAAGGACGGTATCGCGGCCAAGGTCGAGCGTCTGGAATATGACCCGAACCGCTCGGCCAACATTGCGCTCCTGCTATACGCGGATGGCGAACGCCGTTACATCATCGCTCCGAAGGGTCTGCAGGCCGGCCAGGTCCTACGTTCCGGTGCGGATGCACCCATACAGGTAGGCAACTGCCTGCCCCTGCGCAACATTCCGGTCGGCGCCACCATCCACTGCGTGGAACTGAAGCCCGGCAAGGGCGCGCAGATTGCGCGCAGCGCCGGTGCCGGGATCCAGTACGTGGCCCGAGAAGGCAGCTACGCAACACTGCGCCTACGTTCAGGCGAGATGCGCCGGGTGCCCATCGAGTGCCGGGCGACCATCGGCGAGGTGGGCAACAGCGAACACTCGCTCCGTCAGCTGGGCAAGGCTGGCGCCAAGCGCTGGCGCGGCGTCAGGCCGACCGTCCGCGGTGTGGTTATGAATCCTGTGGACCACCCGCATGGTGGTGGTGAGGGTCGTACCTCCGGTGGCCGCCATCCGGTGAGCCCATGGGGCCAGCCGACCAAGGGTTACAAGACCAGGACAAACAAGCGCACGGACAACATGATCGTGCGCCGTCGCGACAAGCGCTAAGAGGCAAACGCAGCCATGCCACGTTCCATCAAGAAGGGGCCGTTCGTTGACCACCACCTCGCAAAGAAGGTGGAGGTTGCCCGTACCAACAATGACAAGCGTCCCATCAAGACCTGGTCACGTCGTTCACTGGTAGTGCCGGACATGATCGGACTGACGATCGCGGTCCACAACGGTCGCCAGCACATGCCCGTCTTCGTGACGGAGAACATGATTGGCCACAAGCTCGGCGAATTCGCCCAGACCCGGACCTTCAAGGGTCACGTGGCTGACAAGAAGTCGAAGTAAGGAGCACCAAGATGGGAACTACCGCCAAGCTCCGTCAGGCACACATCACGCCGCAGAAAGCGCGCCTCGTGGCTGATCAGGTTCGTGGTCTGCGCGTCGACCGCGCACTCAACATCCTTGCCTTCAGCAACAAGAAGGCAGCGGGGCTCATCAAGAAGGTGCTTGAGTCGGCCATCGCAAACGCGGAACACAACGATGGCGCAGACGTGGATGAGCTGCGCGTCAAGACCATCATGGTTGATGAGGGCCCGATCATGAAGCGTTGGATGCCCCGCGCGCGTGGCCGCGCCAATCAGATTTTCAAGCGCACCAGCCATATCACGCTGGTCGTGGAAGAAGGCCGGAAGTAATCCGGACGAACAACGAGCGAAGCTGAAAGAGCGATCATCATGGGTCAAAAAGTACATCCGTACGGCATCCGCCTTGGCATCATCAAGGACTGGACCTCCACCTGGTTCGCGGACCGTCGTCGCTACCCGGACTATCTCAATGCCGACCTCGCGGTCCGGGCCTTTCTTCGCAAGAAGCTGGCGCATGCCTCCGTGAGCCGCATCCAGATCGAGCGTCCGGCGCACAATGCGCGTATCATTATTCACACCGCGCGCCCGGGTATCGTCATCGGCAAGAAGGGTGAGGATATCGAGTCCCTGCGCAAACAGGTGGCCAAGTTGATGGGGATTCCGGCGCACCTGAGTGTCGAGGAAATCCGCAAGCCGGAGCTCGACGCTTACCTCGTCGCAGAGTCCGTCGCCCAGCAGCTCGAACGCCGCATCATGTTTCGCCGCGCCATGAAGCGCGCGGTGGCCAATGCGCTTCGCTTGGGCGCCCAGGGCATCAAGATCAATGTTGCTGGCCGTTTGAACGGCGCGGAAATCGCGCGTACCGAGTGGTACCGCGAGGGACGCGTCCCTCTGCACACGCTGCGCGCCGATATTGATTACGGCTTTGCCGAGGCCAAGACGACTTATGGCGTGATTGGCGTGAAGGTCTGGATCTTCAAGGGTGAGGTCATCAGCCGTGCCGAAGAGGCAGCCCCCGAAGCATCTGAACAGGCCGCGGCAACCTAGGAGCAAAGAGCGTGTTACAGCCGAAGAACACCAAATACCGCAAGCAGCACAAGGGGCGTAACACCGGCCTCGCCCAGAAGGGCAACGAGGTCAGCTTCGGTGAGTACGGCCTCAAGGCGATCACCCGTGGGCGTCTCACTGCGCGTCAGATTGAAGCAGCGCGCCGCTGCATCACCCGCGCGGTCAAGCGCGGAGCGCGCGTGTGGATTCGCGTCTTCCCGGACAAGCCGATCTCCAAGAAGCCCTTGGAAGTCCGTATGGGTAGCGGCAAGGGCAGCGTCGAATACTGGGTCGCTCAAATCAAGCCCGGCATGGTTCTGTATGAGATGGAAGGGGTGGAAGAGTCTGTGGCACGCGAAGCGTTCCGGCTGGCCAGTGCCAAGCTCCCCGTGTTGACCACCTTTACCGATCGGAAGGTGATGTGATGAAGGCGAGCGAAATTCGGGACAAAAGCCCGGCCGACCTCAAGGCGCTACTGCTCGAGAAGCGCAAGGAGCAGTTCAACCTGCGCATGCAACGCGGTGCAGGGCAGGTCGTGCGGTCCAGCGAAGTGCGTGCTGCGCGCAAGGATATCGCCCGTATCAAGACGATACTCGGGCAGAAGAAGACAGGTGGTGCGTGATGTCTGACGAGAATACCGTCAAGCGGGCCTTGGTGGGCCAGGTGGTCAGTAACAAGATGGACAAGACCATCGCCGTGCGCATCGAGCGCCGCGTCGAGCACCCCATCTACAAGAAATACGTGCGTCGGTACACCAAACTGCTTGTCCACGACGAGAACAACGAGTGCCGCGAGGGTGACACCGTCGCCATCGAGGAGTGCCGCCCGCTTTCCAGACACAAAGCCTGGAAGCTGCAGCGGATCATCGAGAAGGCTGTAGAAGTCTGAACCCCGGGCCCGAGGAGCAAGCACCATGATTCAAATGCAGTCGATGCTGGATGTGGCGGACAACAGCGGGGCCCGCCGCCTCATGTGCATCAAGGTTCTGGGTGGGTCTCACCGTCGCTACGCCAAGATTGGCGATGTGATCAAGGTGAGCATCAAGGACGCAATTCCGCGCGGCAAGGTCAAAAAGGGCGATGTGTTCAATGCTGTGGTTGTGCGCACGCGCAAGGGCGTACGCCGCGGCGACGGGTCACTGATCCGGTTCGATGGTAACGCAGCCGTGTTGCTGGACAAACAGCTTCAACCCATCGGCACACGCATTTTCGGGCCCGTGACCCGCGAACTGCGCAACGAGCGCTTCATGCGCATCGTCTCGCTTGCGCCTGAAGTGCTGTAAAGATTGGGAATTGCAGACATGAACAAGATTCGCAAAGGCGATCAGGTCCAGATCATTACCGGCAAGGACAAGGGCAAGCGTGGCGTCGTGGTGCGTGTGCGGGACGACGAGCGCATCGTGGTGGAAGGTGTCAACCTCATCAAGCGCCACACCAAGCCCAATCCAAACCTCGGTACCGCTGGTGGCATCGTCGAGAAGGAAGCCCCGTTGCACATCTCGAACGTGGCTATCTTCAACCCGGTAACCTCCAGGCCCGATCGGGTTGGTTTCAAGACCCTTGAAGATGGTCGCAAGGTGCGCATCTTCAAATCCACCAAAGAAGTCGTGGACATTTAACGAAAGAGCGCCGCAAGCATGGCCAGATTGGAAACGTTTTACCGGGAGACGGTCGTCAAGCAGTTGATGGACCATTTCAACTATTCGTCCGTGATGCAGGTCCCCAAGATCACTAAAATTACGATAAACATGGGCTTGGGCAAATCCGTGGGCGACAAGAAGGTCCTCGAGAATGCGCTGAGCGACATGACGCTGATCTCGGGACAGAAGCCCGTTGTCACCAAGGCGCGCAAGTCGATCGCGAACTTTAAGCTGCGCGAGGGTTGGGCGATTGGCGCGAAGGTCACGCTGCGGCGCGACCGTATGTATGAGTTCCTTGACCGCCTCATCACGGTCGCGATTCCGCGTATCCGGGACTTCCGTGGCGTGAATGGCCGGGCCTTCGACGGTATGGGCAACTACACGCTGGGCGTGAAGGAACAAATCATCTTCCCCGAGATTGAGTACGACAAGATTGATGCCATTCGTGGCATGGACATCTGCATCTCGACCACGGCACGGTCCGACGAGGAAGGCCGTGCGCTACTCCAGGCATTCAGCTTTCCGCTGCGAGGACAATAAACGATGGCGAAGACATCCATGGTCATGCGCGAAGTCAAGCGCGCGAAGCTGGCCAAGAAGTACGCGGGCAAGCGCGATGCGCTGAAGAAGACGATCAAGGACCCCAAAGCCTCGTTCGAGGACCGTGAGAAAGCGGTTGCCGAGCTGGCTCGTCTTCCGCGCGACTCCAGCCCCATCCGCGGCCGCAGCCGTTGCAGGCTGACCGGCAGGGCGCATGGCGTGTATCGCAAGTTCGGCCTTGGTCGCAGCGAGCTTCGCAGGCTCGCAATGGAAGGTCACGTCCCCGGTCTCGTCAAGGCGAGCTGGTAATCAAGGCTGAGTAAACGATATGAGCATGCAAGATCCCATCGCCGATATGCTGACGCGCATCCGCAACGCGCAAGCCCGTGCGAAACGCGAAGTCGCCATGCCCGCCTCGAAGCGGAAGCAGGCCATTGCCGAGGTCCTCAAGAACGAGGGCTACATCGCGGGCTACCGCGTGAAGACTGACGAGGGGCATCCCCAACTCGTGGTCGAGTTGCGCTATTACGAAGGCCGTCCGGTCATAGAGAAAATCCAGCGTGTCAGCCGGCCCGGCCTGCGCGTCTACCGGGGTAGCGAGGAGCTTCCTCGTATCGTCGGCGGTCTCGGCGTGGCCATTGTCTCCACCTCGCGTGGACTGATGACCGACCGCGCCGCGCGCGTACTCGGCATCGGCGGCGAAGTGCTCTGCTCGGTCTACTAGGAATCAAGCCATGTCTCGAGTTGCAAAGAAGCCCATTCCCCTGCCGCGCGGTGTGGAAGTCCAGATCGCGGGCCAGGCTATTTCCGTCAAGGGACCGAAGGGCGCACTCGCGCACCAGCTGCATCCGTTGGTCGGTATCGCGCAGGAACAGGGCGAATTGACCGTGGCGCCACGCGATGAGTCACAGAACGCCAACGCTCAGGCCGGCACCGCGCGCGCCGTCCTCAACAATATGGTCGTTGGGGTGTCGGATGGCTTCGAGCGTCGCCTCGATATCACGGGTGTGGGCTACCGCGCCGCCGCGAAGGGTTCGGTCCTGAGTCTGTCGCTTGGTTTCTCGCACCCGGTGGACTACGAGGTGCCGGCAGGTATCACCGTAGAAACGCCGGCACAGACGGAAATTGTCATCAAGGGTATCGACAAGCAGCAGGTCGGTCAGGTCGCCGCGAACATTCGCGCGTACCGTCCGCCGGAACCCTACAAGGGCAAGGGCGTGCGCTACAGGAATGAGCAGATCCGGCGCAAGGAAGCGAAGAAGACCTGATACGGCGAGCCGGAGGGCGCGCCGCCAGGTAACGCGATAACAGAATCAGACTGGACGACAGACGATGAACAAGAAACAGGCACGCGCCCGCCGCGCGAAGAGTCCCCGAATGCACATCCGGGAGCTGGGCGCTCTTCGCTTGAGCATCCACCGTACCCCGCGCCACATCTATGCGCAGGTGTTTTCCGTCGACGGTTCTACGGTGCTGGCAGCGGCGTCCACGGTGGAAAAGGAATTGCGCGAAACCTTGTCGCATGGCGGCAATGTGGCTGCCGCAGACACGGTTGGCAAGCTGATTGCGGAGCGCGCGCTGAAGGCTGGAGTGGAGACCGTTGCGTTCGACCGCGCTGGCTTCAAATATCACGGTCGCATCAAGGCGTTGGCCGACGCTGCGCGTGAACAAGGCCTGAAATTCTAGGAGTTATGAGATCATGAGCGTGAATGATGGCTTGAACGACAGCGCGGAAGGCTACCTAGAGAAACTGGTCGCGGTGAACCGCGTGGCCAAGGTAGTCAAGGGCGGACGCATCTTCGGTTTTGCGGCCCTTACCGTAGTAGGGGACGGCAATGGGCGAGTTGGCATGGGGCGTGGCAAGGCTCGGGAAGTTCCGGCTGCCATCCAGAAGTCCCTCGAAAACGCCCGGCGCAACATGACCACCGTTGCACTGAAGGGCGACACGCTGCAGTACCCCTTGATGGGCGAGCACGGTGCCGCGAAGGTCTTCATGGCGCCGGCGTCCCAGGGAACAGGCATCATCGCCGGCGGCCCCATGCGCGCTGTATTCGAGGCGATCGGGGTGCATAACGTATTGGCCAAGTGCATCGGCACGACCAACCCGATCAACGTCGTGCGGGCAACCATCAACGGACTTCGCAACATGGCATCACCCGACCACATCGCCAGCAAGCGCGGCAAGACCGTGGAAGAAATCCGGGGTTAAGTACACATGAGCAACGGGAAAAAAATCGAACTCAAGCTCGTAAAGAGCGTGTCGGGACGGCTGAAAGCCCATCAGGCGTGCGTGCGTGGGCTGGGCCTGCGTCGCCTTCAGCATACCGTCCAGGTTGCGGACTCCCCTGAAAACCGTGGGATGATCAACAAGATCTCCTATCTCCTCACCGTGAAAGAGGTCTGAGATGTACCTGAACTCGCTTCATCCTGCGCCTGGCGCCAAGAAACCCAAGAAGCGCCTCGGTCGCGGCATTGGTTCGGGCCTCGGCAAGACTGCCGGGCGCGGGCACAAGGGCCAGAAGGCGCGTGCCGGCGGATACCACAAGGTCGGTTTCGAGGGTGGTCAGATGCCCATCCAGCGCCGCCTGCCCAAATTCGGCTTCAAATCGATGAAGGCGCTCACCCGTGATGAGATCCGCCTGAACGAACTGGCCTATGTGACTGCCGAAGTGGTGGATCTGCTCAGCCTCAAGGCTTGCGGCCTCATCCGCGGCGACGTGACCGACGTCAAGATAATCTGCAGCGGCAAAATCGAGCGCCCGGTGACAGTGCGCGGCTTGCGCGTAACCGCTGGGGCGCGTGCCGCCATCGAAGCGGTCGGGGGCAAGGTAGAAGCCTGATTTCATGGCGACCGCAACCAAAAACATTCCGGGCGGGGCGGCAGGACTGGGCAAGCTGACAGAGCTCCGCCAGCGTCTGCTGTTTCTTCTCGGTGCGATCGTCGTGTTCCGGATCTGCACTCACATTCCGGTTCCGGGGATCAATCCGATCGCGCTGGCCGACCTGTTCAATTCACAGAGCGGCACGATTCTCGGCATGTTCAACATGTTCTCGGGGGGCGCGCTAGAGCGATTCTCGGTCGTGGCCTTGGGGATCATGCCGTACATCTCGGCGTCCATCATCATGCAGCTGCTGACCTTGGTGCATCCCAAGCTGGAACAGCTCAAGAAGGAAGGCGAGAGCGGTCGGCGGAAAATCAACCAATACACGCGGTATGCAACCGTGGTCCTGGCCGTCTTTCAGGCCAGCGGCATTGCCATCATGCTCGAACAGCAGACCGGCGCCGGTTCGCCGTTGGTCATGTTCCCGGGTCTGGCGTTCAAGCTCACCTGTGTCACCACCTTGGTCTCCGGGACGCTGTTCCTCATGTGGCTGGGCGAGCAGGTCACCGAGCGCGGGATCGGAAACGGCATTTCGATGATCATCTTCGCGGGTATCGTAGCCGGGTTTCCGTCTGCGATCGGTGGCACTTTCGAGCTCGCACGCACCGGTGAGTTACACATCTTCCTGGTGCTGGCGCTCCTCCTGCTCGCACTCGCCGTGACAGGCTTGGTGGTGTTCGTGGAACGTGGTCAGCGCCGGATTACCGTCAACTATGCCAAGCAGCAGCGCGGTCGACAGATGTATGCGGCGAGCACCAGTCATCTGCCGCTCAAAATCAATATGGCGGGTGTTATTCCGCCCATTTTCGCCTCCAGCATTATTCTTTTTCCCAGCACGGTTGCGGGCTGGTTCGGCAACGCGCAGGGTCTGACCTGGCTGCGTGACATGGCGGCAGCCTTATCTCCCGGGCAGCCACTGTATGTCGGCCTTTACGCCATCGCGATTGTATTTTTCTGCTTCTTCTACACGGCACTGGTGTTCAACCCGCGTGAGACGGCAGAGAACCTCAAGAAGTCAGGAGCCCTCATTCCGGGTTTCCGTCCGGGCGAGCACACCGCGCGCTACATCGATAGTGTGATGACCCGCCTCACCGCGGCAGGCGCGCTCTACATCACACTGGTGTGCCTGCTCCCGGAATTCCTCATTGTTGAATTCAACGTGCCGTTCTATTTCGGCGGCACATCGCTGCTCATCACCGTGGTGGTTGTGATGGATTTCATGGCCCAGGTGCAGACGCATCTCATGTCCCACCAGTACGAGGGACTATTGAAGAAGGCCAACCTCAAGGGTTATGGCCGTCGTACAAGAGCTTAAGCAGGAAGAGTTTCAATGAAAGTACGCGCATCGATCAAAACGATTTGCCGCAACTGCCGGATCATCCGGCGTAAAGGCACGGTGCGGGTGATCTGCAAGGATCCCCGGCATAAGCAGCGTCAAGGCTAACGAGTTAACGAGGCACCTATTTATGGCGCGTGTCGCAGGCGTAAACATCCCTGACCGTAAGCATACGGTCATTGCCCTCACCCACATCTATGGCATCGGGTCTACCCGTGCGCGCAGCATCTGTGCGTCGGCCAATATCCCACCCAATGCCAAGGTCAAGGACCTCACGGAAGAGCAGCTTGAAACCCTGCGCAGCGAGGTTGGCAAGTTCATTGTGGAGGGCGACCTTCGCCGTGAAGTTTCCATGAGTATCAAGCGACTCATGGACCTGGGCTGCTACAGGGGGGTGCGCCACAGGCGCGGGCTTCCGGTGCGGGGCCAGCGCACGCGTACCAACGCCCGCACGCGGAAGGGTCCGCGCCGCGCCGTAAAGAAGTAAGCAGGTAGATTCAAATGGCAACCGCACAGAATTCGGGCAAGGCGCGCAAGAAGGTCAAGAAGACCGTCGTCGATGGCGTCGCGCACATCCATGCATCCTTCAACAACACGATCATCACGATCACCGATCGGCAGGGCAACACACTCGCGTGGGCGACTGCCGGTGGCAGCGGTTTTCGTGGGTCGCGCAAGAGCACGCCGTTCGCCGCCCAGGTGGCAGCGGAGAAGCTCGGGCATGTGATTGATGACTACGGCACCCAGACGCTGGATGTCTTCGTAAAGGGGCCTGGTCCCGGACGTGAGTCTGCTGTTCGTGCGTTGAATGCCGCGGGCTTCAAGATCACCAACATCACTGATGTGACCCCCATCCCGCACAATGGCTGCCGGCCGCCGAAGAAGCGCCGGGTTTAACGATCGAGGATAGCGCATGGCCAGATATCTCGGACCCAAATGCAAGTTGAGCCGTCGTCAGGGCACGGACCTGTCGCTCAAGAGCCGCGCGCGCGGCATCGAATCCAAGTGCCAGCTGGAAAAGCCGCCTGGGCAGCATGGCGACAACCGTAACCGTCGGCAATCCAACTACGCGACGCAGCTGCGCGAAAAACAGAAGCTGCGCTACATCTACGGCGTGCTCGAGCGGCAGTTCAGCAACTATTACAAGGAAGCCGCCCGTCGCAAGGGCGCGACGGGTGAAAACCTGCTGAAGTTGCTCGAGTCACGTCTCGACAACGTAGTTTATCGCATGGGCTTCGGGGTTACCCGGGCCGAGGCGCGTCAGCTGGTTTCGCACAAGGCCATTGCCGTCAACGGGGCGACGGTCAACATCCCCTCCTACCAGGTGAGTGCGAGAGATGTCATCAGCGTCCGTGAAAAGTCCAGGAGCCAGACCCGCATCCAGGATTCCCTCGCGATCGCCGAGCAGATTGGTTTCCCGGAATGGATCGACGTGGATACCAAGAAGATGGAAGGTGTCTTCAAGTCGGCCCCCGAGCGCAGTGACCTGCCCGCCGATATCAATGAATCCCTGGTCGTAGAGTTGTACTCGAAGTAAGGGTTGGTAAAAGGAGAACTTTGTATGGTGGCAGCAGTGAGCGAAATGTTGAAGCCCAAGATCGTCGACGTTCAGTCGGTGGGTCACAACACCGCCCGGATCACCCTTGAGCCCCTCAATCGCGGATTCGGTCATACGCTGGGCAACGCCCTGCGACGCGTGTTGCTGTCGTCCATGACGGGCGCTGCGGTAGTTGAAGTGGAGATTGAGAACGTGCTCCACGAGTACACCACCATTGAAGGTGTGCAGGAGGATGTCACGGACATTCTGCTGAACCTCAAAGGTCTGGCGCTGCGCATGCATGCCAAGGATGAAGCCACCCTGACCTTGAACAAGAAGGGCCCTGGGGCTGCCACGGCGGCAGACATCGTGCTTGATCATGATATCGAAGTGGTCGATCCGTCGTTTCACATCGCGACTCTGGGTGCGAATGGCCAGATCAACATGACCTTGAAGGTCGCTCGTGGCCGCGGTTATCGCCCCGCGGTCGTGCGTGAGGGCCCAAGCGAAGAGGCCGACACCTCGATCGGACGCTTGCGGTTGGATGCTTCGTTCAGCCCCGTGCGCCGGGTGGCCTACGAAGTCCAGGCAGCACGCGTGGAGCAGCAGACCGACCTCGACAAGCTCATCATCACCATCGAGACCAATGGTACGATCGATCCCGAATACGCGGTGCGGGAGGCGGCGGGAATCCTGCGTAGCCAACTCGCGGTATTCGTGGACCTCAGTGGTGAACAGCTCTCAGAGCCGTCCCGCAAGGGCGATGAGCCTATTGACCCGATACTCCTGCGCTCAATCGATGACCTCGAGCTGACGGTAAGATCGGCCAACTGTCTGAAGGCCGAGAGCATCTACTACATCGGCGACTTGATTCAGCGGACGGAAGTGGAGCTGCTCAAGACTCCCAATCTCGGCAAGAAGTCCCTGACCGAAATCAAGGACGTTCTGGCTGCGCGCGGTCTGTCGCTCGGTATGCGTCTTGAGAATTGGCCACCCAAGGGTCTCTACGACCATGAGCGGGCGGCGGGCTGAACTTGACCGCTTGATGCGGGCAGAAGGAAAAAAGACATGAGACACCAGAACGCAGGGCGCCATCTGGGGCGCACCAGCTCTCACCGCAAGGCCATGTTTCGCAATATGGCAGCCTCGCTCATTCAGCACGAGGTAATCCGGACGACCTTGCCTAAGGCCAAGGAACTGCGGCGCGAGGCGGAGCCCCTGATCACGCTCGCCAAGTCGGACTCAGTGGCCAATCGCCGTCTGGCATTCAACCGTCTGCGTGACCGCGACGCCGTGACCAAGCTCTTCAACCAGCTTGGTCCGCGTTTCCTGAAGCGTCCGGGTGGTTACCTGCGGATCCTGAAGTGTGGGTATCGGCCGGGAGACAACGCCCCGATGGCGATTGTGGAGCTGCTGGACCGCCCCGAGACCGCCGCCGAATAGAATAGCACTGGCCTTGCTCTACTGCGGCTTGATCAGAACGCCTCTTCGGAGGCGTTCTGCATTTATGAGGGTCGGCTGAGGCGGATCCAGTGCCTGAGCCCTTAGAGCTTCAGTTTGGCGGTAACGAGATCATTCACGGTCTGGGGATTCGCCTTGCCCTTGGAGCGTTTCATCACCTGCCCGACGAAAAAGCCGAACACCTTGTCCTTGCCTGCCCGATACTGGGCAACCTGGTCGGGGTTCTCGCCGATGACGGCATCAACCAGTGCTTCTATTTCGCCACTGTCCGTGACCTGCTTCAAGCCGCGGGCCTCGATGATCGCATCGGCCTCTTCCGTCCCCTGCCACATGGCTTCGAAGACCTGCTTGGCCATTGAGTTCGAGACGGTCTGGTCCTTGATCCGGGCAAGCAACCCGGCAAGGCGTTCGCTGGATACCCGGACTTCGCTGAATGGCATCGTGCCCCGATTGAGCGCTGCGAAAACCTCGCCTGTAACCCAGTTTGCAGCCTGACGGGGATCGCCGCAGCGGTCCACCAGCGCCTCGAAATATTCGGCGACGGGTAATTCCGAGCTCACGGCTTCGGCTTCCTCGGGGCTCAGTCCGAAGTCCCGCACATATCGCGCGTGACGCTGTTGGGGGAGCTCGGGCAAGGCACTCCGCGCTACCGCTATTTCATCCTCCGTGATGAGGATGGGTAGCAGATCCGGATCGGGGAAGTAGCGGTAATCGTGAGCATCCTCCTTGCTCCGCATGCTGCGGGTTTCATCCCGATCAGGATCGTAGAGGCGGGTTTCCTGGATGACCTTTCCGCCACCCTCCAGAAGCTCGATCTGACGTTCTATCTCGTGATTGATCGCACGCTCCACGAAGCGGAACGAATTCAGATTCTTGATCTCGGCCCGCGTTCCAAGAACCGGGGAATCGACGGGCTTGACCGAAACATTGGCATCACAGCGGAAAGAGCCCTCCTGCATGTTGCCATCGCAGATCCCGATGAAACGCACCAGCGTGTGCAGGGCACGCATGTACTGCACCGCCTCGGCGGCGGAGGAAAGATCGGGCTCGGTCACCACTTCCAGCAGCGGCGTGCCGGCCCGGTTCAGGTCGATGCCAGACTGGCCCGGGAACAGATCGTGCACCGACTTGCCCGCGTCTTCCTCGAGATGCGCGCGCAGGATACGAATGACTTTCGCCTGCCCGTCCGGCAAGGTCAGACAAAGAGTCCCGTGGCTCACGATGGGCTCATCGTACTGGCTGATCTGGTAGCCCTTCGGGAGATCCGGGTAGAAGTAGTTCTTGCGGGCAAAGACCGACCGCGTCGCGATCCGTGCCCCGATTGCCAGACCAAAGCGGATCGCCAGTGCCACAGCACGGGCATTGAGCACCGGCAAGACCCCCGGTAGTCCGAGATCTACCGCACAGGCCTGACTGTTGGGCTCGGCGCCGTACGCAGTGGACGCACCGGAGAATATCTTGCTCTCGGTCGAGAGCTGTACATGGATTTCCAGGCCGATAACCGGTTGCCAGCGGGGCATGATCAGTCCTTGAGAGCCGGGGTGTGTTGATGCCAATCGGTTTCCAGCTGGAACCGGTGGGCAACTTGCAGCAGGGTGGCTTCGTCGAAGTGTCGGCCGATCATCTGCAAGCCCACCGGCAAGCCGTGGACGAAGCCGGCCGGAATTGAAAGCCCTGGCAGACCCGCCAGATTGACGGCTGTGGTGTAGATGTCGGAGAGATACATCTCAACCGGATCAGCGGTTTTCTGCCCTACGCCAAAGGCGGTGGAAGGCGCCGTCGGCCCCACGATCACATCCACGTCTGCGAACGCGCGGATGAAGTCATCCCGTATCAGCCGGCGGAGCTGTTGGGCTTTCGCGTAATAAGCATCGTAATAGCCGGTGGAAAGCGCATAGGTTCCCATCAGGATGCGGCGCTTCACTTCCGCGCCGAAACCTTCGGCACGCGAGCGCGTGTAGAGGTCGTTCAGATCGCGTGGGGCCTCGCAACGGTGGCCGAAGCGCACACCGTCATATCGGGACAGATTGGAGGAGCATTCGGCCGACGCGATGATGTAGTAGGCCGGAACCGCATGCCGTGTCGTCGGCAGCTGGATGTCCACGCAGCGTGCGCCGAGCTGTTCCAGCGCCCGGATCGCCACCTGCAGGGTTGTTGCTATGGCGGGGTTCAGTGATGCGTCAAAGAACTCCGCAGGCAGCCCGACCCGCAGGCCTTGCAGAGGCTCACCCAGCTTGCGTGCAAAGTCCTCAGCGGCAACATCGGCAGATGTGCCATCCCGAGGGTCAACGCCGCACATCGCGTTCAGGGTCAGGGCCATGTCTTCCGCGGTGAGGGCCATGGGACCGGCCTGATCAAGGCTGGAGGCAAAAGCCACCATCCCGTAGCGCGATATCCGTCCGTAAGTCGGCTTCAGCCCGCTGATGCCGCAATAGGCCGCGGGCAGGCGGATCGAGCCACCCGTATCCGTGCCGGTTGCGAAAGGGACGAGGCGGGCAGCCACCGCGCTGGCCGAGCCACCTGAAGATCCCCCGGGTACGCATGAGGTATCCCAGGGATTCCGGCAGGGGCCGTAGTAACTTGTCTCGTTGGATGAGCCCATGGCGAACTCGTCCATGTTGGTCTTGCCGACCATGACCATCCCGGCTTCTGCGAGTCTGGTGACGACGGTAGCGTCATAAGGGGCGACGAAGTTGTCCAACATCCGGGAGGCGCAACTCGTGCGCACGCCCTTGGTGCAGAAGATGTCCTTGTTGGCGTAGGGGATACCTGACAGCGGTCCTGCCTGTCCAGCGCGCCTCCTTGCATCCGCTGCGTCTGCGTGGGCGAGTGCCTGCTCCTCGACAATGGTGATGAAGCTGTTGAGCGCCGAATCATCACGGGCAATGCGTCCGAGACAATCAATGACAAGTTCGCGGCTTGAGAATGCGCCCCTGGCAAGTCCTGCACTCATGCCCGCCACGGTGCGTGGGTAGTCCGTGGCACTCATTCGATGACCCGGGGTACGAGGTAGTAGCCCTCGGCCATCGCAGGTGCGACAGCGCCGAACTCGGCCCGCTGATCTGTCTCTGTCACGGCATCGGGACGGCGCCGCGGGACCGGCTCGAGAGGATGGGCGAGGGGCTCGACACCTGTGGTATCCACGGCTTCCATCGCCTCCACCAACGAGAGGATGCGCGACAACTGGGCCGCCAGAGACGGCAGCTCCGCCGGCTCGAGGGCGATTCTCGCCAACCGGGCGAGCGTCTGCACCTGGGCTTCTTCAAGCATGGGGTGTGATTCTTATCTGTTGATCGGGAAAGGATTTTCTTGCGTGTGGCTGGCTTGCCGAACGCCAGCCCCGCTGTTAAATTACCAAGCGGTTTCGAGCACGCCCGCCACTCATTCGATGCGCCCCCGGCGACCTCCCGGTCCGTCTGCGCAAGCGCCAGAAGTTTATCACGATCATCCCGGATCAGCGGGCCGACCTTCCCACCACCGAATGCGTGTATCTGTGCACCGCCACTAATCGCCGACAAATCCAGGGCAGAGGACTGAGCAGATGTTCAAATTGTTGCGGGGCGTGTTTTCCAACGATCTGTCGATTGACCTGGGGACCGCCAACACCCTCATTTTTGTCCGCGGCCGCGGCATCGTGCTCAACGAGCCCTCGGTCGTGGCGATTCGACGTGGCAAGGACAGCGGTTCGCAACAGATCGCCGCCGTCGGTATCGAGGCCAAGCGCATGCTGGGCCGCACTCCCGGTCACATCGAAGCCATCCGCCCGCTCAAGGATGGCGTGATCGCAAACTTCACCGTGACCGAGAAGATGCTTCAGCACTTCATCCGCAAGGTTCATGGAAATTCGATTTTCAAACCGAGCCCAAGGGTACTGATCTGTGTGCCGTGTGGCTCCACCCAGGTGGAGCGGCGCGCCATCAAGGAATCTGCCGAGGGGGCTGGTGCCCGCGAAGTCCATCTTATCGAGGAGCCGATGTCGGCTGCCATCGGTGCCGGCATGCCGGTCAGTGATGCACGTGGCTCCATGGTGCTCGATATCGGAGGCGGCACCACTGAAGTGGCCATCATCTCGCTGAATGGCATCGTCTATTCTGACTCGGTACGCATCGGCGGAGACCGCTTCGATGACGCCATCGTCAACTACGTGCGCCGCAACTATGGCAGCCTCATCGGCGATGCCACCGCCGAGCGTATCAAGCACGAAATCGGTTGCGCCTATCCCAGCAATGATTTGCGGGAAATCGAAATCAAGGGCCGCAACCTTGCAGAGGGCCTGCCACGCAGCTTCACGCTCAACAGCAACGAAATCCTCGAGGCGCTGCAGGAGCCGTTGGCGGGTATCGTCCAGGCGGTCAAGACAGCACTGGAGAAAACACCCCCGGAACTCGGGTCCGATGTGGCCGAACGCGGCATGGTGCTGACGGGTGGTGGCGCACTGCTCCGGGATCTCGATCGCCTGTTGATGGAGGAGACAGGACTGCCGGTGATCGTGGCGGACGATCCGCTCACCTGCGTGGCCCGCGGGGGCGGGCGCGTCCTCGAGATGATTGAAGAGTATGGTCCCGAGATCCTCGCCCTCGAATAGGCCCTGATCCCCAGCGCGCACTGGAGAGACCCGCCATCAAAACCCTGTTCATAGATGGACCCTCCGCAACCACGCGCTTCATTACCTGCGTGGTGCTGTCGTTCCTGCTGCTGTCGGTCGATTACCGTCAGCAGCATCTCGCGAGCCTACGAGCAGCCTTGGGCGTGGTGGTCTATCCGCTGCAGTTTCTGGTAAGCCTGCCCGTGCGCGCAGTCGACTCAATCGCGGAGTCGCTTTCCTCCCGAAGTGCACTTCTGAGCGAAAACCGGGGCTTGCGTGAGGAGAATCTGCTGCTGCGCAGTCGCGCGCAGCGCTTCGAGGCCCTGCAGAGAGAAAACACTCACCTGCGGGCCTTGCTGGAATCCTCTCCGGAACTGGGTGAAGAGGTGGTGGTGGCGGAAGTTCTCGCCATCGAGACCAACGCCACCAAGCGCCAGATCGTGATCAACAAAGGTAGCCAGCACCACGTGTACGTCGGGCAGCCGATAGCCGATGCGAGCGGGATTCTTGGGCAGATAGTAGAGGTCAGCCGCTATGCCAGCACTGCCATTCTGCTTACCGATTCCCGGCACGCCATTCCCGTACAACTCAATCGCAATGGCTTGCGTGCCCTGGCGCTGGGTGACGAAACCGGGGAGTTGCTCTCGCTCAGCTTCGTGCCGAACAACTCCGACGTGAAGGTGGACGATCTCGTTGTCAGCTCGGGCCTCGATCACAAGTTTCCGGCCGGTTATCCCGTGGGGCAGGTAGTCGCAGTCAATCTGGAAACGAGCGAAGCCTTCGCGGACATCCGGGTCCGGCCCGCGTCACATGTTGGTCGTGTGCGAGAAGTGCTGTTGGTGTGGCCGAAGCCCATTGCACCGCAGAGCCCGGTCGCAATACCGACAACCGCCGCCCCATGAGCTTGAGCATGAATGCCTGCGCGATACTCCCATCCGCTAAAGCTGCAGGGTCTCCATGAACTCGCGTGAGCTACGCTGGCTTTTTGCCGTGATGCTGAGTCTGGGGCTCGCCCTTCTTCTTACGGGTTTGCCGCTGCCGGATGTGATCAATCCGTGGCGACCGGCGTGGGTGCCTCTGACGCTTTTTTATTGGTGCATCGCTCTGCCTGAACGGGTGGGCGTGCTGGGTGCATGGGTGGTCGGTATCCTGCTCGATGTCATGCACGGCTCCTTGCTGGGACAGCATGCGCTAGGGCTCGCCTTCGTTGCCTTTGTCGCCGTTCGATACCATCAGCGTATCCGGGTATACCCACCAATACAGCAGGCGATGGTGGTGGGTTTTCTGGTGTTGCTCTACGAAGCGTGGATGCTCGTCATCTACAACACCATGGGTTCGAGGCTTTATTCGCTGATGTTCCTGTTCAGTGCGCTGACCAGCGCAGTGCTCTGGCCCTGGCTCTTCGTCGTGCTGCGTGATCTTCGCCGCAAGGCCATGACCTGAGGCCGGCTGAAGCGATGCCCTGGAATCGGCGCAGCTGGTGGTCGATCCTCCTTGGTGGGGACGGACAGTTTGGCGCTCACAAGCGTGACCTCGGGATGTTCAACCGGCGCCTGTGGCTGGGGATAGTAGGCATGGGCCTTCTGAGCGCGGTCCTGATCTCACGGCTCATCTGGCTGCAGCTCGCCAACCACGACCACTACATCACGCTATCGCAGGAGAACCGACTGCGACTGCTCCCGATTCCTCCCACCCGTGGACTGATCTACGGCCGGGATGGCGTATTGCTCGCGGACAACCGGGCTTCCTTCGCACTCGAAGTGGTGCCGGAGCAGGCGCCTGATCTGGACCGCGCCATGGTCGATATTCGCAAGGTCGTCACGCTCGAAGAGGACGCTCTGGAGCGCTTCGAGAAGGAACTGCGTCAGAAGCGGCGTTTCGACAACGTCACATTGAAAGGCAATCTGAGCGAAGAGGAAGTTGCGATGTTTGCGGTGAATCGCCATCGCTTCCCGGGCTTCGAGATCAAGGCGCGGCTCACCCGCTACTATCCGCTGGGTTCCCAGTTTGCTCACCTCATCGGTTATGTGGGCCGCATCAACCAGGAGGAACTCCAGCGCATCGATGCCTCCGCTTACAGCGGCACCACCCATATCGGCAAGGAAGGTGTCGAAAGAGCGCGGGAAGAGACCCTGCATGGCAAGACCGGATACCAGAGTGTAGAGGTCAATGCCCAGGGGCGTATCTTGCGCGTCGTTGACCGGGTGGCCCCGGTCGCCGGCAAGGATGTGCATCTCACGGTGGACACCGGACTACAGGCCGTCGCGGCCGCAGCGCTCGCCGGCCGGCGCGGTGCGATCGTTGCGCTGGAACCGGCAACCGGCGCAGTGCTCGCCTTCGTGAGCAACCCGGCGTTTGATCCCAACCAGTTCGTGAACGGCATCAGCACGGCGATTTATTCGGAATGGCGTGATTCCCCCGACCGCCCGCTCTTCAACCGGGCCTTGCAGGGCCTCTATCCACCGGGCTCGACGATAAAGCCCGCGATGGCCATTGCCGGTCTCCACTATGGTCATCGCCAGCCGGGGGACACCAGCTATTGCCCCGGCTGGATGCGGCTGCCGGGTCACACGCATAAGTATCGCTGCTGGCAGAAAACCGGCCATGGCACGGTGGACCTGGCGCGTTCGATCGC
>JAURMM010000154.1 GCA_030830685.1 Gammaproteobacteria bacterium | reverse complement strand
GCTCGATGACGTCGTACATGGAGACCACGTCGAAGAAGGCAGACGGATAGGCCTGGGCCTCGAAGGTCCCGCACACGATGCGCTCAAGCCCCAGTTCAATTCGCCCGAATTCGACCGCCGCCGGCTCAAGCTCCACGCCCCAGGCGGCGAATCCCGCAGCCTCTGCTGCCGCCATCACAAAACCCGCAGAACAGCCCACATCCAGCCAGTTGCCACAGTGGCCCAGGCGTCGGCGGATACGTGCCACCCAGCGCCTGCATCGCGCCAGTTTCTTCTCCGCCTTGTCGATGTAGCCCCGGCTGTAATGCGCGTCGTAGGTGTGTTCGAGTGCCTCGAAGCGCGGACGCGGGTTGATCAGCACCAGTGAACAGCCGGCGCAGCGCACGAAAGGCTCGCCAGCTTTCTCGAACAAGGGCTTGAAGTTCTCGCCCCCACAGACGGGGCAAGGAATGGCTTCAAAGCCCTCGCGCGGCAACGGCCCGCTCATCGGGAAGTGGGATCTCCGAAGCTCAGCGGGCCATGAGGCTCAAGGGGTGCGCGCCTTGCGCGTTGCAGCCTCGTCGATCTGAAAGGTGGCGGGATCGATGATCACGCCGTAGATCCTGGCTGCAGCCTCCAGCGAGATGTACTCGTCGAGCACATCTTCAAGCACCTGTTTGGCATCGCGCTCACGCGGATTGCCATAACCACCGCCGCCCGTGCTCTCGAACATGAAGGTTTCGCCGTAGCTGAACGGATAGGCGCACAGCAACGGGCTCTTCCACTGGCCTTGTTCGTCCAGTCCACCAATCACCTGCCGGCGGCCATCCTCGAAAATCTTGATCTGGCGCTGTACAGCTGAGTGCTGCCCACCTGCCACCCCGGGACTGCCCTCCAAGGTACGCGCGGTCTCCATGCTGAGCTGGCCCTCGGCCAGGTAACGCACCTTGAACACCGCGCCGAGCCCCCCACGATGCTTGCCCGGGCCCGCACTATCCTTGCGCAGCTCAAAGGCCTCGTATGCGATGGGGAACAGCAGTTCGGCGGTCTCGGCCGGCATGTTCATGCAGTTACCCAGCGGATCCTCGGTCACATTCATACCGTCGTTGAACGGCGTGGCGCCCCAGCCACCGGCGGGAAGGTCTGAAAACACGTCCGACACGCCCTGCGGATCCACCACGGAGGACACGAACCAGTTGCAGTCTGCGCTGGTAGAGCCCGTGGCTTTGTCCGGACAAGCCTTGGCCAGCGCCTGCCAGATGGCGCTCGTGATCTTTGCAGAGGTGAGCGTGGTGCAGCCGATGGTCGGCGCGGGCCAGCGTGCGTTGAGCCAGGAGCCCTCAGGAATCCGGATCTTGATGGGATTGAACATGCCCTGGTTCTGCGGCGCATGCGGCGCCAGGAAGAACTGCAGGGAATAGAGGGTAGCGGAAGCCGTATTCGCGTAGGGCGAATTGATGGCGCCCTTCACGATGCTGTCGGTGCCGGAGAAATCGACCGTGATCTCCGAGCCTTCCACGATGAGCTTGACCTTGATCCAGATGGGTGTCTCGGAGAAGCCGTCCGTATCGGCGTAGTCTTCGCCTTCATAGATCCCGTCCGGAATCTCGCTGATGCTCTTGCGCACGATCCGCTCCGTGTAGCCCTGCAGCTGCTTCATCGCAGTCTTCAAGGTCGTCACGCCGTACCTGGCAGCGGCGCGCTGCATTTCCTGCTCGCCAGCCTTCAGGCAGCCCACATGGGCCTGCAGATCCCCTTTGACGAAATGCGGCGTACGGGTGTTATTTAGGAGAATGTCGATGATGTCCTGGCGTGGCTGGCCACGCTCGTAGACCTTGATCGGCGGCAGTCGCAGACCTTCCCCGGCGATATGGGTACCCGTGAAGGCCTGTCCGCCCGCCGCACCGCCACCCAGATCCATCCAGTGTCCACGGCTCACCGCATAGCCCAGCAGATCTCCTTCGAAATAGATGGGCGTGAGGAAAGTCATGTCATTGATGTGGGTGCCGCCCATGTACGGATCGTTCAACAGGATCACGTCACCCGGGTGGATATTCTCGATGCCGAACTTGGCAATGATCGCCTCGGCCGAGAACTTCATGGCTGCGAGATGAATCGGGCAATTTGCGGCCTGGGCGAGCAGCTGACAGTCGTAGTCGTAGATGGCATTGGAGAAATCCACCATGTCCGCCAGGATGGGCGAGAAGGAGGACCGCTGAAGTACCGTTGCCATGCGCTCGGCGGCGTACTCGAAGATGCTGCGCAGTACTTCGAAGGTGACGGGGTCGACCTTGGTCTGCTCGATGACAGAGGCGTCTATCTGCACTTTCTTGTCCATGTCTTGCTCCTCAATCGCCGGTTGTCAGGTTGCGGCTGATGTCGATGATCAGGTTGCCGTAGGTGTCCACGGTCGCCACCGCGTTGGGCGGCAGCACCGCGCAGGCATGTTCGTATTCCACGATGCACGGCCCGGCCACGCTGGCGTCAGTCTGCAGGGCATGGCCATCATATACCTTGCTCGGGTGCCAGGCGCCGTTGAAGTAGATCTGCCGCTCGCCCTTGATCGGCTCCTTGCCGCTGGCGCCCGCGGGCATCGGTGGAGGCGTCGCCATCTTGCCGATGGCCGTGACGCCCAGGGCCACCAGGGCCGGCGCGAAATCATTGGAACTCACGCCGTACTCCCGCTCATGGCACTGATGGAAGGTCTCGATGACGTGGGGGATGTCCGCCTGCACCAGCACCTTGGATGGCAACGGGGTGTCCACCTCGTAGGTCTGGCCAACGTAGCGCATCTGGGCACTGCGGGAGAGCTCTATCCGCTCGCGGGGGATGCCGTCCGCCAGCAGCAAGGCGACCGCCCGCTGCTCCAGATCCTCGAAAAGACGGTTGACCGTGTCCAGATCCGCATCCGCCACAGGGGAGAAGTAGAAGGCTTCCAGATCCTGACGCAGATCCATGGCCGTGGCGCCGAACGCGGAAGCGACGCCCGCGTGGATGGGCATGATGACCTTGGGAATGTTCATGGACTCGGCAACGAAGCAGGCGTGCATGGCGCCGGCACCGCCGAAACTCGCGAGGATGAAGTCGCGGGGATCGCGTCCACGCGAGACCAGCACCTTCTTCACGGCCTGGGCCATGTTCTCGCAGGCGATGCGGATGAGCCCGTCGGCGGTTTCTATCGTGGAGAGCCCAATCTGAGCTGCGAGTCGCTCCATGGCTGCCTCGGCGCCGGCCTTGTCGAGCTGCATCTTGCCGCCCAGGGTGGGTTCGATGCGTCCGAGCAGCAGGTTGGCATCGGTAATGGCGGGTTCCGTACCTCCGAGCCCATAGCAGACAGGGCCAGGACTTGAACCCGCGCTACGCGGGCCGGCGCGGAGCGAGCCACCCTCGTCCATCCAGCCGATGGAGCCACCGCCCGCCCCCACACTGTGGATGTCGAGCATGGGCACGATGCAGGGGATTTCCCATTCAATCTCGTGGTCGCGGGTGATGAGCCCTTTGCCGTTCTCAACGATGGAGACATCGAAACTGGTGCCGCCCACATCGGTGTGGATGATGTTGGGGAACTGCCCGAGCAGCTTGCTGAGATAGGCTGCATAGGCCACGCCGCCGGCCGGGCCGGACTCGATGAGTTCCTCAGGATGCTGGCGGGCATAGTCCACGCCAGTGATGCCGCCCGAGCTCTTCAGGATCAGCAGTGAACCCTTGAAGCCGCGCGTCTTGAGCGCATTTTCAAGGCGCTCGAAGTAATCCTGCATCACCGGAATCATCGCCGCACGAATGGCCGTGGTGGTGAAGCGCCCGTGCTCACGAAACACCGGCCGTGTCTCATGTGACAGTACCACCGCGGTGCCCGGGGCCTCCTGCTGGATGATGTCGCGCATCGCACACTCATGCGCGCCGTTCTTGTAGGAGTTGATGAAAGCCACTGCCACCGACTTGATGCCGTGAGCCTTGATCTTGCGCGCGATTTCACGCGCTTCGGCTTCGTTCAACTCACGCACCGTCTCGCCTGCGACATTCATGCGCTCGTTGATGGTGTAGCGATAGCGGCGCTTGATGATGGGCCGCGGCTTGACCTGATAGGGGTCGTAGAGAAATTCACGGTGCTGACGGCCGATTTCGATGGTGTCGCGGAAACCCACCGTGGTCACCATGGCGGGATCCGGATAGTTGCGCTCGAGCAATGCGTTGGTGGCCGTGGTGGTGCCATGCATCAGGAAGGAAATGCTGTCGCAGGCGATGTCGGCAGCCTCCAGCGCATTCAGCACACCGAGAGAGCGATCAGGGCGGGTGGTCAGCACCTTGGAGCTCACCTGGCGGCCGTCTGCTTCGTTCCATGCGAAAAGGTCGGTGAAGGTCCCGCCTACGTCTATGCCCACTCGCCACATGCTCGTGTCCTCGCTCTCTGGATTCTTTCCGGGCCGCTGATGGGAACCACTCCCAGCACTCAGCCACGCACCCGGCTGTTGGTCGGATCATACAGGGGCTTCAGGGAGGCTCGGGCCACATGGCGCCGGTTCCCCAGTTCGATCTCATAGTGGCCGCTGTTCACGTAGTCATCAGTCACGCCGTCCGGGTTGACGACATAGCCCATGGCCACCGCAGCGCCCAAGGTATGCCCGTACATCGCGGAGGTGGTGTATCCGTTCAGCTCACCGTCGCGGTAGATCGGCTCGTTGTGATGGAGGATGGGTTCAGGATCCTCCAGCAGAAACTGCACCAGCCGGCGCTTGGGCAAGCCCTGCTCGCGTTGCGCCAGCAGCGCTTCGAGGCCGGTGAATCCACCGGCCTTCTGCCACGCGCAAGTGAAGGCCAGCCCGGCTTCCAGCGGCGTATCTTCCGGGCCGATGTCATGCGCCCATTCGCGATAAGCCTTCTCGATCCGCAGCGAGTTCAGTGTGTGATACCCGCAATGTGACAGTCCGAAGGCCTTGCCCGCTGCCACCAGGGCATCGTAAACCGGCAGGGTGAAGGCGGTCGGAATGTAGAGTTCGTATCCAAGCTCGCCCACATAGGTGAGACGCATGGCCAGCAGTGACTGATAGCCAACCTGGATCTCACGACAGGTGCCAAAGGGGAAAGCCTCATGCGAGAGATCATCATCACTGAGTTGCCGCAACAGCGCACGTGATTCCGGCCCCTGCAGGTTCAGCATGGACCAGCTGCCGGAAACATCCGTCACCACACAGAAGGCATCCGTCGGCACGCTGTTGCGAATGAGCGCCTCCACATGCGTGTGCGTGAACGCTGCGGTAATCACGAGGAACCTGTCCTCAGCCAGCCGGCTCACGGTGAGGTCTGCCTCGATACCGCCACGCGCATTCAGGAACTGGGTGTAAATCACCCGCCCGACCGGCACATCCATCTCCGCGGTTGCCACACGATTGAGCACGCGTGCCGCGTCCCGTCCTTGCACCAGCAGTTTGGAGAAAGACGTCTGCTCGAACACGCCCACACGCTCGCGCACTGCGCGATGTTCATCCGCGTTGTTCTGGAACCAGTTCTGGCGGCCCCAGGCGTATTCATATTCGGGTTTCTGGCCCGGCCGCGCATACCAGTTGGGGCGTTCCCAACCTGCGGATTCACCGAAGCAGGCCCCCGCGGCCGCAAGGCGATCATGCAGGATGCTTTTCTTCACGCCGCGCGCCGTTTCCCACTGGCGGAACGGCCAGTGATCCTGATAGCCGATGCCGAGGGATTCCACGATGCGGTCGTGCAGATAGCGCGAGTTGTTCTGCCAGGCATGCGCGCGACGAATGTCCACCGTCCACATGTCCATGGGCGCGTGCCCCTGCGTAATCCAGTGCGCCATCACCATCCCGGCCCCTCCCCCGGACAGAATGCCCAGGGAATTGAAGCCAGCGGCGACGAAGTAGTTGCGCAGGTTGGGTGCCTCGCCCATCAGGTAGTTGTGATCGGGCGTGAAGGATTCCGGACCGCAGAAGAAGAGTTTGATGCCGGTGTCGAACAAGATGGGCACGCGTTTCAGGGATTTCTCGATGACCGGCATCATGCGATCCCAGTCGGCCTGGATATCGTTGAAGCAGAAATCCTCAGGAATCCCGGTCATGCCCCAGGGCTTGGCGACGGGCTCGAAGAACCCGACCATGATCTTGCCCGCTTCCTCGCGGATATAGGCGCTGTTACCCGGGTCGCGCAGGATGGGCAGCATCTGGTGCGCGCCTTCGATGGCTTCCGAGATGAGGTAGTAATGCTCGGCCGCCTGCAGCGGCACATTCACACCGGCCAGCTTGCCGAATTCACGCGCCCACATGCCCGCGCAGTTCACCACGAATTCAGCGGCGATGTCGCCCTGCTCGGTCTGCACGCCTGTCACGCGCCCATCCCTCTGCAGAACGCCTGTGACCTTGGTGTGTTCGAAGATCTGCGCCCCGCCCATGCGGGCCCCCTTGGCGAGCGCCTGGGTCACGTCCGCCGGGTTGACGCGGCCGTCGTGCGGAAAATGGAAAGCGGCCTGCACATCGGAAACATCCGCCAGCGGCCACATGGCTTTGACTTCTGCAGCCGAAATCTCATGGCTCTCCACCCCGAAGCTGCGCGCAATAGCGCAACCCCGGCGCATCTCGAAGGCTTTGTCCGGCGTCATAGCGAGCTGCACCGAACCGCAATTGATGATGCCGGTGGCCTGACCGGTCTCGGCTTCCAGGCGGCGATAGAGCTCCTGGGTGTATTTGGCGAGTTTTGTCTGAGCCTCGGTGTCACGCAGCGTGGTGAGTAGTCCCGCCGCGTGCCAGGTCGTGCCGCAGGTCAGCTGTTTGCGTTCCAGCAGGACGACATCACGCCAGCCAAGCTGGGTGAGGTGGTAGGCGATCGAACAGCCAATGACACCGCCGCCAACGATGACGACGCGTGCACTGGAGGGAAGGGGTTTGCTCATGGATAGTCCGCTGGGATGAGTGCAAATGCCGGGGCGGACGCATCTGCGGGATGCGCCTGGTCAAGCCTGGACCGTAGAGCAGAGATATTCATAAATCAATATTTGATTACCGATATTTCCAAATATGAAAATCACATCATGGAAAGGCGATCTCAGTAGCTCCTCGGGCTCATGGCCCAGATCACCACTGCCGGCTCGCTCCCCGGGTTGCGATACCGGTGAGGCCGTGTGCTCGGAAAACTGAAGCTGTCCCCTGCTCCCAGCAGCGCAGCCTCGCCGTCCACCCAGAGCTCCAGCGCACCCGCCAACACCAGCCCCGCCTCCTCGCCTTCGTGTGTGTAGTCCGCCTCGCCGCTCGAGGCACCGGGTTCGAACGTGGAATAGAGCAGTCCGATATCGCGCACAGCCGCCGAGTCGAGCCGGTAGTCGTCCACCCCGCCGGCGAAACTGATGTGTTGGCGCGCGCCGGCACGCACCACGTAGTGGTCCAGCCGTTTGCTCGCGGGGTCGGCTTCGAAGAACCACGAAATGTTCACGCCGAGTGCGCGGCTGATGTCATGCAGAGTCTTGACCGAGGGTGAGACGAGGTCGCGCTCGAGCTGACTCAGATGGCCCATCGACAGGCCGGTGACAGCTGCCACCTCCTTGAGGGTGAGGGACTGTTGCTGGCGTAATGCGCGCAGGCGGGCGCCGATGAGTCCCTGGTCGCTGCGCGACGGGGCCGGCACGGGTGCCGCTGGCGCGCGTGCCGTCGATGGGCTGCGAAAACGGGCTGGCACTCGAGAGGTCTCCGGTTGCTTCAGGACATGTCGATTATTGCATTCCGCTGCGTCGACCGCGCCGCCTGCTGAGGGCTATGATTCCTCCCCCGGGCGCTCTAGCGCCGACCTGCCCTACCCCACCTTGGAGGAAGCTTTCGATGCGCGATGTATTCGT
>JAURMM010000153.1 GCA_030830685.1 Gammaproteobacteria bacterium | reverse complement strand
GGCGTGTCGATTCGCCAGATTACTGCCCGTGCCGGAGTGGAGCTGGCACTCGCCAATTACCACTTCGGACCCAAGCAGGATTTGTTCGTAGCGGTCATCACGCGGCGCGCCGATGCCCTGAACAGCGAGCGCCGCCGGCTCCTCGAATCGCTGCCGGAACCTCCCACGGTCGAGGGCCTGATTGATGCCTTCTCGCGTCCGTTCCTGGAGAAAAGCGTGCATGGTGGGGCCGGCTGGAAGAGCTATGCCCGGCTCATCGCCCAGACGGCCAATGCGGCACGCTGGACCCGGGACATCATGACGGCGCAATTCGATCCCATCGCCGAAGCCTTTCTCGCTGGCATGCGGCGCGCCTTGCCGCATGTCGAGGAAGAGGATCTCTACTGGGGCTTTCACTTTCTGGTGGGTGCCATGACCCTCATGTTTGCCGAGACCGGGCGCATCGATGCCTTGTCCGGTGGCCGATTCAGGGCAGGTGATCTGGAGCGCATCCACGCCCGTCTGATTCCCTTCATGGCAGCCGGCTATCGCGCGCTTGCAGAAGCCTGAAATGAAAACAATGGATACCTCGTGCGGCAGGACCGGGCCGTGACCCAGGAGTGGGTCTAGACTCAGCGCACCCTCAAACCTGCGCGAGATCTCCATGGATGCTTCTCTCGACTTCTCTCAACTCATGGAAACCCTGCGCGGCACCGCAGGCCCGCTCTCCTCGCAGGAGGCGTTGGCACTGGCCCTGCCCGATGTGCTCGAGTTGAGCTCGGACGAATACACCGATGGCCTGGAACTCGCGATCAGCATCGGCGTGCTTTCGCGACTGTCGCCGCTGGACCTGCAGCGGCTGCTGCAGCGTGCGGATGAAATTCCGGTTCGATCCGGCGAAGTGGTCATCGAGCGGGGAGCACGGGGGCGGGAGTGTTACCTCGTGAAGCGCGGCAGTGCCCGCATCCAACGCGAGGAGCGCGCGGGCACTGTGCACGAACTGGCTGTCAAGGGACCGGGCGAATTGTTCGGTGAGGAAGCCTTGATCACTGGGGACCCGCGCGAGGCCTCGGTGATCATGCGCGAGGATGGCGTGTTGTTGCGTCTTCAGGCTGAAGATTTCAACGCCTTGATACTGCCTTGCCTGCAACGGCCACTTGCGTCCGCGGAAGCCGAGTCGCTGGTCCAGCGCGGTGCCCGGTGGCTCGATGTGCGTGAGCACGGCACCGGGCTCGGTCTTGCTGCCCAACCCGCGGTACTGCCTTGGTCCAGCTTCCGCGAGGAGTATCGCCGGCTGGACGACCGCGTGACCTGGGTGGTCTGCGCAGACCGCAGCGTGGATGCTGCGCTGGCTGCCTTCATGCTCCGCCTGGCGGGTTATGAAGCCAGCTATCTGGACGAATCTTTGCCGCGCGTGCAGCCACAACAGACAGCAGCATCGACGGGCGAGGCTGATTCTTTGCAAATCCTGGCAGGGGATGACCCGGTGCGCATCGGCCTGGAGGATGTGCGGGCGTTTGAACGCCAGCGCCATCAGCGCCATATGCGCAAGACGGTAGAACGGCTCCAGGCTGAGGCCGACGCGCGAGTGGCGCAGGCAGTGGAAATCACAGAACGACGCTTGCTGGCCGAGGTCCGCAGGCGCCAGGAACAACTGCTCGAGCTGCGTCAGGAGAACGCGCGTCTGCAGCTGGAACTCTCGCGCCTGCGCAGCCCTGCGGCCCTGTCAGGCGCAGGATGGTCCGCTCCGCGGAGTCTGGATATCATCTGAGTCATCCGGGGGGGCGGCCGCACGGCGCCTCCCTTCCATTCCCGAACCACCCTGGGGGATTCCGGATGACGGTTTTTGATCCCTGCGGTGTGATCACCATCACCACGGATTTTGGTCACCGCGGCCCTTTCGTCGGCACCATGAAAGGCGTGATGCTCTCGCGCCATCCCGCTGCCCGAATCGTCGACCTCACCCATGAAGCGCATGTGCACTGGCCCGCGGAGGCCGGCTTCTGGCTGGAGCGGTCCTACCAGTACTTCCCGCGTGGCACCGTGCACCTTGCAGTGGTCGACCCCGGGGTTGGCACCTCCCGTGAGGTTCTGGTGGTGGAGGGAGATGGGCATGTCTTTATCGCGCCCGACAACGGCCTGCTGGCAGGTGTCATCGAGCGCACCAAGGGAGTCGCCTTTGCCGTGGAGCATGAGCGCCTCATTGGTTTGGGTATCGATCGCCTCAGCGCCACTTTCCATGGACGCGATCTCTTCGCGCCGCTGGCAGCAGAACTCGCGGCGGGACGAGTCCCTCCCCGGGCCTTGGGGTCGCCGACTGCCGATTACATTCCGTCCCTGATCGAGCCGCCCTCTTGGCGCGGCGGGGAATTGCATGGAGTGGTCATCACCACGGACCATTTCGGCAATCTCATCACCAATATCGAGCGTGAGGATCTGGCGCTTTTCGCGCGGCCCGTGATTCGGGCTGCGGGCCATGACATCCCTTTCCTGCGCACCTATGGCGATGTGGCGCCGGGTGCCTTACTGGCATTGATCAATTCCTTCGAGGTGCTGGAGGTGGCCTGTGCCGAGCAGCATGCCGCCGAAACCCTGGGACTGGGACGCGGTGGGCCGGTGGTCGTGGCCGAGGCCGCGGCGCATCCGCGGTGAAGCCTCAGCACAAGTCAGTCTGATGGACATTCAGTTCCTGGGTGCAACCGGCGAGGTCACCGGCTCCTGCCATCTCCTCACCGTCGGCGGGCGACGCGTCCTGCTCGATTGTGGCCTCTTCCAGGGTGGCCGTGAGGACGAGGCGCGCAACCTGGCGCCTTTCCCTTTTGACCCGGCAAGCCTCGATGCCGTGGTCCTGAGTCATGCGCATATCGATCATTCCGGACGCCTGCCTCTGCTGATCAAGCATGGCTTCAAAGGCCCCGTGTATACCCATCATGCCTCGCGTGACCTGTGCTCCGTGATGCTGCGCGACGCGGCCTTCATCCATGAAAAGGAAGTGGAGTGGGTCAATCGCAAGCGTGAGCGCAAGGGATTGAAGCCACTCGAGCCCGTCTACACCCGGGCGGATGCGCAGCGTGCAATGCGCAGCTTCGAAGGACTGGCGTATGGCGAGGTGCAGGAAATCCTGCCGGGCATACAGCTCCGCTTGTGCGATGCCGGCCATATTCTCGGCTCAGCCATCGTGGAACTGCGTCTGCGCGAGCGGGGCCGCGAATCGGTACTGGTTTTCTCTGGCGACCTGGGTCAGCCCGGGGCCGACATCCTGCATGACCCCAGCCAAGTGGCTGCGGCCGACATGCTGCTGCTGGAGAGCACCTACGGCGATCGCCTGCACCGGTCGCGCGAGGACACATTGGCGGAGATGCACGAGGTTCTTGATCTCGCGCTGGGGGGCCGCGGGAACGTCCTGATTCCGGCCTTCGCGGTAGGCCGCACCCAGGAGCTGTTGCATCTCTTCGGGGAATTCTTCAAGCAATGGGGCTTGGCGCGCTGGCAGATTTTTCTCGATAGCCCGCTCGCGATCGAAGCCACCGGAATCTACCTGAAGCACAGTGAACTTTTTGACGCCAAGGCGCGCGCGATGTTTGCCCGCGACCGCAAGATCCCGGTCCTGCCCAATCTGCACCTCACCCGCACGCCCGCCCAATCGATGGCGCTCAACCGGATTCACAGCGGTGCCATCATCATCGCCGGCAGTGGCATGTGCACGGGTGGGCGCATCAAGCAGCACCTCAAGCACAACGTATGGCGACGCGATTGCCACGTGGTGATTGTCGGCTACCAGGCGCACGGGACCCTGGGGCGCCAGTTGGTGGATGGTGCCCGGTACATCCGGCTCTGGGGTGAAACCATCCAGGTCAACGCGCGCATCCATACCCTGGGCGGTTTTTCCGCGCACGCTGACCAGCGTGCTTTGACTGACTGGTTGGAGCCTATCCGTGTACCGGGTGAGCCCGTGCGGGGCGGCCAGCGGCCTCAGGTAGTGCTGGTGCATGGCGAGCCGGAGGCCCAGCGGGTACTTGCAGCACACCTCCGGGCACGTCAAGGAGTAGAACCCCACATCGCGGCGCGCGGAGAATGCTTGCCTCTTCCCAGCCGACCCATCACTCATTGATCAAAGCCGTCCGGTGCCGGCCTTTTCACAGGAGTCCCTCACATGCTGAAAACCCCGCTGTGCGACCTGCTTCGCATTGAATACCCCATCCTGCTCGCGGGCATGGGTCTGAACATTGCGGGGCCCGAGCTCACCGCCGCGGTCTCGAATGCTGGCGGTTGCGGCGTGCTGGGCAGCGGAGGGCTGCCGGCCGAGGCGATGCGCGCGCAGTTGACTGCCTTGCGTGCGCTCACGGACAAGCCGTTCGGGGTGAACATCATCCTGCCGCTGCTTCAGCCGGGGCAGGTCGAGGTCACACTGGAAGCCAAAGTGCCTTTGGTGGTGTTTTTCTGGGGTGATCCCGCGCCCTGGATCCCCTCGCTGCACGCGGCCGGCATCAAGGTGTTCCTGCAGGTGGGCTCCGTGGAAGAAGGAATCAACGCGGCACGCGCTGGTGTGGATGGCATCATTGCCCAGGGCATCGAGGCCGGTGGCCATGTGAAGGCAGAAAGCTCGCTTTCCACAATCGTGCCCGCGCTGGCGGAGGCCTTGGCTCCGCTGCCGGTGATTGCCTCGGGTGGCATTGCCAACGGGCGAGGAATCGCCGCCGCGCTCGCGCTGGGCGCGCAAGGCGTGTCCTTGGGCTCGCGCTTTCTAGCGACCCCGGAGGCTCAGGTGGGCGACGCTTACAAGCGCAAGCTGGTGGCCGCGCGGGCGGAGGACACCGTCTATACCAGTCTGTTCGACGTGGGCTGGGAAAATGCTGCACACCGGGTTCTGCGCAACACCGAGACCGCGGAGTGGGCGGAGGCAGGTGGACCGGCATCCGGCATGCGGCCGGGGGAGGGGAGCATCATCGGGCAGGCAGAACTCTTCGGCACCCGGGTGATGTTTCCGCGCTATGCCGTGACACCGCCCGTGACGGGCTTTGAAGGCGATTTGGAGCGCACAGCGCTGTATGCAGGAGAGTCGGTACGGTTAATCAAGGACATCCGGCCCGCAGCACAGGTAATGGCGGATCTTGTCAGGGAAACAGAGGATGCCTTGCACGCGGTGGCGCGCTAGTCACTGCAGGGGAACGCTTCCAGAAAGGCGTTGCCGACGACGATCGCGGCGTTCAGATCTTCCTCCTCTGGATGGGCTTTCAGGTGCTCCAGCACGCTCCGTCTGAGCTGGCTGGCGCCCACCCCGCGGGGCACACAGAAGAGGCTCTCCTGCATCTTCCACGAGGGACCTGCGTCCTCTGCATCTGCCACGCCCGCGAGGTAGCCGAGGCAGGTATTCACTGCATCAGGTCGGTCTGATTCACAGCGCTCCCGGAGCTCATTGCCGTCCAGGAAATTCGCGAGCGCAGCGTGGCTCAACCCGCAGAGAGTGAGCACGAGCACGCAGCGCTGAATCATGGAGGCAGGCTTTCCGGTCTGAGAAAGGGTAGCTGGGACCCGCGTCGCGGGATGGGTGCGGAGTCTCAGGCCGTCGCGGTTTCCGGTCAATCACTTTCAGGCATGAATTCCGGTTTTTTTTGGCCGACCCGCCCAGGACTTGAGCTCTCCCTCCACCAGCGCACGCTTTCGGACCAGACCGGTGCGCGCGCCGACCGCCTGCATGCGGTAGGATCAGCGCTAGTGAATTCTAGGCCTGCCAGGACCTCCTCGTGCCCGATCCCTCCGCCTTCTCCACGCTGACCTGGATTCTGGCCATGTGCACTCTTGCCTGCGTGCTGAGCCTCGCGGGCGGTGCGGCTTATCTTTTATTGCCGTCTGCTTGGCGCTCGAAGACCCTTGCGCATCTCATCAGCTTCGCCACCGGCACGCTGCTGGGGGTGACCTTCCTCGAACTCCTGCCGCACGCCATCGAGCACCCCAATGCCGACGGTGCCGAGAGCGTTCTGGCCATGGTGCTGCTCGGGATTCTGGTCTTTTTCATGCTCGAAAAAGCGCTCATCTGGCGTCATGCCCACCATGGTGAGGAAACCGAGCACGCGGGGCATGGACACCATGCGCACGCCCATGGCCGCCACGCGGGGGCGCTGATCATGGTGGGTGATTCCTTCCACAACTTCCTTGATGGCGTGCTGCTCACCGCAGTCTTCGTGAGCGATATCCGTTTGGGAATCCTCACGGGACTCGCCATGATTGCGCACGAAATCCCGCAGGAACTGGGTGATTTCGCCATCATGATCGAGAGCGGCTTTTCGCGCCTCCTCACCTTCGCCCTGAACGGGCTGGCGAGCCTCGCGATGATTGCAGGGGCGCTGCTCGCCTGGTGGCGGGTGGACGAAATCCAGACCTACATGCCCTACGTGCTGGCTTTCACCAGCGCGAGCTTCATCTACATCGCGGTGGCCGATCTGATTCCGGCCCTGCACCGAGGCATCCGCATCCGTGAGTCGCTGGGACAACTCCTGCTCATCGCCAGCGGGATCTCCATGGCGGTGATGTTCCATGGGGCAGAATGAAGTGAACAGGCGGGCGACATCGGCGCGACCGCTGCGGCCTTGGGCCGGCGCCCTGTTGTTACTGGTTCTCCTCGGTAACCTTGCCCTCACCTGCCATCACTATGCGCTCGCCGAGCACCAGTCCCAGGAAACCTGCCACCTCTGTTTTGCCAGCAGCGCGCCTGGACATTCCACCCCGGCTGCGCCCGGTATTCCCACCGATCGACCCACGCAAGCCGAGCCCGACTACACAGCCAACTTTACCCTCCCCGAGCCGAGAAAAGGCTCCAATCTCGCACGCGCACCCCCGTCGCACCCGGCCTGAAAGCCTGATTCAGCGCCTTTGAATCCGCCCGGTCGGCTCGCTGCCGCCGCGGCTTCGCGAGTGGGAGTTTTTTCATGATGATCGATTTGCAATTACGCAGGCTGCTGCCCTGCGTGTTGACTTCGGTGTTTAGCCTGCCGGCTGCGGCGGACCAGTCCTGGCCCACTTCCGTGGGCCACAGCGTACGTGGCATCAGCGACGAACAGGTGATCGTCAGCGCAGACCCCCTGCGTCGAGCTGATGAACATCTCATCCAGCCCTTCTCCGTCATCGGGCGGGAGCGTCTGATGCGCGAGAATCTGCGTAACATCGGAGAGGCCGTCAACAAGGAGCTCGGCGTGAACAGCAGCGACTTCGGCGCCGCTGTCGGGCGGCCGGTGATCCGTGGGATGTCCGGCGCGCGCGTTCAGGTCCTGGACGACGGCGTCGGCACCATGGATGTGTCTACCCTGAGCCCCGACCATGCTGTTGCCATCACTCCGGTCTTTGCGCGTCAGGTCGAGATTTTCCGTGGACCGGCCACCTTGCTCTACGGCAGCAGTGCCAGTGGAGGCCTCGTCAACGTGGTGGATGACCGTATTCTCGATTTTCGTCCCGAACGCGCTTCCGGTGAGCTCTATTCCCACTACGACACCGCAAGCGAAGGCAAGACCAATGCCTTGATGGTGGAGACAGGTCTCGGTTCGCAGTTTGCCCTGCATCTCGATGCCTTGAAGGAGAACGCCGAGAGTTACGAGATCCCCGGGTATGCCGGACTCGAGCCGGACCCGGAAGAGCGCCCCGGCAGGCTCGAGAACAGCCAGAACAACCATGAGAACTTCGCCGGAGGCTTGTCCTGGATAGGCAGCCAAGGGTTCTTGGGGATTTCGGTGCAGCGCATGGACAGGGGATACGGAGTGCCTGGCGGCCACGGCCATGAGGCACACGGTGACCACCACGATGAACATGAGGAAGAACTCGAGCTCTTGGGTCTCGGCATGCCGGAAGGGGAAAGCGGTGTGACCGTTGACCAGAGGCAGACCCGCTTTGACGTGAAGGGTGAGTGGCGGCAGCCACTCTCCTGGCTCACCGCAGCACGCACGCGCTGGGGCTTCAACGATCACAATCATGCCGAGATCGAGGGTAACGGCGAGGTAGGTACAGAACTCGCGAATTCGGCCTATGACGGTCGCTTCGAGCTGTTGCACGAACCCGTTGCCGGGTTCACCGGCGTGTTCGGCGTGCAGCTGCAGGACCGCGATTTCGCGGCCTTGGGCGAGGAAGCCTTCGTCCCCGAATCGAGCCAGCGGTCAGTGGCCGGATTCCTGGTCGAAGAGCGTGATTTCGGGGCCTTCCACGCTGAGTTCGGCCTGCGCTTCGAACACAACGAGGCGGAAGATCTGGAACGTGGGATCAGCGCGGACTTTGACGTTCATGCGATTTCCGGTGGTCTCAACTACAACTACAGGGAAGGACACGAACTCGGATTCGCGGTGACGCATGCGGGGCGGGCGCCGGCCATCGAAGAACTCTTCGCCGGGGGCGCGCATCTCGCCACCAACACCTACGAAATCGGCAGTACCGATCTCGACGTGGAAACATCCACCAATCTCGAACTCTACTGGCGCCGCACTGTGGGCGCATGGGCGCTCAATCTCGGGTTTTTCTACAACGATATTGCCAACTACATCCATGCCGCGGAGCAGGACCTGAACGGCGATAGCGTGGCAGACCGGGTGGAGGAAGACTTTGCCGAGACCGGCGAAGTCGTCGATGAAGAAGAAGCGCTGCTGCTGGTGGTGCAGGATCAGCGTGATGCGCGCTTCTGGGGTTTCGAGCTCGAATCCCGACTTACGGTGTTCGATGACGCGAGAGGTGCCTTGCAGTGGCGCTTGTGGAGTGATTACGTAGAGGCGCGCTTCCGGGGGGGCGATCGCATTCCCCGCATTCCTGCCCTGCGTTTCGGCACAGGCTTGGAGTGGCAGCGCGACGCCTGGAGTGCGGATATCCGGTTGACCCGCGTGACGGATCAGAACCGCACGGCGAATCTCGAAACGCCCACCAACGGCAACACGGTGCTGGATCTGGGGGTGGAGTACACCTTGCCGCTGGCGGGTGAGCGCGCACTGGTACTGTTCGTTCGCGGCAACAACTTGCTGGACGAAGAAATCCGCCGCCACACCTCTTTCCTGAAGGATCAGGCGCCCATGCCGGGCGCCAGCGGCCTCCTGGGCTTCAGGTGTCTTTTCTGAGTGCGTGATCCATGCGCTGGAGGATCTCGGTGAGCATCTCCTCCCGCGTGGCGAAGTTCAGACGCACGAAACCACGGCCTTCCTCGCCCAAGGCCGCGCCCTCCGACACCGCAACCCTGGCATGCCTCAGGAAGTCCCGTTG
>JAURMM010000152.1 GCA_030830685.1 Gammaproteobacteria bacterium | reverse complement strand
CATCTCTCGCATCCTCGGGCTGGCGCGGGATGCCGTGATCGCGGGTGTGTATGGCGCGTCGGCCGCGACAGATGCCTTCTTCGTCGCTTTCAAGATTCCCAACCTGTTTCGCCGACTGTTCGCCGAAGGGGCGTTCGCGCAGGCCTTTGTTCCGGTGCTTGCAGCATGTAAAGCCGAACGCTCCCCCACCGAGGTAAGAGACCTACTGGCTGCGGTCGGTGGTGTGCTGGCCGGCATCCTGATTTGCCTCACCGTGGCGGGTGTGCTGGCCGCGCCGGTGATCATCGCGCTGGTGGCCCCGGGCTTTCTCGAGGATGGGAGCCGCTACAACCTCAGCGTGACCCTGCTTCGGCTCACGTTCCCTTACCTGCTCTTCGTCTCGCTCACAGCTTTCCTGGGTGCGGTGCTGAATACCCATGGCCGTTTTGCGATTCCCGCCATCACCCCGGCCTTGCTCAATGTGGCCTTCATCAGCGCAACTCTCTGGCTAGCACCTCGATTGGCCGAGCCCATCATGGCGTTGGCCGCTGGCGTGCTGCTTGGGGGTATGCTGCAACTCGGCTTGCAGGGCATCGCCGCGTACCGCGCCGGACTCCTGCCAAGACCCCGTTGGTGCTGGCGCCATCAGGGCGTGCAGCGCATCTTGCGTCTGATGCTGCCCGCCATCTTTGGCGTGTCGGTGGCCCAGCTCAATTTTCTGGTCGATACCCTCATCGCTTCTTTCCTGCGCGAGGGCAGCATCTCCTGGCTCTACTTCGCCGATCGCCTCATGGAATTCCCGCTTGGCATCTTCGGGGTTGCGCTCGGCACCGTGATCCTGCCCACCCTGTCGGAACACCATGTGCGGCAGGACGCGCGCATGTTCTCCCGGACCCTCGACTGGGCCCTGCGGATCGTACTGGTCATCACCTTGCCCTCGGCGGTAGGTCTCGCTGTACTTGCAACCCCCATCATGAGCACTCTTTTCCAGTACGGCCGGATGGGGGAGACAGACGTCTTGATGTCCAGCTACGCCCTGATGGCCTACGCCTTCGGTCTCAGCGGCTTCATTCTGGTGAAAGTCCTCGCCCCCGCCTACTTCTCGCGGCAGGACACTCGCACGCCCGTGAAAATCGGCGTGGTGGCCCTCATCAGTAACTTGGTCCTGAATCTGGTGCTGATGGGGCCGCTGCAACATGGCGGCCTCGCACTGGCGACCTCCCTCGCTGCCCTGGTCAATGCAGGTTTGCTGTTTCTGGTCCTGCGCCGGCGCGGGGTGTACATCCCGGAGCCGGGCTGGCCGCGCTTCATGGCGCGGCTGCTGGTAGCGGCTGTCGGCATGGGGGGGATCCTTCACGTCCTCTGCCAACCCTCCGCCGTGTGGGCCTCATGGGGGATGAGCGAGCGTATCGGCCATCTTGCACTGCTCATCGCTGTCGGCGTGACAGTCTACGCAGCGCTCTGTCTGCTGTTCGGTCTCAGGAAGCGCCATGTGGTCCAGCCTGTCGCGAGGCTATAATCGAAACTCCCCACACGGATATCAGGACGTCGAAGCCCCATGCAGATTATCCGCGGCCTCCACAATCTGAGACCCGAGCACCGGGGCTGTGTGGCGACCATCGGCAATTTCGACGGGGTGCACCGCGGTCACCAGTCGGTCATCAAGAAGCTGCTGCAGCAGGCGCGGCTGCATGGACTGCCTGCTACGGTGGTGGTTTTCGAGCCTCAGCCGGCGGAGTACTTCCGGGGCGATGCCACGCCACCTCGGCTGACCAGTCTGCGCGACAAATGCCTGTTGCTCGCGCAGTATGGCGTGGACCGCTTGCTGGTGCTGCGTTTCGATGCCCAGCTTGCGGCGTTGACCGCGGCCCAGTTCATCGAGGGCGTGCTGGTCAAAGGGCTCGGTATCAAGTCCCTCATCATCGGAGATGATTTCAGGTTCGGGTGCGACCGGGGCGGCGATTACTCCACACTCAAGGACTTCGCCACCAAGCATGATTTCAGCGTGGATTACACCAGTTCATTCCTCGCGCTGGATGAGCGCGCAAGCAGCACCCGGGTGCGCGCTGCGTTGCAAGCCGGGGATTTTCGCGCAGCCACTGAACTGCTCGGCCACCCTTTCCGGATCTCCGGACGCATCGTCCACGGCAACAAGAACGGGCGGGCCATGGGTTTTGCAACGGCCAACCTGAATCTGTCCCGGCGGCGCTCTCCATTGCACGGGATTTTTGCCGCCTGGGTGCATGGCGTGCGTCCGGAGCCCTGGCCTGGTGTTGCGTACGTTGGCACCCGCCCAATCATCGATGGGGTCAAGTGGGTGCTGGAAGTCCACCTGCTGGATTTTGATGAGGACTGTTACGGCCGGCATATCAGCGTGGATTTCATCGAGAAGATCCGGGGCGATCTGCCGTTCACCACCTTCGAGGCCCTGGCAGCGCAGATCCGTATCGATTGTGATCAGGCCCACCGGATTCTCGCCGGAGTGCACCGACGGGTCGCCTCGTGATCGGAATTACCGGGCCGATGTTGTTCGCCGGAGCCATCGTACTCTCAGACCAGCTCACCAAGGCGGCGGCTGTCAAATGGTTGACCTACCAGCAAGCTGTGCCGGTCTTGCCCGGCTTCAATCTCACGTTGATGCACAACCCCGGTGCAGCTTTCAGTTTTCTGGCGGATGCGGGGGGCTGGCAGCGCTGGTTCTTTATTGGCCTTGCAGGCATCGTGAGTACCTATCTCACGTACCTGATTCGCCTCTCGGAGCCCTCCGCGCGTGTTTATCGCGCGGGTCTCGTGCTTATTCTGGGTGGGGCGGTCGGCAATCTCATTGATCGCCTGCGCTTCGGGTATGTGATCGACTTCGTGGAGCTTTATTACCGCGCCTGGTCCTGGCCTGCGTTCAATCTTGCAGACTCAGCAATCACGCTCGGCGCAGGGTTTTTCCTGCTGGGGACTCTCCGGTCCGCAGAGGCTCCCGACGCTGTGAAGGGCTGACGCCGCCGCCTATAATGCGCGCAGACCCGCATCGGGCCAGCCAACAGGAACCAACACCCCATGGAAATCCATCTCGCCAACCCCCGAGGTTTTTGCGCGGGCGTTGACCGCGCCATCGGCATTGTGGAAAGAGCTCTTGAGCTTTTCGGTGCTCCGGTCTACGTGCGCCACGAAGTGGTTCACAACAAGTACGTGGTAGATGGGCTGCGCGACAAGGGCGCGGTGTTCGTCGACGAGCTGCACGAAGTTCCCGACGACGCAACGGTCATCTTCAGTGCGCATGGTGTTGCCAAGGCCGTGCGGGAGGAAGCCGCGCGCCGCAAGTTGCGCGTGTTCGATGCCATCTGCCCGCTGGTGACCAAGGTCCACATGGAAGTGGGGCGTTATCAGCAAGAAGGACGGGAGTGCATCCTCATCGGTCACGCAGGTCACCCCGAAGTGGAGGGCACGCTCGGCCAATATCGCTCACGCAAGGGTCGAGGCGGCATGTATCTCGTCGAATCAGTCGAGGACGTGCAGAAACTTGAAGTCAAGGATCCTTCCTTCCTTGCCTTCGTCACCCAGACCACGCTGTCCATGGATGACACCGCCGTGGTGATTGATGCCCTGCGTAAACGCTTCCCCAAGATTGTCGGCCCCAAGAAGGAAGACATCTGCTACGCGACGCAGAATCGTCAGGATGCGGTGAAGACACTGCTCAAGAACTGCGACCTTATCCTGGTGGTCGGTTCCCAGACGAGTTCCAATTCCACGCGCTTGAAGGAGATCGCCGAGAAGCAGGGCATAGCGGCCTATCTCATCGACAACGCAGGTGAGATTCAGCGTGAGTGGCTGGAAGGCAAGCGCAGCGTGGGCGTGACTGCAGGGGCTTCTGCACCGGAAGTACTGGTGGAAGAGGTCGTCGCCCGTCTAAAAGCGTGGGGCGGTTTGGCAGTTAATGAAGTGCCGGGTATCACGGAACAGGTAGTGTTCAGTTTGCCGCGGGAGTTGGTGCGGGCAGGTGACCAGGAAGATGCAGCCTGAGCTGGATGAAAGAGGCCGCGGTCAATCGCACCAGGCCTCGATGCTCTTCTTCGCGGCTGCCGTGCGCTCTGCACGCTCCTTATCAGTGATGAAATAAGGCTCGCCCTTGACGTCCAGCGCCTTCACCCGAGGGCGCGTCTCCAACTCCCCCAGTACATTCCGCGCCTTCATGCAGTTTTCTGCCCGAAGCGCAGGATCTTTCCGTGGTTTTCGCACTTCGGCACGTGTGGTTTCTTCCCTCGGAGCGAGCTCTTGCGGACGTTGGGCCGGATCTGGAGAAGAATCCTGAGCGGTATGTGGTGCTGGGCGAGTCGAGATCCTCTCCGCCTGTACGCCGGGCGGCACCGTTTCCGAAAAAACGACCCGACCGTTTTCATCTGTCCAACGGTAGACCTCAGCCGCAGGTGCAGGCGGCGCGATTGTGAGAGCGCCCGAGAGCAGAAACAAAGTGCACAGGCAGTTTTTCAGTCTCAACGCCAGCACTCCCGGGCTATGCGTTCAGCATCTTCACCTGCCAGTTCGCCTCCTTCCGCAAGTCCTGCCCTGGAGGCTCCGCGGGTTCCGCGCGAATTGAGCGTGAGTGCGCCGCAGTCCGGATCACTGTGCGGTGGATTGGGTGTGGCTGTGACGAGATAGGAGGTAGTGAGATCGTCAGAGGGGCCGGCACTCACTGCGCCCGTGTAGTTTCCTTCCGCCGAGATAGCTCCGACGGTCGAATACCCCAGCTCTTTCAAATCCGCCGGATAGCTCTGCCGATCAAAGTAGAAACGGCCGAGCCGCTGCTCCAGCTCCAGCAGCAGGGCCTTGGCCTCCGCACGCTTCGCGCGCCGGATGTAATCCTGATAAGAAGGATAGGCAATCACTGCCAGAATCCCCACTACTGCAACTACAATCATCAGCTCGATGAGAGTGAATCCTGGGACACCAGCCGATGGGCGCCAAACCCTCATGAGCTGGTCCTCGCGCTCAGGGGGGTGACCGGATTCGCTACTCATCCGACTTCCTCTCCCGCCAGGAAATTTCACCGCTGAACACCGCGTCCTCCAGTCTGGCGTCTTCGCAGATCTGGGCGGCAGTGGAACTCGTCGCGCAGGCGCGGCCATTGATTTGCCCGTTAATGTTTTCCGTCTGGCGGCTCACCAGTGAGGGCAGATCCATCAGTCCTTCGTATTCCTGAATCTGGTAGGTGCCCGGGTTCAGGACATTTTCGATCATGGGGGAGGGCGGCAACTCCAGGTCCGTGGGTTCCTCGCAAATCGCGCAGGGAATGCTACCGAACACGCCCTCGGCGGTCGCTGTGCCGGTGGCGAGCGAGAGCCCGAGCAATGTGCTCTTGCCCTCGGCCGTGCAAAGTGCGGTGTCCGGTGTGTAGGCCGGCACCAGCAGCAGGCCATTTTCCGCTGCCACCCCGCGTACGCCCCTTTGTGCGGGACCGCTGGAGTCATACCGGAAATCACGCCGCCATCCGCCGGCGTCAAGGACTCGTGCGGTCAATGTGCCTCGGTCTACCACCGTCGCCTGTCCATCCGCGGTCAGTCGGATACCGCCTGATGTGACTACGGCATCCGAGACATCCACCAGTGACGAGGCCGCACGAGATGCACGCAGTGGTGGGTCTAGGAATCCATACAGCGTCTGTCTGGCTTTGGTCCCGCGATCTGCACCTACTTCGAAGCGACCACTGGCAGCCACCACCCACCTGTTCCTGCGTTCGTCGAGCTGCAGCGTCGGCGCACGAGAGAATGGTTGGTTGACTCCTGAGAGCAGCGTAAAGGGTTGGGACCACGCTGCCGGGTCGGTGGAACCATTCAGCAGCACCCGATAGAGCGCACCTTGATTTATCCTGGGGTCGTCCGATGCCGCGCCCACCGTACCGAAATAAAGGGCGTCGCTGGAGTAGTCGAAATCAAAATCCACACCGGTGATGTCTCCGATGAAGACATCGGTGTTACGCGGGGGCCTGCCGCTGGATGGCAGCGCCAGCTTGCGAACGAGCCCACCAGTCCCCTCATCAAGGCGGGCCAAGTCATAGACAAAGACTTCGGCAAACGTCGAGCGACCACTGCGGTAGGAGACAGATGCCTGATCCGAGGGACCGGAGCCCATCACCAGGAACCACTTGCCTGAGCTGCTCCCCCCGTTCACCACGACGGGATGCGGCGTGGACTTGGTGTACTGAAGGTTCGGGGGCGAGAGCTCAGCAAGCAAGCGTGGGGGGACTTCCGGATTGGTCACATCAAGAATCACGATGGCGGATTTGGTCCGTACATCATCCTGCGGATTCCCATCGCTGTTTGCCCCTGCAAGTCCGTCCTTTGCAGAGTCCACAACGATGCCGTTTTCATCGGAGCCGCCACCGTAACCCATCCCGACGACCAGAATGGTTCCCCAGCCGCCCGGGTGATCCTGATCTCCGCTGCCGAAGATTTTCACGTCATAAGCAGCTGGTGCACCATCCACATAATAAACATGGCTGTAGTCCTTGCGAGCTGCCCATTGCAAGTGCGGTAGCAGGTTTCGTGGCACATAGGCCCAGAGCTCAGATCCCAACGGATGTGCCACCTCCGAATTGTTACCCGAAAGTGTGAAAGCTTTGGCCGCCGCGTCGTGAAAGCCTGCATTGAACGCGT